>JACMME010000102.1 GCA_014379205.1 Gemmatimonadaceae bacterium
GCCCCAGGGCGGCAGGAAGCACCCCCAGCAGGAATACATTCAGATCAATACCACGGACATTCTTTTCATCTGCGGCGGTGCGTTCGACGGCCTCGAAAAAATCATTGAGGCCCGTACGGGACGCCGGCAGATCGGCTTCTCCAAGGAAGAGCTGAACAAGGGAAAGGACAAGAATATCGTAAAGAATCCTTTCGCCGAGGTCGAGCCTGACGATCTGCTGCGCTACGGCCTGATTCCCGAGCTGGTAGGAAGGTTGCCGGTTTCAGTACCGCTCGAGACGCTCGACGAAGACTCGCTGGTGAAAATCCTGAAGGAGCCGAAGAATGCTCTGGTAAAGCAGTACGCCAAACTCTTCGATCTGGAGGAAGTAAAGCTCACGTTCGAGGAGTCGGCGCTGCGTGCGGTCGCTCGCAAGGCGCTCAAGCGAGGAACCGGCGCTCGCGGCCTGCGAGCTATCCTCGAAGACATCATGACGGAGATAATGTTCGATCTCCCTACCCGCGACGACATCACGGAAGTGAAGATCACGGAGGCTTCCGTCCTCAACGGCACATCTCCAATGCTCGAAATCTCACCGAAGCGGAAGAAGAAGGAAGCGTAAGAGCCGATTGCGGATTGCGGATTGCTGACTGGTCCCGGGTTACCGGGACCTTTTTGTTGCCCGCGCTGGATCGCAACAGCAGATCCGCAATCCGCAATCCGCAATCGGCGATTATCTTCCCCTCATGTCTCTCTCCATAGCCCGCGACGAGGAATCGTTCACCATTGCCGACAGGCTTCCGGTGCTTCCACTCCGGGATGTCGTTGTTTTCCCATACGTGATCATCCCGCTTCTGGTGGGGCGAGCGGCTTCTCTCGCCGCGCTTGACGCTGCTTCCGAAGACCAATGGGTATTCCTCGTCGCGCAGCGAAATGGCGAGGTGCAGGATCCCGCGTCCGGCGACCTTTTTCGGATCGGAGTCGTCGCGCGGATTCTTCAGCTTACGCGACTGCCAAACGGGACCAGCAAGGTTCTGGTGGAGGGCGTTGCTCGTGCTCGTGTGACGCGGTATTCAGCGACCGAACAGTATCTCCGCGCCGCGATTGCCCCAATGCCGCTCTCGTCCACGGCGCAGGAAAGCAACGATCGGGCGCGCGGACGGCGTGCCTTGTCGCTCTTCGAGGAGTACGCCGCATTGCACCGCCGCATTCCCGCAGAAGTCATAGGCATGGTGCAGGGACTCGAGTCCGAGGTTCAGCGCGCATATGCAATTGCGGCGCACGTCCTCGTCGGACTGGATCAACGCCAGGAGCTTCTCGAAAACTCTACCATCGCGGGGCTGGTAGAACGGGTGGCGGAACTGCTGCAGGGCGAAATTGAGATTCTTCGCCTCGAGCGAAAGATAGAGGACGACGTGCGGGGCACGCTTTTCCAGAATCAGCGGGAATTCTACCTGCAGGAGCAGCTGAAGGCGATTCACCGCGAGCTGGGTCAGGACGATGCCGATGATCTCGCCGAGCTCGCGGAGCTCATTGCCTCCAAACCGCTTCCAGACACGACCCGCGTGCGCGCAGAGCGTGAGCTGCGCAAGCTCAGACGCTCCTCCCCGCTCTCTCCGGAATCGTCGGTTACCCGCAACTATCTGGAGTGGATGCTCGCGCTTCCGTGGAGCGAACGGTCCGACGACGTAATTGACGTCATGCACGCTCAGCACGTCCTGGACGAGGACCACTTCGGTCTTGAGGAAGTAAAGGACCGAATCCTGGACTACATCGCCACGCTTGCCGTCGTCGGCCGGCTGGAGGGGCCAATTCTCTGTCTGGTGGGTCCGCCGGGTGTCGGCAAGACGTCGCTCGGAAGATCCATCGCGCGCGCCCTCGGCAGACGGTTTGTTCGCATGTCGCTTGGTGGAGTGCGAGATGAAGCGGAGATCCGTGGGCACCGCCGCACCTACATCGGTTCGATGCCGGGCCGGGTGCTCCAGGCAATGCGGCGCGCGGAGGTCATCAATCCCGTGCTCCTGCTCGACGAGGTGGACAAGATGGGACAGGACTGGCGTGGTGATCCCGCGGCGGCCCTTCTCGAGGTGCTTGACCCGGAACAAAACCGCACGTTCAGCGATCATTATCTGGAAATGGACTACGACCTCTCGCAAGTGCTTTTCGTGACGACCGCGAACTCCCTGGCGACGATACCGGAGGCATTGCGTGACCGCATGGAAACCATCCGGCTTCCCGGATATCTGGATCACGAGAAACATGCAATCGCCAGGCAGTTTCTGATCCCGAAACAGTTCAAGCTGCACGGTATCGATCCCGCCCTCGTGACCCTGGATCAAGCTGCCTTAGCGGCTATCGTTCGCGGTTACACTCGCGAGGCGGGAGTCAGAGAGCTCGAGCGCCGAATTGCCCGAATCGCCCGAAAGCTTGCACGCCGCATGGCCTCCTCGCCTGGCTCGCCGCTCGACCTTACCAACATTGGCCCGAACGATCTGCACGGTTTGCTTGGTATAGTCCAGTACGATCCGGATGACTGGTCTGTAGAGGATCGGGTCGGGGTGGCCAACGGACTTGCCTACACCCAGAGCGGTGGCGAGCTGCTTGAAATTGAAGTATCAAGTGTGCGCGGGCGCGGAAAACTTCAGCTTACCGGCACGCTCGGCGACGTGATGAAGGAGTCGGCCAGCGCCGCATTGAGCTTTACACGTGCACGAGCCCGGCATCTGGGTGTTGATGCTGATTTTTACCGCACACGTGACATTCACGTGCACGTGCCGGCCGGAGCTACACCCAAGGACGGACCATCTGCCGGCATCGCAATCGCTGTTGCTACCGTTAGCGCACTGACAGAAGTGCCAGTGCGCGGGGACATCGCCATGACCGGCGAGATCACGTTGCGCGGCCGCGTTCTGCCGATTGGCGGACTCAAGGAGAAGTCGGTGGCGGCGCTCAGATCCGGCGTGCGCGAAATCATCATGCCTGCCGCGAACGCCCGTGAGATAGAAGAGATGCCGGCTGAAGTACGCGCCTCTATGATTTTTCATCCGGTGTCGACGATGGATGAGGTGCTCGCCCTGGCACTCAGAATACCGGTTCCAGTGGAAGCCTCCGTTACCGCCGTTGCTGGAGCGCGAACGCATTGAGCCTTGAAACGCATAGCGCCGACCCGCTTGTAATCCGGCGCCTGGAATTCCTCGGCGGCATGGCTTCGGCTGATGGCTGGCGGCCTGAGCCCGATTTGCCCGAGGTTGCTTTCGGAGGACGCTCGAACGTCGGTAAGTCTTCCCTCATCAATCGCCTGTTGCGCAGGAAGTCGTTCGCCCGAGTGAGCCAGTATCCCGGTAAGACCGCGGAGATCAATTTTTATCGGGTCAACGACGAGTTTCTGTTGACTGATCTGCCGGGCTATGGATACGCGCGCGTCTCCAAGGAGATGCGCTTACGTTGGGCCACTCTAATCGAGGGCTACCTCCGAACGAGCGCGATGTTGCGGGGCATCGTTCAACTCATCGACGCGCGGCACCCCCCGTCCGACAGCGATCATGAGATGTTCGCATTTCTGGCAGACATTGGCTTGCCGACGATTGTTGCCCTCACGAAAGCGGACAAGGTCAAGAACGCCGACCTTTCAAAGCATGTCGTCGCGGCGGCACGCGACCTCGGACTGGATCAGGACCAGCTTATACCTTTCAGCGCAATCACAGGAACGGGCAGAGACGAGCTTGCCGAAGCGATCGTCGCCCTTCTCGCGCAACCATCCTGGAGAACATGACCGTATACTATGGAATCATGGGTGCTGCGTTTGCCGCAGTGATTGCGGCATGCGGTTCGGCACCGCAGCAGGGTGCTGATACGCCGCCACCAGCGCCATCGGCCGAGGGGAGGGCAACTCTCGATACAGCGACCTCCAACCTCGTTCCCCCGGGCTACGGTGCCCTGCGCCAGGATGAGATTGCGATCCGTTTCACCTTCCCGGCCATGCAGGTTCGCGTTCTGCCTCTGGACGAGTCAGTTATCCGGCTGCTCGCCCCTGACTCCTATCGCGCGCTCAGGGACCTTCACGAAGGACAAAAGGACGCCATAGCGGTCATGGCTCAGAGGCATAACCTGCGCCGGCCGAGCCTTTGGTACATTTCCTACTTTGGTCTGGAGCCGGAAGCGCGCTTCAGTCCCATGGAGGTTCTTATAACGGCTGGCGGCCGCGATTTCCGACCGCTGGAGCTCATTCCGCTCACGTCGGGGTTCGGCGAGCAACGGCTGCGCCAGCGTGAGACGCACAGCGCGATATTTGTTTTTGATGGGGCGATTGATGTATCGCAGCCGCTGACTGTGACCGTGGAGGGAGAACAGAATGGCAGTTGGGGCTCGACTCTCCGAAACATTGAGCGAGAGCGATCACGGGCCCGGTCGCGGGCTGCCGCGGAGGGAAAGCCTTAACTGGTCCGCTCCGCTAATACGCCAGCATTCAAGTCCGATGCATGCCGTCGAATCTCTTCGCAAATGCCTGTTCCGCCATCTCCGCAAGGCAAGCATCAATGACGAAGGGTTATACGTATGCTTCGGATGGGGCCGGATCAAACGGATCGTTCCGCGGGTGCGAAGAGCTACGTCACCGAAACGAGTTGATCCGATTAATCCGTTCCATCCGATGCATCCGGTCGAACCTTTGAACCTTGATGCTCGGTTGCGGCATTTCTCCGGGCCAGCATCGATGACGAAGGGTTTAATCGAGGAGTATCTCGCTTTCTCGGCCTATTCAGCTCTGGAGCAACAAAATGGCTTTCCTCCCACTGCGCCAGCTCCCCCTTTCACCATCCGCGTCGGTCCTGGATGCCTGGCTGGAGAAGCTCGCCGATGCGCTTGCTGATAACACCGTCGACCGGTCATTGGTTTGCCGAACGACCCTTTGCGAGATCGCCTATCCGGCATACGCTTCCAACTGGGAAACTGCGATCGAGGATAGCGGTCTTCCGCTCGGGACGCGCGTCGGCCTGCTAGCGCTTGACCCGCGCAACGTAACTTTGGAGCCGGAATATTACGCAGAGTGCGACGACGTTCGGTTTCAGAAAGTCAAGCCGCTCTTGTGGCTGTGGTATTCCTTCGACAGGACGGTAATGGGCGGACAGAATGTCGACGCAGGGGTTCGGCTGCGTCGAATGCTTGCTCCGCTGATCTTCAAGCGGTGCGGGCGCAACTTCAAGGCGTTCCAGCACGTCGAGTTCAGCTTCGGCTACAACCTCGAGGTTGGCGATGACGTCGTCATTCATCGCCACGTTCTCCTGGACGACCGCGGCGGGATACTGCTGGGTAACAAAGTCTCGGTGAGTGACTATGCCAATATCTACAGCCACACGCACAGCATTGTTGATCAGCGCGAAGTGACCAATGTGCAGACTGTCATCGAGGACGGCGTTCGGATAACGTATCACGCTACCGTTCTCGCAGGGGTTCATGCCGGCACGCAGGGAATGATCGGCGCCATGGCCGTTGCGACCAAGAACGTGCGCCCGTACCACGTGAACGTTGGTATTCCCGCAAAGAGCATCACCGTAAAGCCAAACGCGCCGACTCCAAGCGATATTTTATCGACGAGTCAGAGAGTAGCGCATGAAAAATGAGTTCGCAGCTCGCAGTTCGTAGTTCGTAGTTCGCAGTTCGCAGTTCGTAGTTCGTAGTTCGCAGTTCGTAGTTCGCATTCGCAGTTCGCATTCGCAGTTCGTAGTTCGTAGTTCTCAGTTCGCAGTTACATGTCTACCCGCAAAACGTCCTCCACTACTCCAGCATCACCGGTACGCAGCAGAAATGCGATCTCCTCAAGGGCGACGCGTGAACGCGGCCAGTTGTATCTGCCGGTCGCATCTGGGACCGACAACCATTCCGAGGCTTTATGTTCGGGGCCAAGTGCCACGCTCGAGCTGCCCTCGACGACTGCCGCGAAAACAACTCCGAGCATGATCGTGGTGAGCTTGTGCAGGTAGAAGGGCTGTACGGTAATGGAGTACAATCGCTCAATCTCGAGACCGGTCTCCTCGCGCACTTCGCGTCTCGCGGCGTCCTCGGGCCGCTCTCCCGTCTCCACCCGTCCATGCACCGTCTCCCAGGAATTTGTGCAGCGGGTGCCGGGCCCGCGCTGTAGAACCAGAACTTGCCAATCATCTCGCACGCGTCGCAGCACATAAACGTCCACTACGCCGGCGGAGACCGACGTCACCGCCGCTGCACCAGCGCTCGTATACGGGCAGTGAGTGCTCGAGCGCGAAAGGGCTTGGTTAGGTAGTCGTCCGCACCAGCTTCGAAGACCTTCACCTCGCTCTCCTCATCGCCTCGCGCAGTGAGCACGAGGACGCGCGTGGTCGCGGTCCCTGGACGCGCTCGCAGTCTGCGGAGCACCTCGTACCCATCGATATCTGGAAGATTCAGGTCGAGAACGACGAGATCCGGCGCGCTTCGGTCTATTTCCGCGAGGGCGTGTGCACCGTTGGCCGCCTCGAGAATGGTAAATCCTTCGCGCTCGAGCACGTCGCGGAGCACTCGACGAAGCGGCTCCTCATCCTCGACTAGCAGCACCGAGGGAAAGCCTTCTGCAGGCGTTTCTCCGGGCACCAGGTTTTCTATGAGCTCGAATGCCTGGCCCGTCGGCCTTGGAGCCAACTTGGGAAGGGCATCAACCTCCGGCGAGATTAGCTTTCGGGCCGGCGCTTTAGTGACGGAAGCGGGCTTATCCGGCGCAGCCCGTCGGTCAATCGGGATGTCCAGAACGCGAAGCACTTCGTCCAGGCTCGTGTTGCCAATCAGAACGTGCCCGATCCCGGAATCCCACAGCGACTTCATCCCATTCGCGCGCGCAGCCTCGGCGATGCGCTCCGATGGCTCGCCTGCGCTAATGCGGCGCTCGACGTCGCGCGAGACCATAAGGATCTCAACCACCGCCACGCGTCCCCGATATCCCGTAGTCGCGCACTCAACGCACCCAACCGGACGGTAGTGCAACGAGCCTTCGGGAAGCCACTGCCGCAGGCGTTCCGGAATTTCGTCAGTCGCGGGCTCGCGACATGCTTGGCACAAGCGTCTTAAAAGCCGCTGTGCAATGATCCCCTTGAGAGCGGCAGCAATCTTGTACGCGTCCACGCCAATGTCGGAGAGCCGGGTAATGGAGCTAGCCGCGTCTATGGTATGGAGAGTGGAGAGAACCAGGTGACCGGTCAGCGAGGCCTGTACGGCTATCGATGCCGTATCACGATCGCGAATCTCACCGACCAGGACGACGTCCGGATCCTGCCGCAGGATGGACCGAAGTGCTGTAGCGAAAGTCAGGTTGGCTTTCTCATGCACCTGAACCTGGACGATACCGGCGATTCGATACTCGACCGGATCCTCGACTGTAATGATGTTCACACCTCTTGCCTGTATTGACTTGAGCGCCGAATACAGCGTGGTGGTTTTTCCCGAGCCCGTTGGCCCGGTAACCAGTATGAAGCCTTCGCGTGACTGCAGAAGCTCGTTGATCCGCTCCAGTTCCTCGGGATGCAGTCCCATTCGTTCAAGTGACAGGACCATCCCGCGCGAATCGAGGATTCGGATTACGATCTTCTCACCGTGGGCCGCAGGGAGAGTCGAGATTCTGAGGTCCACCGGCATCTGATTGATGGCGACTCGTGCACGCCCGTCCTGGGGGCGTAGCCTATCCGCGATGTCGAGGCCGGACATGATCTTGATGCGCGAAACCAGAGGCACGCCGATAGCGCGCGGGAAGGCCATTACCTGACGGAGGACGCCGTCAATACGGTACCGGATCGTGACTTCGTTCTCCTCGGTCTCGATATGGATGTCGCTCGCCCGCGTTGTGATTCCTTCGGCGAGTATGAAGTCCACGAGCCTCGTGATCGGTCGTTCGGATACGCTGTCCGCGGAGAGATCCAGTTCCGCCGCGTTGGCGCTCGCGTCCATGCTCTCAATTTCATAATCAGCGTTGACACCCTCGAGGATGCGCTCGACCACGTTCTCCGGCCGATAGAGCTCATCGATTCGCTGCGTAAGCCGCGATGGCGCGGCGAGCTGCATTTTGAGGGTTCGGCCGGTCGCGAACGCGATTGCCCGTTCGGCGTCGAGATCATTGGGATTCGAGGCGGCAATCTCCAGAACCGTTTCTGTTGCCGAAAGCGGTACGATGCGATACTTCCGGGCGAGTTGCTCCGGCACAAGATCACGCGACTGCGCGGACACCGAGTCGAGATTGGCGATGCGCATGTTGAATTTGGCCGACAGGGTGGCCAGAATCTTGTCGTCGCTGATCAGGCCACGGCGAACAGCTTCCTCCCAGTAGCTATCGGGCGAGGCGTCCGTCAGCAGCGCCACATCCTCTCGTGGAATGAGAGCGCTGAGGGTGGGTAGTAGCCACTCGTCGCGGGGGCGTCTCTTGGCCATTTGATCTCGTTTAAGGTAGTGCGGTCAATCTGAGCGACGCGCCTGACGTGGGACAGTAACGACGAGCGCAATCGGTGCGTTTCCTTTCACTTGTCACAGAATGCCCCAGAACTGTCGCTCTATATCTATTGAGAGTGACCACCTGCCCCTTCTGAGACCACGAGCCACGTCCAGTCGGATGAGATCGAAGAATAGTAGCAATCCTGCCCCAGCGGATGGATACACTCCTCTCGCATGTGGGTGACTTGAAGCACCTCCTGCGTATACAGCATGCATGAACGGGGCGAGCGTGGCAGAGCGGGGAGTTTTTCCGTAGCGACCGAGCGAAACTGCTGGAAATTCTATTGGGATGCGCCCCTCCAGGCGCTGGCTGGCCCCTACCGAACCGGCAAACAGATGATAGGGGTATCCTGGCCCGCTGGTCGGTCCTCCGAAGAAGACAAGCTCCTGGGGAGGTACCCCAGGCTCCGCTGTGACAGCTCCGAACGCGGATTCCAGCACAATGCGATTTGGACCAACAGGACGCTCGACCCGGGCACTCAGGAAGGCCCGTCCAAGATACGGGCGGTTCCCTGCGATTATGGTATCTCGTCCCTTGAAGAGCGCGGCACTAATCTCGCCGGTGAATCGCATTTCGGTGCCTAACACGGCGAGCGCTGTTGGCCGGTCCAGCGTCAGGGATACTCGGCGAACTCGGATCGGCCAGGCGGCGATCGTAGGCTCGTAGCGGCCAGAGTGAGGCACGGCATTCACGCTGAGCCTGCCCTGCGATTCGAGCGTGCTTTCCAAACGCGCGTGCACACCCAACTTCGCCCCGAACTCAACGGCGATACCCGCAAGCCGGACGTCATAGGGGTCGGTGTAGTCGCTGCCGAATTCCTGAGCCGCAATGCTGTTTCGAACAAGCGACGTCTCCATCACGTCGCCAGCGTCTCTGTAATACCGCTCCGCAAAAACGTGGACGCCCAGTCCGTTGGCCCGGCGTGCCGAGAATTGAACGCGGCCTTTCGCCTCAGCGTCCTCGATACCATACCGCGCGCGCGCTGCGAAGCTCAGCCCCGAACCGAACCGGTGAACGAGACCGCCACCAAAGGCAAACCCTTCAACTCGATTGACCCGCACAAAGTCGGAGATTCGCCGAGCCGAGAGCGAAGTACCTGTGCGGGTCTCGAGGGCCTGGGCGCGCACGAGCTCACGGGCCTCCGCCTGCACGCGTGCGACGTCTTCATCCGTAATCGTCCGGACGTCTGGCGGGAGAGAATCGAGAATGCCTCCTTTCCACTTGTAGCGCTCAAGAAGGCGCGGCGGTAGCTGCACGATCTCCGGCCCGGCAAAGAATCGAGGATCAAGCCCCGTATTCGTCTTGTAACAGCAGATCTCCCACCTCCCACGGATGATCCCGCGCACAGGATAGTCGAGCCAGCTTCCGGTGCGCCTGATCTCGACCTCCTGCCTCCGTGGCAGCCAGAAGCGGCCCGATACCAGCGCGTTCTCGAGCACTATGAAGACGTCGTCGAGCTGTTGATCCAGTAGCGCGGAGCGTGTAAAGCTGAAAGCCATCCGAACGACCTCGCCGGACCCCTTATCGATATACACGGCGCCGATGATGCGCGGCTCACGGTCATTTCGTGGGCGCACGCGAACCTCGTATACATCTATCGTGCGGTCGGGCAGACGTATCGATAGTGAGTCGCGTATAGAGAAATCGTATGTCTGCAGGCCGGTGTTGGAGAGCGGGTGTGGCACATCGCCGACTTCGTCACCATCACCCAGCCGGATGATGGCCGGAAAGTTGTTCTGAACGATCCCGAGGTGATCGCGGTGATAATTGATGTCCGTCGGAAGGAGCAGGGTATCCCGACGTCCGACAATGCGTTGCCGGCTCAGATTGGGGGCGCGCCAGAAAATCTCCAGAGCCAGCTCGTCAGCCTTGACTATTCGCGGAGGCTCGGTAAAGCCCTCTCCTATCTGAGCAAGAAAGGTCAGATAGCCGTGAGCTTCGGAGGTGTAATCCCTGAGCGTCGTATCAGCGAGCTGTTGCGCACGACGCTCAGTTGCCCGCTCGACGAGATCCAGTGTACGCCTGTCATTCCAGCCCTGAGCGTCCGCAGTAGCTCCATAACTTCCAGCAACAATGCAAATGGGTGTCACGACTGCGGTTGCGGTTGACTTCATGCGCGGAATCTCGCGGGGTCGCAGATCACGGGCAAGCTGCCGCTGACGACTTGGCTAGCGGCCAGATGCGAGATCGCCATATTGATGCAGATGCCTTACAAGCTTATTGGAAAGCAGGGTGCTGAGGGTTTTCAGCTACCGCCCGGCGCATCGCTCGTGGTCGGACGAGCTATCGGCTGCGACATTCCGGTTGTAGACCAGACCGTCTCGCGGAGACACGCGGAGATCACGCTGGATGCGGCTGGCGTTCGAGTCCGTGACATGGGATCGAGCAACGGCACCTTCCTCAATGGCGCCCGCATTGCGTCCGCCGCAATATCGGTTGGGGATGTCATTTCCTTCGGTGCCATGGCGTTTCGTCTCGAGCAGACAGATTCCCCCTCGCCCGCAGATTCAGCGCTGAGTGATGAAGTATCGACGGTCGCAGCGTTTGCGGCGCCCAGCACGTTGCGCGAGATGCCGGTCGACGGCGTGGGTACACGATTCGACTTCGATATTCCCGCCGGACGGCCGCGCTCCGAACCGGAGGATGATCGGGACCTCAACGCGCGCAAGCTCGCGACCCTGCTGGAGGTATCAAAGGGGCTGACACGCGCCGTGCACATCGATCATCTGCTCGACAAGGTCGCGCGTTACGTCTTCCAGATCATGGATGTGGATAGGGTATCGATAATGCTGACCGAAGATGACGGCACGCTGGTCAGCAAGGTTTCTCGCGATCGGCAGGGCACCGATGCCGGTCGAGCGGTGCCACAGTCGATTGCGCGAAAGGTGGTTGACGGTCGCGTAGCCATTGTCTCGGACAATGCGCCGGAGGATGGGCGATTCGGCGGCTCGTCCATCATCGCGCAGCGAGTGCGGTCGGCGATGTGCGCTCCCCTTATCGGCAGCGAAGACCGTGTACTAGGCGTCCTGTACGTTGACAATCTGACGACAACGCACCGCTTCACCGACGGAGATCTGGAATATCTCATAGCGTTCGCCGGAATCGCGGCGGTTTCCATCGAAAACAGCTCCTTCGCCGAACGCATCAGGCGTGAAGCGCTGGTGAGAGGCAATTATGAGCGTTACTTCGCTCCAGCGCTCGCCGCCCGGATCGCGGAGTCGCCTGGAGCGGTTCGCTTGGGCGGTACCCAGACGGTGGTCGTCGTTTTGTTCAGTGACATTCGGGATTTCACCGCACTCTCGGCGGCCATGGCGCCGGATGATACAGCGCTACAATTGAGCGAGTATCTGTCGGCTATGGTCGACTGTGTCTTCGAGCAGGGAGGAATGCTGGACAAGTTCATCGGGGATTCAGTCATGGCGCAGTGGGGAGCCCCGATCTCGGGAATTGATGATGCTGACCGCGCCGTAAAAGCCGCATTGAACATGTTGAAAGAGCTTGAACGCCTGAATGCGAAATGGCGGAATGAGGGACGTCCGACGCTGCAGGTCGGAATTGGCATTGACAGTGGAAAAGTGTTCGCCGGGAATATCGGGTCGGAGCGGCGGCTTGAGTTCACTGTTATTGGTGACGCGGTGAATACCGCCGCTCGCCTGTGCGCAGTCGCCAACGGCGGCGATATCCTCGTCACCAGTGCGGTACGAAACAAGCTGCGCTCTCCTGTTGAGGTGCAGGAGTGCCCGCCTCTCGCTCTGAAAGGAACCGACGATCGCGTTCCTGTCCATCGCATCACGGCATGACGCTGCATGCCAACGAAATACCGCCAGGGTACGTAGAAATCCATGAAGGGAACGCCGACCTTGTAGTGCTCAGGACGATGGCGCGCCCAGTGCGTGAGGCGCTCCTGAGCGGCTCCCTGTACGAATATGCGACTCATCACCCGAACGCCCGCAGATACGAAGGCCGCGGTGCAGTGTACGGCGTTCCGCTTCCGAGTGGCGATACACGCGTCGTTATCCGAAGATCGCGCCATGGCGGTCTTTTTCGCGGGATCACCGGTGAGAGGTTCCTCGCCACGACCCGCGCGCCCCGAGAACTGGCCGCAGCTGTCCGGCTGAGGAAGGAAGGTATTCCGACTCCGGAAGTCGTCGCTTACGCCACCTATCGCGCCGGCGGCCCGTTCAGGCGTGCGGACGTCGCCACGCGCGAGGTAGCAAGTGCGAGTGACCTGGGCGCTGTTCTGACCAAAGCGCGGGACGCAGCCGGGAAGCAAGCACTCCTGCAGACCGTTGTGTCCCTGCTGGTCCAACTCACTTACGCTGGAGCGCGTCATCCCGATCTGAACGTGCAGAATATCCTCATCGTGACAGGGGAGAACGATGTGCTCGAAGCGTGGCTACTCGACGTCGACCGCGTCTGGTTTGATGTGCCAGGGAGGCGCAGGGTGGCTGAAGCGAATGTGCGGCGCCTGACGCGATCGCTCCACAAGTGGCGAAAGACGTACGCCATCCCGGTCGACGAGAGGGACATCGGGTGGCTCGTCAGCCGCGTTCACGATGCTTTGGTGCAGCGATGATCGCGGCTTCCCTCCATCGCGTCGGTATCGTCATGCTGACAGCCATCGGCGATGCCGTGCACGTCCTTCCCGTAATTACCGCCCTCAAGCGCCACAACCCGAACAGCCACATCACCTGGGTTCTTCAACCAGGTCCGGCGTCACTGGTCCGGGGCCATCCGGACGTCGATGAGTTGGTGGTCTTCCAGAAAAAGCGCGGGATGCGGGCTTATCTGGAAATGCGGCGTGAGCTGGCGTCACGACCGTTTGACGTCGTGCTCGACCTCCAGGTTTACCTGAAAGCCGGAATTCTCACGTGGCTCACGCGTTCACCAATCAAGCTCGGCTTCGACCGCGAGCGTACGCGCGACGTGAACTACTTATTCACAACACATCGGATCCCACCGCATCCCCAACAACACGTACAGGATCAGTATTTCGAGTTCCTGGACGCTCTGGGAGTACCTCACGATCCCGTGGTGTGGAATCTTGGTCCATTTCCCAATGAACGCGCTCGGCAGCGCGAGTTCTTCGCGAGAATCGAGCGTCCCATTGTGTCCCTCGTCATCGGTACGAGCAATCCGCACAAGGACTGGCTACCGGAAAGGTGGGCGGAAGTTTCGGACTCTCTGTACGAAGATCATGGCTTTCAACCTGTGCTCGCGGGCGGGCAGTCAATGCGCGAGCTCGAGACCGAACGAGTCATCATGTCGCTGGCACGTCATCCGCCCGTTTCATCTCTCGGCGTACCGCTTCGAGACCTCGTCGGCATCCTTGACGGTTCCGAGCTTGTCATCTCGCTGGACACAGGCCCGCTGCACATGGCTGTGGCACTCGATAAGCCCGTAATCAGTCTCATGGGCTACAACAATCCCAGGCGCGTTGGTCCTTACCGTCGCTTCCAGAATTTGATTGTTGACGCATATGGCGATCCGGGAGAAGACTATCCTGTTACTCCCGCCCACCGCTTCGACCGCATGAAGCGCATTCAGGTTGGCGACGTTCTCGCCAAGGTCGCGGTAGCGCGGGAGTTCTACACAGGTCGCGCGGGGGCGGATAGCACGCGCTCGTAAACGGCGGCGGTTCGCTCGGCGGTCCGTTCAATGGAAAACTGACGAGCCTGTTCGCGTCCCCCCTTTATGAGTTGGGCCGCAAGAGCCGGATCGCGCAGAATGCGCACAAAAGCCATTCCCAGTGCCTCCGCCCCACCAACAGGGGCCAGCAGCCCACAGCTTCCATGACAGATGATTTCGGGAATGCCCCCCGCCGCGGTCGCAGCCACCGGGCGTCCGAGCACGAGCGCATCCATCAGCACTGTCCCCAACCCCTCTTCCTTCGAGCTCAACGCGACAATGTCCGCCGCGGCGAGGAGCGCATCGGCGTCCTCGCGGAAACCCGCGAAATGAACGGCATCGTCGAGCTGATTGTCTGTTACGGCTCTCTCGACTTCGCTCCGCAGCGGGCCGTCCCCCACTATCAAGGCGTGCAGAGATGGGACTTCCCTGCGAGCGGCGAAAACCGCGCGAACGAAGGTGACCGGATCCTTGTGCGGCACCAGCGCCGCGACGAGGATCACGAATGGCGCATCATTGGGAATGCCGAGAGCCGCCAAGGAATCCCGGCTGGCCGGCTCGATGGCACGATTCAAATCCACCCCGCTAGGCACGACATCGATTCGCGAGCGGTCAATTCCGCTTTTGACCAGCACGTCCGCTACGGCGCGAGAGATAGCGATGATTCCATCCGCACGGCCGTATTTCCAAAGGGTTCCGATGTTCCTGCGCAAGGGGAAATCGACCCTGCGCGTCAGCACCATTTTCGCCGGCGTCAGCAGGATGGTGAGCGAAGCAAGAGCCACCGCGTGGGCCGTGTGCGCGTGCACTATCTGCACCCCTTCCTTGATAACCGTACGGCGCAGCATGAACGCTGCCAAAGCGTCGGCCTCGGAAACGGGTGCGCAAGGAATCACCGTGAGGCCATTCTCCTCCGCGCGAGTCGCCAATGGATCGCCAGGACGCGCCGCCACCAGCGAGCGGTGTCCGATGCGCTCGAGTCCCGTCGCGAGCCAGAGAGCCTGCCGTTCCCCTCCACGCCAGCCGCGCTCGGTGTCGATGTGCAGCACGGTAAGTGGAGCGCTGGTGCCAGCCGTCACGCGGCAGGCACTCCCGAGTCGCTTCCGGGTCGATATTTGGGATCGTTGTACATCTTGAACTGCCGGTACACTTTCGGCACGACTCGATTGGCAGCGATATCTCCTACAAGCTGGGTCAGTTCCGCTGCGAGATCGTCGCGCTGCAGTCGCATGACTGCGACTCGCACCTCACAATGCAAGCGAAACTCCGGAGTCGCGTCCGGCCGCTCAGCCTGCTCTCGCATGTGAAAGATCTTGAGCTCGATGATGCTGAGCTTGTCCACCAGCCATCCGACTGTTTCAGCCATGCGGCGCGGCAGCTTGCGCTGAACGAGCCGCGGCCAGCACGGCTTCGTCGATCCGCTCTATGAGATCATTCCGCTTCTGATTGAGCTTGTCCACACTCCGCTTGGCTTCTGCCACCTGATGGTCGTCTTCCACTCTCGCCTTGTCTTCTTCATGCCATAACTCAATGTTCGTTTGCGCCAGACGCGCAATCAGCTGTCCTATCGAATCGTTCATGTCAGCGTCCCGTGTTCATGATTGATGCCTGGTGACTTGCTCGTAGCAAACCGCGAACGTTTTCCAACACGGTTGCGGAGGACACGCCAGTGATCCCCGCATGCTCACCCGCACTGGCCCAGTCCTTCGTGCGCATTATCGAAGCGGCAGGATCACGTACGATTATGGTTGTCGGAAGGCCCGGGTTCCAGGCGTCCGGATCCGTTGGTCCGTAGATAGTCACTCGTGGGACACCCAGCGCTGTCGCCATGTGCGCTGGCCCCGTGTCACCGGAGACGAAGACGCTGCACGAAGCGATTGTCGCCATTAACGTGCGAAGATCGGCTGTCGGTACGATCGCCACGGAAGGACAGAGTGACCGTAACCGGGCCACCACCGGCGCATCCCCAGGATTCTGCATAACAAGTGGAACAACTCCTTCCAGAGCGAGCGCAGCCGCGAGCTCACCGAAGCGCTCGACAGGCCATTGGCGTACAGGCTCAGTCACTGACAGCACCATTCCGACACGGGGAACGTCCAATGGTACCTGCGCTGCGGCGATTAACTCCTCGGCGCGCGATCGTTCTTGGTCGGTAATTTCGAGGCGCGTGGTCGGGCTGCCGACCGGAACGTTTAGAAGCTCGAGAAAGCGTTGCCGCTCGCGCAGCACGTAAACGGTTCTTCCCCCAGAACGCGGAAGGGTGTGTGTGTAGACCCAACTCCAGAATCCGATGTCCCACCCAGCTCGCACTTGCGCACCAGAAGCGCCCGTAAGGACCGCCGTTCTGGGATTTGACTGGACGTCGATGACCCAGTCATACTGCCGGCCGCGGATGTCGCGGATCATCCGAATGGGGTGCCGCTTGTCATACGCAATGAGCCTGGAGATCTGCGAATGTTGTCGAAGCAGCGGTTCGGCGGAGGCGCTGGTAAGAAAGTCTACTTCCCAATGTGAATGCGCCCGGCGAATGTCGCTGAGCAAACCGGCGGTGAGAATGACGTCACCCAACCTTCGGAGCTGGATGAGCAGAATGCGCTTTGGTTGCCCGCCCACGTCGCCTTTTAGCGAATCGGGGAGCAGCTCGAGCGCCGGAAAAAGCCAGTTAACTTTCCGCGGCAATGCGAATCGACATGTCCGTTGGTCTCGATCATTCCCCGGGAAGCTACGTACTCCAGCCGCCTGCGGCAAAACATGCAACCTGAGCGTATCCTGATTGTCAGTCTCGATAACCTGGGCGACCTGGTATTCGCGTCGGCGCTGTTGCCGCCAATCAAGGAACGCTTTCCGAATGCACTCGTGACGGTTTGGTGCAAGGCCTACACCGCGGACATTGGCCCCCTTCTTCCCGGAGTTCATAAGGTGGTGGCGTCGGATCCCTTTTGGGATCGCGCGCCGGGTCGTGGAAAAGGTGCGCTCGGTACCTTTACGCGCGCTGCGCTCGGTTTGCGAAGGGAGCGCTTCGATGTTGCCGTGCTCGCTGCTGCTCCGTGGCGAACCGCCGCGGCGGTTGCTGCTCTCGGGATACCGGTTAGAATCGGACTCCTTCGCGCCCGGAATCGACGTTTTCTTACGCATCCACTGGCGCCGGAGGACCGCAATCGGCCCGTACTCGAAGAGATCGGGCGGCTGCTGCAACCACTTGGAATTGAAACCCAGGCGCTTCGATACCGACTTGACGGTGCCAGGCTCGAACAACGCCGAAAAGCCCTTTCTCAGCGGCTGGGCAACGGGCCACTCATTGTCCTCCACGCTTTTGCAAGCAAGCGAAACAGGTGCGTTAATCCGAGCGCGTGGATTGCCGTCGCAGAGACACTGGAAGCTCGACACGGCCGTCCGGTGTGGCTGGGAAGCTCTGCAGAGCTTACAGAACTTCGCGAGCTGGCGGGCGCCCGCTCCGGCTGGCTGTACAGCGATATTGCATTCAGCGGCTCGCTACTGGATGCGGCCGCCGCAGTTTCAATGGCCCGCGTCTTTGTCGGTCATGATTCGGGGCCCATGCATATAGCGTCGGCGCTTGGCGTGCCAACCGTCGGAATCTTCGCACCAGGCGAACCAAACAGAACATTTCCTCAAGGAGTGGGGCCCTTTCGGGTTCTCTCTCGCGACTCGCCGCACGGGATTACCAGGGAAGCCATTCTTGCTGAAGTAGATACGATACTTGCGGCGCTCTAGCACGCGCGCTTCGAATTGCAACTAGTGTGGTGCGCGCTGCCAGGTCCCGGTTCGTTGCACGGTGCCAGAGTCGATGCGAGGAGGCGGCTAGGGTGACGTCAACCGCCAGGTATCAGGGTGGAGATGACAACCGTTTAGTAGTCGGCGCCTACATCTAAATGACTGGCTCTAGACCCTGTAAGGCCGACTCGAGCGCCTCGCTCACCTGACCGGCCTGGATCTCCGACAACGTAGCACCCTCGGCCCATACCAACCGTCCGGAAAGTCTGTACGGAGCGAACATCGCCATTCTCCGTCGCAGCATGACTACTGCCGGGCGCCGGAAGGCTGATGCGGCGTGCGCAATGCTCGTATCGGGCGTGAGAATGAGATCGGCTGTCGCAACCATCGCGAGAACGGCCCGAAGGTCCATAACAATGGCCTCGCCACCGCAACTCTCCGCGACTAACCGAATCGAGCGCGACTCTTCAGGTATACCCGTCACGACTATTCGCAGCGATTGGTCGCGAGCGCGGGCATGCGCTAACACCTCTACGAAGCGGTCATCCGGCCAGCGCCTTGCCGAGTGCGTGGCCGAGAGATTCACCAAAAGCCGGCGACTCTGCTCCGCGATTCCTGCGGGCCCGGGAAGGCTGATCCATTTAGCCTCTGCCTTGCCTCGCTCCTCCCGAGAGAGGAAGAGTTCGGAACGCCAATCTGTCGCGTGCGGATCGATTCCGAATGGGATTGCCGTACGACCCGAGCGTTCCGCCACAGGCAATGCCTCGTCTCCCGGCGGTACGGCATGCGTGTAAATGAAATCGTTGCTTCGTCCTCCCACCCCGATTCGGTACTTTGCGCCTGTGGCGAGCATCAGGAGAGCGGTTGTGAGCGACGGTGCTAACACCATGCCATCGACGACGGCGTCGTATCGGGCGCTTCGAAGCTGTTTGAACAGCGCACGCCAGGTGGAGCGTCGGCGCTTCTCGAAGATGAGCACGGAGCCAACATGCGGATTTCCATCGAGAATAGGGGCGTTTCCTGGCGACGCCAACACGTCAAGCGTGATAGTCGAAGAGGAAGTCGCGATCGCGCGAATGAGACCGGTCGCCAGTATCATGTCGCCGATGCGATCGTACCGAAGGTACAGTACGCGATGCGGACGAGCGCTCCAGTCGGGCGTGACTCCGCGCTGAGTTCTGGGCATTAGCGCCGCCAGCGCGCGTATACAAATCGCCTTCCACCAAGCCTCCAGCCGCTTGAGCCTCACGCGAGAGCGTCCATGACCTCGTCGAGCGCGCATGTGGCGGATTCCGCGGACACCGAACCAATGGTCCCATCCGCTCCAAAAAGATTCCTTCCGGTCGCTTGATACGGCACGAGCATCTCGTGACCAGCCGGCAGCAGAACGACGACCGGTGTTCCAAGAGCGGCCGCTGCGTGCCCGAGACTTGTCTCCGGCGTGAGAAGCACGTCCGCCGTGGCGACAAGTGCGAATGCTTCGCGAAGGCCAGGTACGTGGGCGGTGCACCGTGATGCGCTCGCCACGCTAAGGATGTCCGCCTCCTCGCCTGGCGCGCCAATCACGACCACAACGGCACCGAGCTTACGCGCCAGAACATGCTGAATCACAGAGATGTAGCGATCCAGGGGCCAGCGTCTGCGCTCATTGGCCGCTGATACATTCACCAATAGCCGCGCTTTCTGTTTTGAAACCTGTATCTCCTTCCAGAAGGCTTCGGCGCTCTGCCGCTCCGCGTCGCTGATGTGGAGCTCGCAATCAAGGTTTACGCGCGCCGGATTCACGCCGAACGGCACAGCGACCGCCGCACAGTACTCCGCATGGTGCACACTAAGCTCGGAAGGAGGAATCACGGCGTTGGTGTATATGAAATCGTTGGGACGCCCTCCCATGCCAATGCGATGCGGCGCACCACTTATGGCCATGAGCCAGACTGTGCTGCTCTTCACCCGGGGCCGCTGCACTGCGCCATCTACAAACCGCCGCATCATTCCATCGACAACGACGTCGTAGCGCCTGCGGCGGATACTTCGCAGCACGGAGGTGGGATATGCGAGGCGCCGCCCAGGTTTGAAAGCGATCACGTGATCCAGGTAAGGGTTCCCCTGCAGCATGTCAGCTGTTTTCGTGTGCGTCAAAACGTCGAGCTTCAGGGTGGGATGAGAACGCGCGATTGCGCGGATAGTTCCAGTCGCCAGAATCATGTCCCCAATTCCGTCGTGACGAACGTACAGCACGCGGTACTGCCTGGACCTCCAGTCTGGCAGCGCACGGGGCCGCGACAGGAACGCGGACACAAGACCTAACAGGAGCGTCTTTCCGGCGGACTCCAGGCTCTTTGCGACTGATCTCACGCGCCATTCCCTGCATCGCGAGCCGAAGGAAACTCATACTTCACGCCTACTCGCTGCATCAGCTCGGTCAGCCGGTATAGAGATAACCCCATGACCGCGAAGAAATCCCCCTCGATGCGTTCAACCAGAGTCGCGCCGTACCCCTGAATGCCATACGCTCCCGCCTTGTCCGCCGGCTCGCCAGTGCCGATGTACTTCATGATGTCGTCGTGGGTGAGCTCCCGAAACTTCACATCCACGATGTCTACTGCCGACTCCAGCCGACCCGACAACGCAATCGCGGTCGCTGTTCGGACCTGGTGTATCCGTCCGCTGAGCAGCCGAAGCATTCTTGCGGCATCGGAAACATCGCGCGGCTTGCCAAGCACCAGTCCGTCTACAACGACGATCGTGTCGGCTGCGATAATCAGCGCGGAAGGTTCACGTGCAGCGACCCAGGCGCCCTTGTCGCGAGCTACGCGCTCAGCGTAGACACCTGGCTCCTCGCCAGCTAGATGGGTCTCATCCACATCTGCCGGCATTACCTCATGCGCAATTCCGGCCATTGTAAGCAAGTCGTGACGGCGCGGCGAGCTCGAAGCTAGTATGATGCGCACGCTGCTGAGGGTAACCGCGGCGGCGTTCGCCTCAGCCGACACGCGCGCCCGCGGGAGCGAGAATTTCATCATACAGCGCCTTGATCGCATTGATTTGCCGCTCGAAAGTGAATTCCTTTGAGCGTTTCAGTGCCGCCGAGGCCAGTTCGTGGCGAAAAGAGGAATCGGTAGCGATCCGCAGAATCGCGCTCGCCAATCCGTCGATATCGCCTGGTTCGACCAACAGGCCCTCACTGCCATCACGAACGATCTCCGAGATGCCCCCGTCCCGGTAGCCGACCACGGGTGTCCCTGCGAACATGGATTCGGCAACCGCGCCACCGAAGGCTTCGCGCCGGAAGGGCGCGGCGGTGACGTCACACGCGGACATAAGGACAGGCGCATCTTCCCGGAAGCCCAGAAAGTTGACGCGATCTCCAATCCCCATCTGTAGAGCCAGATCCCGCAGATACCCCTCGTACGATTGATCAGGCTCCCAGTCCTCTCCTGCGAGAAGGTACCGCAGCGGCACGTCGGCGAGCATCCGATGACCTGCCGCTCGGAGAAGGTCTTGCTGTCCCTTGCGCGGGTGTAGTCTGGCGAACATGCCTACGACAATGTCGGCTTCAGATATGCCGAGCCCTTCACGTGTTTTTGCGCGCAGCTTCGGCGCTGAACCGAACTTGCTCGCGTCAATGCCGCGATAAATGACACGCAGGATTTCCGGCTTCACACCATGGCTGAGGGCGAATGAGCCAACGGCCTCGTTCACGGCGACCACCGCGGCCGTACGGTTGACGAACTTGAGGTTGCGTCGGGAAAACCAGCCGCCGTCCATGTCCGTTATGTGGGACACCACTGGAATTCCGAGCGGTTCCGTCGCGCGTACAAACGGCTCGATTGACCGGTTGTCGTTAGTGTGAACGAGGTTTATTGCACGCGATCGTAGTAGTGAGCGCATCGCGCGCGGCGCGGCGACATAGTAGCGGAGGTACCCTTCCCTCCGCAGAAAATAGCTCGGAGGAAAAATGTGGCTTTCCACCCCAGCCGCTCTGAAGCGGCTTGCCAGAGCCCCCTCAGAGCTCGTAACGAGAAACGGCGTGTACCCCTCGGCCGCCAAACTTACCGAAATCTCGAGAAGCCGCGCTTCTGCGCCTCCTCCCCAGGATGAAGGTCTGTTAGCGAAAAGAATCCGGTACATGTGATGGGCGGAAGGTGTGAAGTGCAACCGTGTCACACAAGCCGGGTCAAGTTTACCGCTCGAGCCAAAGTGTCACAGGCCCGTCGTTCACCAAATCCACATGCATCATCGCACCAAACCGTCCAGTCTCCGTCCTGATGCCTCGCTCGCGCAGCAGGGTAATGAATTTTTCATACAAGAGCTGCGCCTGTTGCGGGGGGGCTGAATCCAGAAAGCTGGGCCGTCTCCCCTTTTGCGCATCTCCATAAAGCGTGAATTGCGACACGACGAGCAGTGAACCGTCCACATCCTCGAGCGCGAGGTTCATTTTCTGCTCGGGATCAGCGAATAAGCGGAGTCCGATAACCTTGTCCGCCATCCAGGCTAGCTGCTCTTCCCCATCGCTGTGGGTAAATCCGACAAGGAGGAGGAAGCCACGTCCGATCCGACCCGTCACGAACGGATCCTCATTCGGGACGGGCACGCGCACTTCCGCGCGAGCTACTCTCTGAAGGAGAATTCGCATCCGAAGATAAGCTAGCGGACCGTCATTCAATCACCAGGCAAAGATCACAACGCTTGCGGATGAAGAGGGGCCGAATCAGACCAGCAGCTTGTTATTGACGAGCGAGGAGGTGACACGAGCCTCGGTTGATACAGATGCCGCTCACGATGAGTTACTCTGCGGTGGAAAGGCAAAAAACAACCCGGGCAGCAGCGCTCCCGGGTCATTTCCGATCAAGTCCGCCAACGTCTTCCGGTCGCCGGACTACTCCACCGTAACCGACTTGGCGAGGTTACGCGGCTGATCCACATCAGCACCCCGTTTTACGGCGATGTAATACGCCAGCAGCTGAAGGGGGATGGATGCCAACACCGGAGTGAACATGTCAATCGTATGCGGAATCCGAATCTCGTAATCGAGCTTGCCCACGAGCGCCGGTTCGTCCATGCTCGTCAATGCGATAACGCGTCCACCACGTGCCTTCACTTCCGCGATATTCGACACAATCTTCTCGAATACCGAGTCGTGCGGAGCGATAAACACGACCGGCATGTTCTCGTCAATGAGCGCGATAGGGCCATGCTTCATCTCCGCCGCCGGATAGCCCTCGGCATGTATGTAGCTGATCTCCTTGAGCTTGAGCGCTCCCTCAAGCGCGGCGGGAAAATTGAACCCGCGGCCGAGATACAGGAAATTGCTGGCGCTCTTGAATTCCTCTGCGATGACTTCGATCGCGGGAGCGTTATCGAGGATCTGCTGGATCTGCCCCGGCAGAGCGTGCATCGCCTTGACGATCTCCCGACCGCGCTCTGACGAAAGATTGCGAAGCCGGGCAAGACGGAGCGTGAAGAGTGCCAGCGCACAGACCTGGCTCGTAAAGGCCTTGGTCGACGCTACTCCAATCTCCGGGCCGGCGTGAATGTAGATACCGCCATCCGATTCCCGGGCAATGGTAGAGCCAACCACGTTCACAATACCAAGGGCACGGGCTCCCCGTCTCTGGGCTTCCCGCATCGCTGCGAGTGTGTCCGCAGTCTCACCCGATTGCGATATAACGATGCAGAGTGTCCGATCGCTGACGATGGGATTTCTATACCGGAACTCCGAAGCGTACTCCACATCGACCGGAATTCTCGCCAACTCTTCCAGCATGTGTTCGGCGATGAGCGCGGAGTGCCAGCTCGTACCGCAGGCCGTAATGACGATGTTCTCGAACTTGAGCAGCTCGTCGTCCGTGAGATTGAGACCACCCAGCTTCGCCAGACCGTCTTCGTCCAAAAGGCGGCCGCGCATGGTGTTCTCAATGCTCTTTGGCTGCTCGAAAATCTCCTTGAGCATGAAGTGGGCAAAGCCACCGCGCTCGATCTGCTCGAGATCCCAGTCTATCCGGCTTACCGTCTTCGTGAGAGTGGCGGCGTTCAAATCGAGAACGCGATAACCTGTGCGCTCGAGCACCGCCAGATCGCCATCGTCGAGGTAGATCACCTGACGCGTGTGCGCCAGGATGGCGGATACGTCGCTTGCGACGTAATACTCCTCATCGCCAAGTCCAACGAGCAGGGGACTGCCTTTGCGGGCCGCTACGATCTTGTCTCGATCGGAACTGGAGACAACCGCGATGCCATACGTTCCATCCACCTTCTCGAGGGCAGCCATGACAGCTTCCTCGAGGTTACCGCTGAAAAATTCCTCAATAAGGTGGGCCAGCACTTCAGTGTCGGTTTCAGAGCGGAAGACATGACCCGCTTCCTCGAGCGCCTGCCGCAATGCAGTGGCGTTCTCGATTATCCCGTTGTGGACTACGGCGATTGACTCGTCGCAGGAAGTGTGCGGATGGGCGTTTACGTGAGTGGGGGCGCCATGCGTCGCCCAGCGTGTGTGAGCGATACCGAGAGTGCCATGCACAGGGTCACAGGCCACCTCGGATTCGAGGATTGCAATCTTTCCGGCAGCCTTGCGAGTCTCAACACCCTTGCCATTCATGATCGCGACGCCAGCGGAATCGTACCCGCGGTACTCCAGGCGTTTTAACCCCTCGATCAACAATGGCGCGGCGACCCGCGACCCGACGTATCCAACGATTCCGCACATTTCTTGACGGCCCCTGCGAACGGTTGATTGCGCTTTTACCCGAGAGCGTCGAGCGGCTTGCGCGAATGAGAAATCAGATCCCGCGCTTCGGCCAGTGTCGGCGCCTCAGCAATTACACGTACTATCGGTTCGGTCCCAGACGGACGAACGTGTACCCACCGATCACTCCACGAAAGTCGAAGTCCGTCCTGCGTATCTACTTCTGCTTCAGGAAACTCTCGTCTTAATGTCGCGTAAACGGCATCCAGCGACCCAGTGGGTCGATCCAGCTTGTCCTTCACGATGCTATATCGTGGATACCGTGCAACGACTTCAGAAAGAGAAGTATCCGAATCGAGCAACATCTGTAGTATCAACGCCACACCTACCGGTGCATCCCGGCCAAGGTGAAGCTCAGTCAGGATTACGCCACCATTTCCTTCCCCGCCAATCGCGGCACCCTCAGCGCGCATCCTTGTTGCCACATTCACTTCACCTACCGGCGCTCTGATAACCTGCGCGCCCGCCTCATTCGCAACATCATCCAGTATTCGGCTGGTGGACAGGTTAGTAACTACCGGACCAACACGCAGTTTAAGAACCGCCCTGGCCGCGAGCGCGAGAGTGTAGTCTTCACCGATCGCTCGTCCGACCTCCGACACCAGAGCTAACCGGTCAACATCGGGATCAGTCGCGAAGCCGATTTCAGAACCACTATTCAGCACAAGGCGTTCCAGTTCGCCGAGGTTCTCCGCTACCGGTTCCGGCGCGCGCGGAAAGCGGCCATCAGGCTCGAGATTAATGGCGGAAATGTGACAACCAAGTTGCGTAAGCAGATCCATCATTATTGCGCCGCCGGCACCGCGGACACAATCAAGCGCTACCCTGAACGCCCGACGCCGGATACCGGCAACGTCCACATATGGCAACGCCAGAACCTGTTGTATATGACGCTCGACTGCCCCGTCATCGGCGCTGATGCCGCCGATCTCGTCCCATGTGGCGCGAGGTATGTCACCATCGACCATTCTTCGCATATCTGCGCTTTCCGAACCGTCCAAAAACAACCCACTCGGGCCAATGAACTTGAGTGCGTTCCATTCTATCGGGTTGTGACTGGCGGTGATTGCGAGCCCTCCGGCTGCGTGATGATGCTCGACTGCCAGCTGTACGGTCGGCGTTCCGGTAACTCCTACGTCGATAACGTGACACCCGACTGATTGAAGGGCAGCAAGCGCAGCTCTATGAAACATTGGTCCGGAGACGCGCGAGTCGCGTCCCACGACAATCTTGCGAGTGCCGCCACGGTGAACCGCCCACGCCCCGAAACCGGCCGCAAACTTCGCCACAACTTCCGGTGTGAGCGCATCTCCAACCCGTCCGCGCAATCCGGACACGCTGATCATCAAGCCGTCGTAGTTCATTCTCTCCTTGTACAAGTCCGGAGCGGCAGTCCCGAGCACTCGCGCTACGTGCAGTCCGACCGGCATACCCCACAGGCTACGATAGAGACCGTCGAGCGAATAAAATGTTTCCCCGGTGCAGCGTCTCCGTGATTCAGGTCACACGTTTTGACTCAAGAAGGGGTGCCGCGAAGGTTTTCCGAACTGCCAGTGGTTTTATACCAACAAGCCCTTTCCTGGTGTCTCTTCATTATGATTCGTGATCTCGAAGCTTGGGTACGCATCAATTGGTAGCTCCCGGATCATAAATACGGTATCGCATTTGATCGACGGCGCATTGTCGGGGGACGAACGGCTGGTGGTCGATGGGATTACCGGCCAGGGATCGCTCGCGCTGAACGCTCGGGGCTACAGAATTCCCAGGATCAAAGGCTCAGCGTAGCGCCCACTCCACTGCCGGACTCACCGCGATCGGCTGCTGCATGCACGCTTCGATCTCACCACGCTCGAATGCCGCGAGAAACGCGTGAACGACCTCAGGATCGAATTGACTGCCTGCATGTTTGTTCAGCTCTGAGACGGCATCGGCGATTGACATTGTTTGACGGTACGGTCGTACGCTCATCATCGCGTCAAAGGCGTCTGCTACTGCGCAGATGCGAGCTTCAGGGGGGATATCCACGCCGCTGAGCTTATCAGGTACTCCGCGCCCGTCATAACGCTCATGGTGCGATCGGACGATGTGTAGCGCGACTTCGGCATCTGCCATTAGCGGTCGAAGTATTCGCCATCCGAGCACGGGGTGCGTCATGATATGCGCATATTCCTCGGCCGTTAGCGGACCTTCCTTGTTGAGCACCGCCTCACGAACACCGATCTTGCCGACATCGTGCAAGTGGCCACCGAGCTCCAGCTGCCGCACCATGTCATTGTCGAGGTCAAGACCACGGCCAATGACAACCATGTACCGGCTCACACGCTCCGAGTGGCCCTTGGTATATGGATCCTTGAGCTCAAGAGCTTCAGCGAGGGACTGTATGCTGGCGAGAAAAAGCTGTTCCAGGCGCTGGGCCTGCTCTTCCACTCGCTCCTCCAGACGTTCCTGATACTCCCGGTTCTCCACGATCAGTCGGCGCTTTTCCAGCACCTGCGCGACTCGAACCCGCACCTCCTCGAGCACGAACGGCTTTGTGAGGTAATCCATGGCGCCCATGCCGATGCAATCGACGGCAACCTGGACATCAGCGACAGCGGTTATCATCACGACAGCGATATCGGGAAAACGCTGGCGGATATTGCGCAGAAGCTCGGCTCCGTCCATCAGCGGCATGCGCATGTCCGACAAGACAAGCGTCACGGATTCTCGATCGAGAATCTTGAGCGCATCCACTCCATTGCCAGCCTCGAAGCAAATAAATCCGTCGCTCTGCAACAGTCGCATGAGCGCCTGGCGAAGTCTCGGCTCGTCGTCGACGACGAGGCAGCGAATAGGTTGACGCGCGGCTGAAGCCGCCGACGCGGTCAAGCGGCTACCGCAGCGGCGCCTGCATGTCGACGAATTCGAACAATTCGCCGCTCCGCGCCGCCCCGGTTAACTTGCCCTGAACCAAACACACTGGCCTCCGCATGACACGCATTTTCGATAATGATCTGGATACCAGCTTCGGTACCCGCGCCATTCACGCCGGCCAGCGTCCGGAGCCCTTGGCGGGCGCCATAATGACGCCGGTGTACCTGACATCAACCTATGTCCACGATGCATTCGGCCAACACAAGGGTTATGAATACGCCCGGAGCAAGAATCCTACACGTGAAGCGCTGGAGCGCAACGTAGCCGCACTCGAGGGTGCCCGGCACGGCTTCGCGTTTGCAAGCGGTACGGCGTGCGTTGACTCCATGATGAAGCTCTTCAAGGCGGGTGATCATGTAATCTGCGGCGAAAATGTGTATGGCGGAACGTTTCGGCTGTTTGACCGCCTGTTGAAGAACCTTGGCCTGTGCTTCTCCTACGTCGACACGCGCGATCCGGAGCGCATCGCCGAAGCCTGGATGCCCAACACCGTCGCGCTGCTCGCCGAAACGCCGACGAATCCACTCATGCGCCTCACCGACATTGCCGCCGCCGCTGAGATCGCTCATGGTCACAATGCGCTCCTCATCTTCGATAACACCTTCGCAACCCCGTTCTTCCAGCGACCCTTCGAATTCGGGGCGGACATTGTCTTTCACTCCACGACGAAGTATCTGAACGGACATAGTGACATGATCGGCGGAATAGCGCTCGTGCAGGACGATGCCCTCGCGGAGCGCCTTCAGTTCATTCAGAATGCCGCCGGCGCAGTACCGGGGCCATTCGACTGCTGGCTCGCACTGAGAGGCACCAAGACGCTACATCTGCGTATGCCCCGGCACGATTCCAACGGCAGGCGCGTTGCAACCTTCCTTGCGGAGTTGGTTGGAGAGGAGAATGTCATTTATCCCGGTCTGGAATCCCACCCGCAACACGAGCTCGCGAAGCGGCAGATGACCGGTTTCGGCGGCATGATCTCCGTGGAGCTGGGAACCAGGGAGCGCGCTGGCGAGGTACTCAATCGCACGCGAATCTTTTCACTGGCGGAATCGTTAGGAGGGGTTGAAAGCCTGATCAGTCACCCGGCTTCCATGACGCACGCATCGGTGCCTCCGGAGCGGCGCGCACAGCTGGGCATTACCGAAGGACTCATTCGCCTGTCGTGTGGCGTGGAGGATGTGGAAGATTTGCTGGCGGATGTTCAACAAGCATTTTCCTAGACGAGTCTCTGGAGCTACCTCAAATGCCCGAACGCAAAGTCCTGACCCAGATATCCCCCGTCGCGTGGGAGCATCCCGCGGACCGCGCCGCGCTCAACACCATGCGCTCAATTCCCGGCTTCGATGAAGTCGTGCGCAAGGTGGCCGGATTCTTTGGTGAACGCGCGATAAGGCACCTGTTCGCCGGCAGCGCTGTTCGAGTGGGACCGCGTCAGCGGCCCAAGCTGAACGATTTGTATTCCGAGGTTCTCGAAACCATGGACTGGCCAACCCGGCCTGACCTGTACGTCACACAGACCTCAGCGGTCAACGCGGGAGCCGTTGGATTCCAGAATCCGTTCATCGTCATCAATTCCGGAATGCTCGGCCTGCTGGATCGTGAAGAACGGCGCACTATCCTCGGGCACGAGCTCGGCCACGTCATCAGCGGGCACGCAACGTATCGCACAATCGCGCTCATTCTGCTCACAATTGGACTGCGCAATCTTCCCTTTCTCGCCGGCATGGTGTTGCTACCCATCGAGCTGGCGCTGTTCGAGTGGTTTCGCAAAAGCGAGCTGTCCAGCGACCGCGCAGGCCTCCTGTCAGGCCAGGACCCTAATGTCGCGATGAGTGCGTTCTTTCACATGGCTGGTGGACGGCCCGGTTGGAAGGATGAAGCTGGCACGGACGACAATGATGAGGTAAGCCTTGAAGAGTTCCTGGCGCAGGCCGAGGAGTATGAAACAGGTGGTACGGCAATCGACAGTGTCTTCAAGTATCTCAACGTCGCGTTCCAGACGCACCCATTTCATACTGTCCGCGTTGCGGAATTGCACCGCTGGGTTCGTTCGGGGGACTACTATCGGATCATTGGCGGAGATTATCCAAGACGCGGCGATGAGCGTCCGCTTTCGGCCGACTATTCTGACGCTGCGGATTATTACGGAGACGTCGCGCGAGGCGCCGCCAATCAGGTCGGAGAGCTGGTTCGCAATGCGCGTGACGCGTTCACTCAGGCGATGCGCAATCCGCGGAAGTGAAGGCGCTGCTCGTCGGCAGCGGGGGACGTGAGCACGCGCTGGCCTGGAAGCTTCTCCGCGATTGCCCTGCTCTCGATCTTATCGCTGCACCCGGAAATCCAGGCATCGCCGAGCTCGCGCGTTGTAGCCCGGTAAGCGTCACGGATGTAGCTGGCCTGCTTGCCCTTGCGCGTTCAGAGTCTCCGGACGTGACGATCGTCGGTCCCGAAATGCCTCTCGCGCTGGGAATCGCTGACTGTTTTCGCGACGCCCGCCTCCCCGTTTTCGGGCCGTCGGCTCGAGCGGCGGAAATCGAGTCCTCCAAGGTTTTTGCAAAGGCTTTGATGCACGAGGCCGGAGTTCCAACCGCGCGTGCGGAGCACCACACGCACGCGAATGCCGCGAAGAGCTGTGCACGAACGTTTGGCGCGCCGGTCGTCATTAAGGCCTCCGGACTCGCCGGCGGAAAAGGCGCCATCGTGTGTGATACCCTCGACGAGGCGAATCGAGCGATCGACGACATGCTCGTGGGCGGACTGTTCGGACAGGCTGGCGCTGAGATTCTAGTCGAGGAGTTTATGGAGGGGGAGGAAGCATCGATATTTGGATTGACTGACGGCATCGCTGTTCTACCAATGCTTCCCGCGCAAGATCACAAACGTTTGAGCGACGGTGACCGCGGCCCGAACACCGGCGGAATGGGGTCTTACGCTCCTGTCTCTATCGTGGATTCCCAGATGCTGGACGATATTCTGGAGCGAGTATTCATTCCTGCGCTCACAGCTCTTCGGAAGGATGACCGCCCATTCACGGGCGTGTTGTACGCAGGTCTGATGCTCACCAGAGACGGGCCGCGAGTCATTGAGTTCAACTGCCGTTTCGGCGATCCCGAAACTGAAGCAGTTCTGCCACTCCTGGAGTCCAACCTCTTCGATGTGATGCTGGCGATTGCTAGAGGTGAATCGGTGATCGGTCACAAACTCGAGTGGAGCCCTCGCTCCACCGTTACCACGGTGGTCGCGGCAAGCGGATACCCGGACGAGCCGCGCAAGGGCGACGAAATTACACTTCCACGCTCCGCTGCCGACGTTCACATTTTTCACTCGGGCACCGCGATGTCCCACGCCGGCAAGCTTGTCACAGCGGGCGGGCGCGTCCTCGCTGTAACCGCAGTGGCGGACACGATCGTCGAAGCCCAACGCCTCAGCGGCGAGGCTGCCGGCCAGGTGCGGCTCTCGGGTAAGCAGTTCCGCAAGGATATTGGCTGGCGCGAGATCGACCGGTTCTCCAACCGTTAATAGCGCCAGTGCCCGAGCTACCGGAAACCGAGACCATGGCGCGCGATCTGGATCGATTCGTGTCAGGCAGCAGAATAACCTCGATGAAGGTTACGCGCCCCGATGTGCTTCGCGAGGTAACCAAAGCCACCTTTCAGCGGCGCGTAGCTGGCGCCACGATCGAGCACTGTTGGCGGCGCGCAAAGCTCGTCGTTCTGGATCTATCTACCGGTGATCGGATCGCGGTGCAACCGCGCTTCACTGGTGCGTTGTTGATTGATGCGGGGCAACTCGCCGAAGAGCAGCGGCGATATTCTACCGTCGCGTTTCTACTGGCCGACGGGCGCAAACTGCATTACCGCGACGTCCGGAGGCTCGGCACCGTGTCGCTGATGTCCCCCAAGCGCTGGCAGGAGTACAGCGGAGCGCTGGGAATCGAACCGCTTGACCCAGCCTTTGATGCGGCCTATCTATCGGGACTTGTTCGGGAGTCGCGTCAGGCGATAAAGAAGCTGATAATGGACCAGCGACAGCTGGTAGGAGTGGGTAACATCTACGCAAACGAAGCGCTCTGGGATGCCAGGATCGACCCGTCCCGCTCCGCAAAGGCCCTCAAGCCTGCTGAAATCGCGACTTTGAGGGACGCGATTGTGAGAGTGCTTCACCGCGCCGTGAAGGCGCGTGGTACGAGCATTCGCGACTACGTCGATTCTTCCGGAGAGCGAGGTGGCTTCGGACCTCATCTGTCAGCTTACGGAAGAGAAGGTCTGCCGTGTGAACGCTGTGGCGCCCGGCTTGTTGGAACTCACGCAATCGACGGACGGGCCACCGTTTTGTGCGTGCGCTGCCAGTCCTGAAGGTGCGCGCCGCGTCACGCCGGTCCGCGGCGGAAGATCAAGTGCTGGTGATGAAACGGTGCGTTACATCGGGCTGCATGGACCGTCCGGGTGTGTATCGCATGCTGTCGCGCGATGGTGAGGTGCTGTACGTCGGAAAATCCAAGCGGGTCCGATCCAGACTGCTGAGCTATTTCCGGTGCGCCTTTCCCGCCGACAAGGGTGCCCGGCTCCTTCGCGAAGCCCACCAGATTGAATGGGAGTACGTACCGAGTGAGTTCGCCGCGCTCCTGCGCGAGCTTCGCCTCATTAAAACACTGCGTCCTCGCTTCAACGTCGCTCTCAAGCGGGATGCACGCCATTTCGCATTTATCAAGGTTACGGCCGGACCTGCTTCCAAGCTTCTGGTGGTGCGTGGCGCGAGTGATGATACGGCTGCAGTGTACTACGGACCATTCTTCGGCGCGCAGCAACTCGAGGAGGCTGTCCGTGAACTAAGCGATGTCCTTGGGTTGCGCGACTGCGCGCTCACTACGCACATGCACTTTGCGGATCAGCAGGAGCTCTTCCAGCTATATCCGCGCACGCCTGGTTGCATTCGTCACGAAATCCACAAGTGTCTTGGTCCCTGCGTCGGCGGATGCTCTGTGACTCAGTACACGGAGCGAGTCGCGCTGGCGAAAGCATTTCTGGACGGCTCCAACGACGGGCCGATCGCGATACTGCGCGCACGCATGGTGGAAAGCAGCGAGCATCTCGAGTTCGAGCGAGCTGGCATCCTGCGCGATAAGGTTCAGCGACTCGAATCGCTGCGCACGCAATTTCTCCGCTTTCGCTTCGCTGTAGAGTCACTATCGTTCATATACGCTGTGCCCGGTCACGACGGCGATGACCGCGTTTACTTCATCAGACGCGGGCGGGTGCGCGCGGAGCAGCCAGCGCCACGCTCCGCGCACGCACGCGCGGAAGTAAACGCGCTCGCGGAAGAGATCTTTGGTAGCGGTGAGCGAAGTGGCGCCCAGGTACCAACTCACGAAATAGACGAGCTGCTATTGACGACGTCGTGGTTCCGTCGTTTCCCTGACGAGCTGGGTCGCACCAGCGAATTTTCTCCCAGGGGCGCGCCTCCGAAAACCAGGATTTAGACAGCCCCCGAGGCACCGAAGCGGCTTGCGGCCGCTGTGCGATAGCCTATTCACCGCCAAGGGGAATTACCTGCGCATCGACGCTTCGATCGCGAATCGCGAGCTTCGCCACGCTGGGAGACAGTTTGAAGCGCCTCTGCCCGGCCGCTCCCGGATTGATCACCGTACGGCCGCCTGCCCGCACCACAAGCTGTTTATGCGTGTGTCCGTAGATGAGCACTTCCGCCGAGTATGCCGCTAGAAGCTTCTCGGGCGTCGGCACTCCAAGTTCATGACCGTGGCTCACATGAATGCGTAGTCCTCCGAACTGGCGCTCGATCGCGCCCGCAAGTCGGTGATCATCGGGTGGATCCGTGTTGCCAAACACAGCAAAGGTAGGAGCGATCTCGCCGAGCGCGTCCAAAATGTCGTCGCCCCCGACATCACCAGCGTGGAATATGACGTGCACTCCGTCCAGGGCCGCAAAAACTTCGGGTCGCAGCAGCCCATGCGTGTCAGATATGAGCCCGATCAGGTGGATCGGGGAGTCAATCTCCTTCGGCATCCTCGCCTGCGTTCCATCGCCGGCCAAGTTGATGATCGACGCCAAGGTGGTCCAGCACGCGCGCCACGACGAAATCCACGAGCTGTGTGATTTCTGAAGGGCGATGATAGAAGCCGGGTGCCGCGGGGAGAACAGTAGCGCCGGCACGCGTGACCCGGAGCATGTTCTCGAGATGAATCGCGCTGAGGGGCGTTTCTCGTGGGACGAGTATGAGCCGGCGCCGCTCCTTGAGCGCAACGTCAGCAGCCCGCTCAACCAGCGATCGCGATGCGCCCGTGCTGATCGCGGCAAGCGTTCCCATCGAACACGGACAGATGACCATTCCGGCGTTGAGAGCGGAGCCCGACGCCGGCGTAGCGCCACGATCTGCATCATCGAACACGGTCACCAGATTGTCCCAGTTCGCGCTGCCCAGTTGCTCGCGAAGCTCGGACACGTCGCGAATGTCGCTCTCCACCTCCAGCAGCCGCCAGCCGTGCGATGAAATCACCAACCATACCATGCGCTGAGCGGCAAGGAGCGCTTCGAGAAGTCGGACCGCGTATGGCGCGCCCGACGCCCCGGTCACCGCGACTATCACTGGGAGTGCGGCGCTCACCTCGCCAACCTCTCCACCAGCACGAAGGTAAAGAATGCGATACTGATGATTCCGTTCATGGTAAAGAATGCCGCATTCAGCCGCGCCAGATTATCGGGAGCCACAAGGGTATGCTCGTAAAGCAGCAGCGCGGCGACAGTAGCTACGCCGGCCAGGTAGAGCCACCCAGCCGGAGTTGCTGCTCCCACGGCAGCAAGCGCAGCAACTGTAAGTGCGTGCAACCATCTCGCAAGCTTTATCGCTCGCGCTTCGCCGATAGCGGCTGGAATGGAGTAAAGCGAGTGCTTTCGGTCGAACGCTACATCCTGCAGTGCGTAAAGGATGTCAAAGCCTGCTACCCAACTCATTACAGCCGCTGCCAGCATGATGAGCATCCACCATGGAGAGCTCCACTCCCCGGTTATTGCCAGATATCCACCAACCGGCGCTATCGCAAGGCCAAACCCAAGCACCAGGTGAGCCCATTGTGTGAAGCGTTTTGTCGAGCTATACCAGAGGATCCAGGCGAGCGCCAAGGGCGAGAGCGCGAGACAAAGCGTATTGAGGCGCGAGGCCGCAAGAATAAAGACAAGCGATGTGAGCACAACAGCTACTCCCGCTCGCCTGGGAGTGATAATTCCAAGCGGGATCTCGCGGGTTGCTGTGCGGGGATTCATCGCGTCCACATCGCGATCGGCAATTCTGTTGAACGCCATCGCTGCGAAACGAGCGGAAGTGAACGCGATGACAACCCAAACGGCATCCGCGAAAGTTACAGGTGTGACATAACTGGCGAGCACCACCCCAACAAGCGCAAACGGCAGCGCGAAGATCGTATGCGGCAGCTTGACCAGATTCGCGTAATGGACCAGTGCGGACCGGCCACTATAGGTTTGCCATTCGCGTGCTCCTTTCGCGCTCGGTGCGCTACTGTCCGAAGGCGCGCCTCGCCTCATTCTGAAGTACCGAGCCGCTTCATTCTATCCCCAATGTCTGCCACATCCCGTCCACTCGCCGCCTGGTGCCTTCATCCATGACAATCAGCTTGGGCCACTCGCGATCGAATCCTTCTTCAGGCCATTTCCGCGTCGCGTCTATTCCCATTTTGGAACCATACGTAAAGGCCCTGCTGGAATGATCCAGTACGTCCATTGGTCCCATGGTGAAGCGTGTGTCGCGCTCCGGATCGATGTTGTTGAGCGCAACCCACCAGGCCTCTTTCGGATCTCGCACATTCACTTCCTTGTCCACCACTATCAGAACCTTCGCCAGTGACATTAGTCCCTGTCCCCAAAGGGCGTTCATGACCTTGTAGGCCTGCCCCGGATACTGTTTGTCTATGGAAACAAAAACGAGATTGTGAAAGATGCCCTCCGCGGGCATGTGATAGTCCACGATCTCGGGAATGGTCAGCTTCAGGAGCGGCAAAAAGATGCGCTCAGTAGCGTGACCGAGGTAAAAATCCTCCATGGGCGGCCGCCCAACTATCGTTGTTGCGTAGATCGGGTCTTTCTTCATTGTAAGCGCTGTCACGTGCACCTGCGGATACAGATCCGCGAGAGAGTAGAATCCCGTGTGATCCCCGAACGGGCCTTCGGTGACAAGCGGTTCGCGCGGATCTATGTATCCCTCGATGACGAAATCGGCATCCGCCGGAACCTCGAGGTCGCAAGTCAGCGCCTTGACGAGGCGCACAGGGGACTTGCGAAGAAAGCCGGCAAAGAGGAACTCATCGACAGTTGGCGGAAGCGGGGCGGATGCCGAGTAGATCGATGCCGGATCTCCGCCAATTGCGATGCAAACCGGCATCGTCTCACCGCGCTCCGCCATCTCGCGCCAATGCGCTGCTCCGACCTTATGCCGCTGCCAGTGCATGGCCAGTGTACGTTGACCGGTCAGTTGAACCCTGTACATGCCCACATTCCGGATTCCGCGCTTGGGATCCTTTGAAATGACCATGGGCAAGGTGATGTATGGCCCACCGTCCTCAGGCCAGCATTTGATTATTGGCAGTGCCCGCAGGTCCACGTCCTCATCCCGCAGGACTATCTGCTGGCATGCGGCTTTTCCGCCGACTCGCGGCGGGAATTTTCCCACTTCCAGCAGCTTTGGTATGAGCGAGAGCTTCGCTATCAGCCCATCTGGCACTTTGAGCTCGAGCAATTCGGTTATGCCCTTCCCAATGTCATCGAGATTCGAGACCCCGAGGGCCATCGACATGCGCCGGTACGAGCCATACAGATTGATCGCGACCGGATACTTCGAGCGGCCGCCGTGTATGAGCGTCACATTCTCGAACAGCAGAGCCTTTCCGCCACCCGCACTTTTCATGACCCGGTCGGCTATCTCGCACAATTCCAGATTCGCGGATACAGGCTGCGCTATGCGCAGCAGTTCCCCTGCGCCCTCCAAATGATCGACAAA
>JACMME010000103.1 GCA_014379205.1 Gemmatimonadaceae bacterium
GAGATCCACTCGAACAAACTCGCTGGCGGGCGGGATGGGAATTCTGTTCTTCACCCTCCTTGCCGTGTCGGAACTCTCGGCGCAGACGCGCCTCGTGCTGCCGGAGGGCAGTGTCATTATCGTGCGGACCTCGAGTCCGCTTGAATCCGCGACGGCGAAGGTAGGCCAGAACTTCGAGACTGTCGTGGTCGATACCGTTCGTGTTGACAATTACACGGTCATTCCCGCGGGCAGCCGGATCCGGGGAGCGGTGACGTTCGTCCAAGCCGCGGATCGCCAGCGGTCGGGGGTCATGGAAGTCAATTTCGACCGGTTGATGCTTCCCGACGGCAAGGTCTACGGCTTGAGCGGAAAGTTGACGAGCACCGATGCCGCCGAGCGGCGCCAGATCGAATCCGATCCCAATGCCCGCGTCGTGCTGGTCGGCGGACGCGGCGGGGTCGGAGCGGCAATCGCCGGAGCCGGTTCCGAGAAGAGTCCCGCGTCCGGAATACTTGCTGCGCTTGGCAACCTGCTGTCGGAGGCGCGCGACGTTCGGGTGCCGGCTGGCTCTCCCCTCGCGGTTCAACTCGAGCAAGGGCTGGTCCTGAGTGGCCGCGGCTCCGCAAGGGCGCCCGATGCGTTCACGATCTACACCCGTGAGGACAGAATCCGCGCGGCGCAGCAGGCGCTCGCGCGGCAGAATTATTATCGCGGCGCCATCAACGGGCAGCTCGACGACGCGACGCAGCGCGCGCTGTTCGAGTTCCAGATCGACAAGGGCATCATCGCGACCGGAAATCTCGATGGCCGGACGGCGCAGGCACTCGGAATCTCGGCGACGGCAGGTGCCGCGGATGCTGCGATTCTCTCGCCGGAGGAAGCATCGCTTCTGCGGCGCGGTGCCCAGGCTCTGGTAGGCCGACTTCGTCAAGACATGGGAATCTCGACGACCGGTCGCCTCGATGCCCGCCGCGCATACGCGGAAGGTGATATCGACCTCTGGTTCGTGCTCTCAGCGTTTGCCGATAATGCGTCGCTATATGAGCAGCTCGTCCGTGTTTCCGGCAACGTCGAAGGCTCCGCGTTGGCGAGCAAGGCGTTGGTCAGCGCGGCCAGACGCGTCGATGCTGCCCTTCAGCGGACACGTACGTCGCCGCAGATCCAGAATGCGTGGTCGTCCATCCGCGCGCAGCTTGCGGAGTTGGACGCTACCTACAGGTAACGACCAGCTTCGGTTTTACCTTGCGGATGGCAACCCGCACCCGCATTAGAAAGGGCTGATTTTCGTCAGCCCTTTTTTTTGCGGTCCACAAGGAGGATGATTGAAGCAGCTATTTGGCGATCCGCGTTTCCCCAGAGAGAATCTCTGGAGCGGAGCGGCGATGATTGGCCTCTCATCGTTTCTGGTCGGGAGCGTTCTGAGCCATCTGCTCAGCTCTCGCGGCTCTGTAATGGATTTTATCGGGCTCGTGGCAGTCGCAGTGGCGCTGGGCACAGCGGTGGCACAGTTCCGTGTGGGACTTCGTTCGGTGGCACCCGATCCTCCCAGTGAACTTCAACCCGTGCCGGGTCGTTGGGCTCGTGGGCTGTTATTCTGGCTCGTCCTGGTACTGGTGCCAATTGCCATCATACAATTCTGGCCGAGATCTCCTTGATCGCGTAGGCCTTCCGAAATGCCTTGACGCGGTCGGCTGGGCGCAACATCATGTATGCGGCGCCGATCCGCGCCCAACCTCTTGAGACTCCGCCCCAGCCGGAGTCCTGTGCGAGGCAAAGGGGGGCACACTCCCGGATTGGTTTCGTCTGTCCTTTGCGTCACCATGGCGCACTGCTGGGGAGAACGCCGTGGTGTATCCAAAGGAGAAGTGACGATGCCACATAACAAGGATCTCAAGCGCCTGGTTCGCGCTCGCATGAGAAAGACGGGCGAAGCGTACACCGCCGCCCGCGCACACATCACCACAAAGC
>JACMME010000104.1 GCA_014379205.1 Gemmatimonadaceae bacterium
CTCTTCACGCCAATCCGTGCCGCGGCCGAAGTGGGGAGATGACGTCATCTCGTGGTGAAAGCTCGGTTAACAGAACGACGTCCTGCCGTCGCACCGGCAGATGCTCGGTCGCTCGAGTCTATTGCCTGCTTGCTTTGCTCATGGTGAGCGAGATGCGGCCACAAAGTCTCACTGCTCAGACCGTGAAGCCGCCGCCTGCAGAGTCGCTGCGCTCGTACCGCTTTCCTGCGGTCGACCAATTCACGTTGCCGAACGGGGTGCGCGTCCTCCTCGTGCGGAAGACCACTCTCCCTATTGTCACAGCCAGCATCCTCGTCGACGCGGGTACTCAGTACGAAACCGAAGCCGAGGCGGGTTTGGCGAACCTCACTGCGAGTCTGCTTCGCGATGGCACCGTGAACATCACTGGGAAGCACATCGCCGAGCGACTAGCGGCTCTCGGTGCCCATACGGAACCGGTAATCTCAAAACGCTACGGCGGAGCAACGGTAACGGCTCTCAAAGCCGTATTTCCCGACGCGTGGCGACTGGCGGCAGCGACAATCAGTTCGCCGGCATTCCGCGATTCGGACGTGACACATGCGCGTGCAGTGCTCGTTGCCGCGTTGGAGCGTCGGCGTACCGACCCGCTCGGGTCCGCGTTCGACATGCTCACGAGGATTCTGTATCAGCCGGGATCACCCGATGCTCGTCCGACCGAAGGGCTGGCGGCGAGTGCGGCCAGTCTGGATGCCGACGATGTACGCCGATGGTACGCCGACCTGTATGGCCCGCGTCGCACCACCGTTCTCGTCGTGGGTGATGTTGGAACTGCTGAGGTTCGTCAGCTTCTACAATCCACGCTCGGCGCATGGCGGCAGCATCCGAGGGGGCGCATTGCGCTCCGGTCCACCGCACGGCGATCCGCGCGCGCGCGTATAGTGCTCCTGGACCGAGCCGGCGCCGAGCAGACTGCGCTTGTGCTGGGACGCGTGATGCCGCCGGCAAGCGATTCAGGATACCTGCCGCTGCTTCTGGTAAACCGTCTCCTGGGCAGTGGCGTAAGCTCGCGACTCAATGCGAATCTCCGCGAGCGGCATGGTTACACGTACGGGATTCGGAGTTACTACGATGCGCGGCCAGGCACCGCAGTCTTCAGCATCGAGGGAAATGTGCGGACCAACGTGACCGACTCCGCGGTCGTGGAGACCTTGCGTGAGTATACGCGGCTAACCCGCGATTCCATTGGCGTTGCGGAGCTCGAGACGGCCGCAGCGAGTCTTGCGGGGAGCTTCCCGAACTCGGTGCAGACGGTTCAAGGGCTGCGCTTACGTCTGGCGAATCTTCTGGCGTGGGGCATGCCGCTGGACTACTTCGCCACGTATCGCGAACGACTCATGGGTGTCGGGCCCGACGAAGCGCGCCGTATCGCGGCGGCGCGCTTCGATCTGTCGGATCTGACACTCGTCCTGCTGGGCGACCTCTCGCGCATAGAGCGGCCGGTACGCGCGCTGAATCTCGGCGACGTTGAAGTGCGGGACCCTGAAGGAAACCTGATCCGGCGGTAGGGACAGAAGGGAAACGAGCGCCTGGATGCGTCAGGACCCTTTCAATCATCATTTACGGCCCACAAGCTTCCATTGAAATAATTGTATTTATTTCAAACTGCGCTTATGCTTGTCATATGCATGTTTCCGCGCCTTCGTCCCCCGGCATCAAGTCACTGCGCCAGATCCGGGCACTCGCGTCAGCGGACAGACAGGATATCGTCGACGCCCTGGAATCAGCCGGACCCTGTTCAGTTCGCGAGCTTGCGACGCTGCTGGGACGCAGGCCAGATGCACTGTACTATCACATTCGAGTCCTGCGGGAGGTGGGATTACTCTCCCAATCCTCACCCGAGGAGAATGGTGAGCGTGGGGCCGTCGTAGATCTCCTGTTCCGCCCCTTGCACCTGGTTTACGAGCTCGGCGACCGGGCGAATCGTGAAGGTGTTTGTCGAGTGGTTGGTGCGATGGCTCGCAGCGCACAGCGTGACTTCCGGCGAGCTTTCCGTCCGGGGGTCGCTCAAGTCGAAGGTCCCGCCCGGGACCTTTGGGCTGCAAGGTGCCAGGGATGGCTCTCCGACGAAGACATGCACGAGGTAAACCGCATGTTGTCGCGCGTCCTCTCGATACTGCGGGCTCGGCAAGCGCCGACGCGAACGGGCGCGAAGAGGCGGGAAATCACGTTCATTCTGGCGCCGCTGCCAAGCCGCCGGTCCTCGAAATCCTCGTGACGCGCCGACGTGCCGATTGGAGAGAGCTGGTAGCAGCTGCGTGCCTGGCCGGCATGTCCGCCTTGCCGCAACCTTGTGACGGTCAGCTCGCGCCATCTTCAGCTACGGCGCAGGTGCACCAGCTCTCGGAGGAGTATCTGGCCGCTTATCAGCGACGCTACCCGGAGATGGGAGCTGGCCGGCCTGTATCGGCCCTGTTCGACAACTCTCGCACCGCGTACACCAGCTGGGCCCGAACCGAAAGACATTTTTTATCGCGGCTCGCCAGGATCGCTGGAAATGTGGATGCGGTTTCGCCCGAGGCGGTTACTCTCGCTCTTTTGAAAGAACGTTTGGAAGCGTCACAAACGTTCGAAGGTTGTCGCCGGGAGCTGTGGAACGTGAGTCCGGTTACAGGATGGCTTTCCGAGCATCGAGGCTACGCTGTGCAGCAACCAGTCGGGGATCAGGCTCGCCGCTCGGCGGCTCTCAAGCGTTGGCGACAGCTGCCAGCCTTCATCGATACGGAGATAGCCAACCTGCGCTTCGGGCAAAGTCTCGGATTTTCCGCGCCGCGCATGCTCGTGAGCACTACCGTAGCACAGTTGGACCGCGTGCTGGCGGCACCAGTCCGGGAGTCGCCTTTTTATGCTCCGGCCCTGCGCGACACCACCCCGGCGTTCCGGGATGCGTTCGAGAGACTCGTGCGTCTTAAGATCACCCGCGCCATCAGACGCTATCGGGCTTTCCTTCAGGACGAGTATCTGCCAGCCGCACGCGAGACGGTTGGTGTTTCGCACAATCCTGGAGGACAGGCCTGCTTCCGCGCTCTCATTCGCCGATACACATCGCTATCCTCAACGCCTGCAGAGCTGGACTCCATGGGCCGAGCTCTTCTGGATCGCGGGATGCGAGAGCGGGCCGGAACACAGGTTGAGCAAGGGGCGCTCCCAAAGCAGCAAAGCCTGCATGAGAAGTTGGTAGCCGACAGCGCGAATACCTTCCGTTCGGCACATGAAGTAATCACGTATGCCCAGGACGCAATGCAGCGCGCATGGAGCATCGCGCCGCAGTGGTTTGGCCAACTTCCGGCGGTATCGCTACCCGGAATAGACTCGCTACCCGGCGGGGATGGTTCTGACCCGACGGCTCAGTATGTTGCGGCTTCTCAGGGTGATGCAAGGTCAGCAGTCCTTCTGAACCTTTCCGCGTTGCTGAAGCCGGGCGGGAAGCTGTATCTGGAGCGAGTAATGTTTCACGAAGGAGTTCCTGGGCACCACTTTCAGATCGCGTTGCAGCAAGCGTCGAGTGTCAACGCACTCAATCGTGTGCTGTGGAGCTCCGCATTTGTAGAGGGTTGGGCAGTGTACTCCTCCAATCTGGCCGATGAGATGGGGCTGTATACTTCCACTGCCAGCAGATTTCCGCTTGTGGAAGCGGTAGTCAATGACGGGCTGACATTCGTTGTTCAGAGCGGCTTGCACGCGCATGGTTGGTCGCGAACGCAGGCGATAGACACCATGCTCGCATACTCGGCCGATTCTCGTGCGGAGGTTGAACAGGAAGTGGACTACTACATAGCGGCTCCTGCTCACGCACTCGCCTACCCGGTTGGCGCACGCGCGATTGATCGATTGCGCACTGATGCGAAACTACAGCTGGGATCGCGCTTCGACGTGCGGCGCTTTCATGATTCCGTACTTTCGAGCGGACCAGTTCCTCTTGGCACGCTTCGCTCGATTATCGCGAAATGGATTGCCCGGGAGCAAGCGCAAGCCAGATAGCGGTATGGCGGTGTTCGGTGAACCTTGCGAGCGGTTGAGCTGGTTGTTTTCTGTTTGGCGATGGCTGACCGGACGGTACTGGGTGGCGCCGGGCGCACGCCGGACGCAATTTTGCGCTGAGCGCCAGATCTGTGGCATGCGCAGCGCGGTCATATCCGGCCGATAATGCTTCGGCTGCGC
>JACMME010000105.1 GCA_014379205.1 Gemmatimonadaceae bacterium
AGAGGGATTTGGCGTTCGAAACGGAGGGGCCTGGGGGACTGTTCGGGAGGAAGAAACGCCAGCGAGATCTTGGGCGTGTAGCCTTCTTCGCGGCGAAGACTCGCCCAGAAAGCGACATTGAGGATCGCCTCGATCGCTTCAGCGTCAGGATGTGGAGCGAGGTCGGTGTCGCCGTGCCGCCTGGCCGCCTCCATGTGCTCGGCAAAGTGCGCCTCTACTCGCGCGGATACCGCTCGCGCGGCGGGGTATGTGGGTCCCATCATGAAAGCTTATGGTTCATGGAGATAACTTGTGTTCCTTTCAAGCCTGTTCTGTCATGGAAAGGTAAGAAGCTGGTGCAAGACTAGTGGACTTGCGTCACACGGAGTAGGCTATTGAAGATTCTTGCATCAAAGCCGGCAGGCGTGGACCATGACGGTTCGCCGACAAGGTACGCGCAAGCTGAAACGCAGTCTCATCAATATGACCGCAGTTAGTCGGATAGATGAAACGTCGTGAGGCGGTTCGCAGTATCGGTACAGCTGTCGCCGCTCTGGCGACCGGCTCCCCCGCCGCCTGGGCGAGACATGGCGCGTCCGCACCCATGCTGACCCGCCGCATTCCCTCTTCTGGCGAGGCGCTGCCGGTAATCGGGCTGGGCACCTGGCAGACCTTCGACGTCGGTGTAGCTGCCTCCGAGCGCACCCCGCTTGAAGAGGTGCTCGGCGCTTTCGTGGAGCTGGGTGGAAAGCTGATCGACTCTTCGCCGATGTATGGAAACTCCGAAAACGTGGCCGGCGATATCGCCGCGAAGCTCGGGCTACGCGCCAGGCTTTTCGTCGCCACCAAGGTGTGGACTTCGGGGAAAGCCCAGGGCATTGAGCAGATGGAAGAGTCCATGCGAAAGTTGCGCGCCACCCCTGTCGACTTGATGCAGGTTCACAATCTGGTTGATGTGAACAACCATCTGGACACCCTTCGTGATTGGAAGCAGGCGGGTCGCGTGCGATATGTCGGGATAACTCATTACACGGCATCCAGCCATGACGCGTTGGCGAAGGTCGTAGCCGCGCGCCCACTCGACTTCATCCAGATCAACTACTCGGTGGGCGAAAGGGAGGCTGAACGGCGGCTATTGCCTCTGGCGTTGGAGCGTGGCGTGGCAGTGATCGCCAACAGGCCATTCGCGGGGGGAAATCTGTTTCGCAGCCTGCGGAGCAAGCCACTGCCGGCGTGGGCCACCGAAGTGGACTGCGATAGCTGGGCGCAGCTCCTGTTGAAATTCGTCGTCTCACATGCCGCCATGACGTGTGCTATTCCAGCGACATCCAAAGTCGCGCATCTTCGCGACAATATGAAGGCGGGCTACGGCCGGCTACCAGATGAGAGTCTCAGAGCACGAATCGCTTCGGAAATCCTGTAACCGTTACTGGCTATGGGATAACCAGCGTGACCGCATTTTTTCCAACCAGGTGGGCCCGGCCGGGTCAACTACCTTGACCAGGACGGAAGACATTACTGAGGTTCCAGATACCAGGAGCAAGGGCGCGTTCAGTGACGTTGCGCTGGCGGTCTCGCGTTTCAGGTCGAAAGTTCCAAGTATCGCATCACCGTCGCATTCGACGCGCACGTCCGGGGGCAACAGGATTGTCACATCACCCATGCACGAGAGGACCTCTATCCGGGAGGTACCTGGCTGGATATTCGCGCGCGTAAGATCGACCGTAACGCTGCCCATGATTGCCATCGCGCGAAAGAGACGGGGCACGAGCCAGTTCCCATCGCGGGTGGCCTGGGACATGAACGCGACCGTTCCACGCACATCGGGTGCTGGCGGCGGTGCCGCAGAAACTATGTCCTGGCGTTCACGTAGGTCGATGTAGGGTTGGTTTGGAGGAGTCATGATAATATCTGACGAAAATGCGCGACTGCGAGTTTCCGGTCGCGGAGCAAGCAGTCTTTTCGAGGACGACGAGTTGCCTCTCCTTGATACCCTTACGATGATCTGGTCACTGGTCTGCGACCCGATGCTGGGCCATCGTACCCCGACCCTGGTCCCTTACCGCTTAGCTCGAGCGAGTTGAGGTGGCTAACATGCTGAAGTACTTGCACGAGTCAAACCGCACAAGGCTGAAGCTTGATCGATGGTCCCTGGTGAGCTTCGCCGCACACGCATCTATCCTCGTGGCTGTCGTTGCGGTCGCACCTCCCGCAGCAGTCCCCTCGGATTCTCGTGTCATCTCCTCGGCGTACTACCTGTTCCCCGAAGTTCGCGCGATGCGCCCTCCTCCAAAGGAGGAAAAGATCCGCTGGCTGAACCCTGAGAGCGCTCCGAAACTGGGCGCGTTGGAACTGCGTGAGATTGATGACCTGGAAGAGGTGAAGACGATCTTCAAAGAGCCGGCAGGCTTCGATCGTACCGTCCTGAGCGAGGAAGCGCCAGCCACGGATCTGCCGGACTCCGACACGCTCTATTCGGAAATAGAGGTGGATTCGGTGGTAGCGCGCTCCGCTGACAGTGGCGCACCCGTCTATCCGTCGGTTCTGCTTGCCCAACGGATTGAAGGAAGCGCGCAAGTGCAATTCGTGGTAGACACCATTGGTTTCGCCGAGCCAACCTCATTCAAGGTGCTGAGCGCCACGCAGCCTGAATTTGCCGAGGCGGTTCGCGGTGCCTTGCCCGTAATGCGCTTCAGGCCGGCGCTTTTTCACTCACGCAAAGTGCGGCAGCTGGTCCAGCAGAGCTTTACGTTCAAGATTGTCCCTCCTGACCCATCGGGATCCGACACCACGAGCACACCGCATTAAACGCGGGCTCTACCAGCGCGGATCCGCGGAGGAAGCAATGCTCTGAGGGAAAACCGAGCTCGCTTGAGAAGCGGAACACTATGGACGGCGAGCGCTGCTCGCCTGATCTTGCAGCAAACGTTCTGGGAGCTCATCCGCATGGCCGCGTGCAAGATCGACGTCCTGGATTGGCAGGAGACTCCTTCGTTCGTCCATCACACCGCGGCTGAGCAGCTGCGCCGTCGCATTTCTCTCCTCGTCTCAAGCCTCGCCATCGCGAGCTCGCCACTGTTGGCGCAGGAGCCCGCGTCGCCGCGCGACAGCTGCGACGGCCGTATGGTCTCTACGATATCCATACAACGCGAGCCTCCGCCTCTCCTTGGTAAGTCGGCACCGCGTTGGGCGCGGCCCATTCTGCGTGCGGTGATACAGCACAGGACAACAAAACCATCCGCGATTGAACCTTTCCTGCTGCTCGAGGAAGGGAAGCCTTGTACGGAATTCCTTCAGAAGGAATCCGAGCGCCTCCTCCGCGCTCAACCCTACCTGGCTAATGCCACGGTTCGAACCGAGACTGATAGCATTGGCGGGACACGCGTGCATGTCGAAACCGTTGACGAAATTCCGCTTGTCATTGGTGCGCGGCTGCGCAAGGGAGAGTTGGCCGGGCTGAAGTACGGAAGCTCGAACTTCCGCGGAGAAGGGGTATACGGTTCCCTGGAGTGGCGCCGCGGTTTCGCCTACCGTGAAGGAGTCTCCGCGCGATACGTGAACTATCACATTTTCGGCAATCCGGACCGGCTTACAGTTCGCCTCGATCGTGCTTCGTTGAGTAGCGACTACATGGTCGCGCTCGAGCGCCCCTTCCTGACTTCTCACCAATCGGTGGCGTGGCACGTCGGTTTTCGCGATGCCGATCGTTACACCTCTTTTGTGCGATACCGCCAGGAACCACTGGCGCTTGCCGTGGGCCGCACGCGATTCGATCTCGGCGGCGTAAAGCGGATAGGCCGGCCAGAAAGCGGCCTTTTCGCGGGGCCCTTCATCACCTACGAGAGGATACAACCGGCGACGAGCGCCGTGGTAATTACGGACACGGGTTTCGCGACAGACGGAGACTCGACGCTCAGAGCGCGCTTCAATCCTTTGCGAAGCACCCGCGTAGCTGGCGTAGTCGGCGCACGGCTACTCTCGTTCAAGGAAGTTCGAGGCTTCGATGCACTCCTCGGAGCACAGGACGTAGCCATTGGCATCCAGGTAGCTCTTGCCGGCGGGCTCAGCTCCGGCGAGGCTGGCAGCTTTCTCGGAGCAGATGTGTATGCTGGTGCGGGTTCCAAGAGTTCTTTCGTTGCGCTCAGGTGGCAATGGGAGGGTCAGAAAAGGGAGGGGGGTGATGGTTGGGTCGATGCTCTGGCAAGCGGGCGTCTCGCATGGTACTGGAAGCCAGCAGAAAAGCGGACGCTCATTACCAGCGCGGAGTACGCCGGTGCGTGGAGAGAGCGCATTCCCTACCAGCTCCCTCTTGGGCGTCAGAACGGTGTTCGTGGATATCGCGACTCCCGCGTGGTGGGAGCGCGGCGGGCTGTCCTCCGTGCCGAGCAGCGCTGGGTGCTCGGTAATGTCACACGGTTGTTGGGGGTGGGAGTGGCGGGCTTTACCGACGTAGGGAAGATGTGGGCGGGCGATGTGCCTTTTGGTGTTACGAGTGGCGTGAGAGCAAGCGCTGGCGCCGGAATCCTGGCCGCCGTCCCGCACCAATCGAGGCGCCTCTTGCGCCTGGACGTGGCCGTCCCGCTGATGCGCGACCGACACGCGGCGTCGTACGATGTTCGGTTCACCGCTTCAACGCCTGTGCGTACCTTTTGGCGCGAGCCGTCCAGCATTGCCGAAACCCGCAGTGTCACGCCGCCGGTCGGAATCTTTGCCTGGCCGTAATAGAGGATTGCGGAGTGCGGATTGCGGATTTCGAGGTGCGAACTGCGAACTGCGAACTGCGAAGACCGACGAAACAGGTCACGTCGGCTGACCCTCCAGTGCCAACCGCCGAACGGGCGCACAGCCAATCGGCGCGCCTGCGCAGGGGCCGCCACTCTGCTCTACCATGCTCTTGCTAACAGCACCTCTTGACAATATCTGTTGCAACGATTATCCTACATACATTAATCCTATCCAAGAGGCGCATGGAGTCGAAGCTGGGCAACGCAATCAAGCAGAAGCGTCCCTTCAAGTCGGTACATGACGAGGCTTTTCTGCTGATTCAGAGAACGGCGAGCGAGCTCAACCAAGAGGTATCCGAACTACTTAAGCCATATGGTGTTACGCCAGCCAAGTACAACGTTCTTCGCATCCTCCGGGGTGCACGGGATTGCGGGCTTGCTTGCGGGGGAGTGGCGGAGCGGATGGTGACGCGTGATCCCGATGTCACGCGGCTTCTGGATGGGCTCGAGGCGCAGGGATTGGTTGCCCGATCGCGTGAAAGCGAGGACAGGAGAGTTGTAACCGTGAGGATCTCCGAAGAGGGACTGCGGTTGCTGGCAAAGCTCGACGCTCCAGTAGAAGCGCTCACGGTTGCACAACTCGGTCGCGTAGACGAGGTGGAACTCGGCGTACTGATTTCCATCCTGGAGCGGATAAGCAAGCTCGAATGAGAGACTCAATTCAATGTTGTCCGCGCGTGATAGTCGTTGAAACGATAATAGTTGGCACAGTTGCTTCGCGAGAACGCGGGAAGGCCGGGTCCTAGAGCTGAAAATTGGTCCGAGGAAGTTGATGTTCCAGGTTCGATAAATTTTTTCAAAGGGAGTACGAGAATGAGCCCCAGTTCAACACTGGTACCGGCCACGACCACGTGGCAGATCGACCCCACGCACTCACACGTCGAATTTTCCGTAAGACACCTAATGATCTCCACGGTGAAGGGCCGGTTCACCGATGTTCAGGGATCCGCCAACCTTGGCGACACGTCTGAAACAGTTCCGGGCGTTGCTGTCACCATTCAGACCGCAAGCATCGACACGAGAAGTGAGCAACGCGACGGGCACTTGCGCTCCGCGGACTTCTTCGATGTTGAGCGCTATCCGACCATCACGTTCCAGAGCAGCCGAGTCGAAGGTACTCCCCTGGATGGAGACTTCCGCGTAATCGGCGATCTCACCATCCACGGAGTGACACGTGAGGTAACACTCAAGGCAACGAGTGAAGGACGCGGAAAAGATCCGTGGGGCGGCGAACGCGCGGGATTCAGCGCCAGCACGAAGATCAACCGTGGCGACTTCGGTCTAACCTGGAACCAGGCGCTGGAAGCAGGAGGAGTTGTTGTAAGTGATGAGGTAAAGGTCTCCCTGGAGATCGAGTTGGTAGCGCAGAAGTAGGGAGTCGGGGCTGAGGGCAGATGGCTGATGGCTGATGGCAGAGGTGGCTGATGGCTGATGGCTAACCATCTGCCATCGGCTATCCGCCATCCAGCCGGGCGAGGCACTCCGGCTCAAGCTATATTTCAGTCATGCCTCTGAGTCGCTTTCACCCCGTCGTCGCACAGTGGTTCTCTCAGCGTCTTGGTCCTCCCACTGCCGCACAAAGCCGCGGTTGGGAGGCCATCCGCTCGGGCAGGCACACTCTCATCGCCGCGCCCACGGGCTCGGGTAAAACTCTGGCGGCGTTCCTGAGCGCCATCGATGATCTCTTGCAGGAAGGGCTCGCCGGTCCGTTGCCGGACGAAACCCGTATTGTGTACGTCTCCCCACTCAAAGCCCTCAGCGCGGACATTCATCGCAACCTTGCAGAGCCGCGGCGCGACATCGGCACGATGGCACAGGCGATGGGACTTCCGCCTGTACGTATCACAGCCGCGGTTCGTACCGGCGACACGCCATCCAGTGAGCGCGCGGCCATGATAAGAACGCCGCCGCACATCCTCGTCACCACCCCGGAATCTCTCTATCTGCTGCTCACCGCAGAGCGGAGCCGCGCAATGCTTCGAACCGTGCGCACGGTGATCGTCGACGAGATTCACGCGGTTATCGGGTCACGCAGAGGGGCTCACCTCGCACTCTCTCTCGAGCGCCTGCAGCACTTGACGCAGAACCCACTGCAGCGCATCGGCCTGTCCGCTACACAAAAGCCAATTGCTGAAGTTGCGCGGTTTCTTGTGGGCACCCGGCAGGTTGATGCTGACGGACTAGCCAACTGCGCAATAATCGACGAAGGGCACAGACGGGCAGTGGACCTCGCTATCGAGATCCCTGGCGCGCCACTCGAGGCCGTGATGTCGGGGGAGACCTGGCAGGAGGTGTACGACAGGCTCGCCGCGCTCGTGCGGGAACACAGTACCACGCTCATCTTCACCAATACCCGGCGCCTTGCCGAGCGTGTCACGCGACATCTTGGCGAACGGGTTGGGGCTGACGTCGTCGCTGCGCACCATGGCAGCCTTGCCAAGGAGGTGCGCCGCGACGCAGAGGAGCGGCTCAAGGGCGGCAAGTTGAAAGCGCTTGTGGCCACGGCCTCGCTCGAGCTGGGAATCGACATTGGCTCGGTGGACCTGGTTTGCCAGATAGGGTCCACACGGCGCATCTCGACCTTCGTTCAGCGAGTGGGGCGGTCGGGGCACTCCATTCGAGGCACGCCAAAGGGGCGGCTGTTCCCGCTCTCTCGGGACGATCTCATTGAATGTGCCGCTCTCCTTCGCGCGGTGAAGACGGGAGAGCTGGATCGCATCGTCATGCATCCGAAACCGCTCGACGTGCTGGCTCAGCATATAGTTGCGGAGACGGCCGGCGAAGACTGGTCCGTCGATGAGCTCTTTCAGCTCGCTCGAGGTGCTTACTCGTACAGGGAGCTGGAGCGACGCGAATACGATGATGTGATCGCAATGCTGGCAGGGGGCTTCAGCACACGCCGCGGCCGTCGCGGCGCGATGCTGCATCATGACGCGGTGAATGGCCGAGTTCGTGGCCGGCGCGGAGCTCGGCTGAGCGCGATAACTTCGGGCGGCGCCATTCCGGACACCGCTGATTATCGCGTAGTCCTGGAGCCGGAAGGGACCGTTGTCGGAACTCTGAATGAAGATTTCGCCATAGAGAGCCTGGCGGGCGACATTTTCCAGCTCGGCAATACGTCCTGGCGCATCATGCGGGTGGAGCAGGGCGTGGTGCGCGTGGAAGACGCGCGCGGCCAGCCGCCCACGATTCCCTTCTGGCTTGGTGAGGCACCCGGCAGAAGTGACGAACTATCTACCGCAGTATCAGAGTTGCGACGCGACGTGGAGGCCCGCCTGGACGATCGCGAGGCTGCTTCGGCCTGGCTCAAGTCGGAAGCCGGACTCTCCAGCAGCGCGGCGCAACAGATCGTCGAGTATCTCGCAGAAGCGCGGCGCATGCTGGGCGCGCTTCCAACGCAAGACACGCTCATAATGGAGCGATTCTTCGACGAGTCAGGCGGGATGCAGCTGGTCCTGCACTCTCCTTTTGGAAGCCGAATGAATCGGGCATGGGGCTTGGCGCTGAGGAAGCGCTTCTGCCGTCAGTTCAACTTCGAGCTGCAGGCGGCTGCTACAGAGGACGCTCTGTTGCTCTCGCTCGGCCCACAGCACTCCTTCCCGCTCGAGGACGTCTTCCGATATCTGACTCCGGAGGGTGTTCGCGACATTCTCGTACAGGCGCTGCTGGATGCGCCAGTATTTCAGACGCGCTGGCGCTGGAATCTCACAATTTCGCTAGCCGTTCCACGCAACCGTGCTGGACGAAAGGTGCCACCGCAGCTGCAGAGAATGCTGTCGGACGACCTCCTTGCCGCCGTCTTTCCCGATGCCGCTGCGTGTCTGGAGAACATTCCCGGCGACCGCGAAGTCCCCGATCACCCGCTGGTTCGCCAGACGATGGAAGACTGCCTGCACGAAGCGATGGACCTGGACGCTCTTGGGGGAGTGCTGGGCCGGATTCGATCGGGGACGATTGCGTGCATCGCGCGTGATCTACCCGAGCCATCGCCTCTCGCGCACGAGATCCTGAATGCCAGACCGTACGCATTTCTGGATGATGCGCCACTGGAAGAACGCCGCGCGCACGCAGTTTACACACGCCGCGCTGCGGAGCCGAGTTCGGCTGCTGACCTCGGCGCGCTCGACCCAGCCGCTATCGAGCGCGTGCGCGAGGAGGCGTGGCCCGACCCAAGTAACGCCGACGAGCTGCACGACTCCTTGATGACTTCCGGATTTCTCACTCAGGGGGAGGGAGAGGTGGGAGTCGGTGGCAAGCCGTGGACTGCATATTGGCGCGAGCTAGTCGCCTCTGGTCGTGCCGGCCGTGCCGTCGTGATTTCTGACGGTGTCTCACGCGCTTTCTGGATAGCTGTCGAGAGGCTGCAGGAGTGGCGCGCGATCTTTGACGCATTTACCCTGGAACCCGCGTCTCTGGAACCGCCAGCGGGCATCAAAACGTCTGTTGAGCGTCAGGAAGCCATTCGCGAAATGCTGCGCGGAAGAATAGAGATTGCGGGCCCCGTTACAGCCAGGGCGCTCGCCCGCACGTTGGGCATCACCGAAGCTGAAGTCGAAACGGCAATGCTCGAGCTCGAGTCGCAGGGGACGGTGCTACGCGGATCCTTTACTCCCGGGATCGACGAGCGGGAGTGGTGCGATCGTCGTCTCCTCGCTCGCATTCACCGCTACACACTCAATCGGTTGCGCGCTGAGATCGAGCCCGTGTCCACGGCGGATTTCATGCGCTTCCTCTTCGCGTGGCAACGAGTCGCTTCGGAAGAGCGCGCCAGCGGACTGGAGGGACTGGGCGGAGTGCTCGCGCTTTTGGACGGCTACGAGCTCGCTGCGGGAGCGTGGGAGGGCGACGTCCTCAGTGCGCGAGTGCAGGACTACGACCCGCGGCTGCTCGACACACTCTGCCTGACGGGACGCATCGCCTGGGGCCGATTGTCCCCGCGCCAGGAGGAAAGTGTTCGCTTTTCATCTACGCTCATCCGGTCTACTCCGATAGCGCTCTTCCTGCGCGAGCACACCAGCGCGTGGCTCACACTTGGCACCTCCGCTACCATGCCGACGCTTTCGGAGTATGCCTCGAGTGTACTGAATGTGCTCGAGCGGCGTGGTGCTTCCTTCTTCCAGGAGCTGGTGGGAGGATCGGGCTTGCTCGCGACCCAGGTGGAGAAGGCGCTGGGAGAGCTGGTGTCGTTGGGAGCAGCGACCGCGGACGGCTTCACGGGGCTACGTGCGCTGTTGACACCTTCGGACAAGCGAAAGCCTTTCGGCTCGGCCGCGCGCCGGCGTCACCGCACGGTGTCTTATGGAGTGGAAACTGCCGGCCGCTGGTCGCTGCTGCGCGGCACCGGCACCCGCGAAGATAGCGAGACCACGTCAACGGCCGTCTACCAATCGGCGGTAGAGCAACAGGCGTGGGTTCTGTTGCGCAGGTACGGAGTCGTGTGCAAACGTGTGCTCGCGCGGGAGACCAAGCTGGCGTCCTGGAGGGATTTGTTGCTTTGCTACCGGAGGCTGGAAGCTCGCGGAGAGATCCGAGGGGGAAGGTTCGTATCGGGCCTTCCGGGGGAGCAGTTCGCTCTGCCTGAAGCCATTGCCCAGCTTCGCGCCATTCGCCGCGCCGATCCAAGCGGAGAGCTGATCGGGATAAGCGCGGCGGATCCGCTAAATCTGGCTGGAATTTTAACACCCGGCGAACGGGTTTCGGCGCTGGCGACAAACCGGGTGGTGTACCGCGACGGTGTTGCCATGGCCGCGCGTGAGAAGGGCGCTGTGCGTCCCCTTGCCGATTATGATTCCGCAACTGCGCTTGAGGTCGAGCGGGCACTTGCGAGGAAGCGGGTGACGCCGGTTCTACGGGCGTATCTGGGGCGGGCGGGGTGATCTAGAACATCTTGTCTGGCGAGGTTCGATTGGCACGAGTGCGGTGTTCGGTGCTCGGTGTTCGGTGCCCGGTTGGGACAGCGCGGTGTTCGGGGCGCGGTTGACAAGCACGGTATTCGGGGCTCGGTTGCCAAAGCACGGTGTTCGGTTGTTCGGTTGTCCGGTTGGGCGTAGCGGTGTGTTCGGTTGGTCGGCATCGTGGCAACTAATCTCTTAGCGCGCTTGTTGCAGGCGGGGGGATCAGGAAGGGGCACCAGTCATTCACCCGGGAGGAAAATGAACCGCAAAATCGGGCAGTTAGTCCTCGCATCCTTGCTATCGCTTTCGTTTGCTTCTCTCGCTGCATCGCAGGGAGTTGCGTCGGTGCCGGACAAGGTGGCGGCTGTCGGTCCGACAATGGAGGCAGCGGCCTCGGCGGTTCGGTGGGCTCCGGCGCGACTGCAAATGGAAGCGCAGTCGGATTCGAGCGCAGCGGTTCTGGCAATGGCGCCGTCTCGGCGTACTCAGTCGAAGGTTCTAATGATCGTGGGTGGTGCGGCGGTGCTCATCGGCGCGATCGCTGGGGACGATGCTGGCACCGTTCTCATCGTCGGAGGTGCCGGCTTCGGGCTATACGGATTGTACCTGTATCTCACGAGTTGAGCGGCGCGGCAGTACGCCGCAACGCTCCGATTATCGCTCCGAGCGCGGGTAGCAGCACCGGCAGCCAGTAACCGCCGAACCCGCGCCAGAAATCCGTTGCCGCCCACTCCGTTGGTGGGAATATCGATACCAGAAGCGCGATGCTCGACGCCACCAGATGGCCGAGGAGCGCACCCCAAAAGACGGCGCGGTATCTGCTGGTTCGGCGCCGAAGCCGATGGCCACTCCACAGAAGAGCGAGGGGAACGACAAAAAGTCCGGCGATCAGCGCGGCCAGCCCTGCGCTCATGAAGCCCGCCTGGGCTTTGCGCCGGGGCGCTTCTCATCGCTCGCTGGTTCCGGTGCCCGGCTGAATAGCCTGGGAGCGAGCCAGAGCCAATAGCCTGTTATCAGGGTTATCACGAGCGCCACCGCGGCGGCGTCGCTCAGCAGCACCCAACGTCCACCAAACACTTCGCCAGAATGCAGCCGCTCGAGGAACACGTCGCCCCTTGGTCCCACGTGCAGCACCCTGCCGTCACTGAGGTCAACGGTTACCTCCGTGGATGCCGAGTCACGCAGACGGACTTTTACGTAGCCGTTTCGCGGCCGGACATCCATGCGGTCAATCCGGCTCATGTCGCGTGTCCTGGAAACATCTTCGCGGTTCGGGACCGCTGAGAGCCCGATCTCGGCGAGCCGTGAGAGCGCCAGCGCATCCGCGAGCGGCCGTGACGCTTCGTGCTCGATGGCGGGCATCAGGCCCAGACCGCGCTTATGGTTGAGCAGGATTCCCGTTACGGAGATTGCGATCAACGAGAACGTGAAAACTATGCCGATCCAGAGATGGATGTAGAACGCGGCGCGCGATAGTCGCCGCCGGCTTGATTGCGGCTTAGTGGCGGATTCCACAAACTTTAGCTAACGGAGGGTAAGGCACGCGGAACTGCGAAGTGCGAACTGCGAAGTGCGAGCTACGAACTACGAACTGCGAACTGGCGTGCTGCGTGACAGCGTTGATTTTTCGACCGGAACTCGATGAGGTTGTCATAATTTCCGGGTGAGGATTGGGAGTCTCCAGGGAA
>JACMME010000106.1 GCA_014379205.1 Gemmatimonadaceae bacterium
GTGTCGAAATCACGGGCAAAGCTTGCCACGTTGGCGCGGAACCACGGGTCGTCGAACATCGCCTCGATCTGTTCATCGAGGAAAATGCCGCGTGTCAGATCGTCCATCACGCTGAACGACGGATCCAGCCGCGCCGCGATCGGATTCTCGCGCAGCAGCCGCGCGCAGAATCCATGGATTGTCGAGATGTACGCCGACTCCGCGAGACGTCGCATCTCGTGCTCGCCACGCTCGGTGAAGCGCGCGACAATGCGCTGCTTCATTTCCGCCGCCGCCTTCTCGGTGTAAGTGACCGCCAGAATTGCCGTCGGCGAAACGCCCTCTTCCGCAAGCGCGACAAAACGGTCGACGAGCACACGTGTCTTGCCCGAACCGGCGCCGGCCGACAGCGTGAGGTTGCCGCCACGCGCTGCTATCGCGATCTGCTGCTCGGCAGTTGGCTCCATGGCGGACGCCGGTACTTCCCCCGAAGAGGCGTTGGCGAGAGTCAGATGCAACACATCAGACATCCGCCGGTTCCAGCTCGCGCCTCACCGCGTACCGCTCGAATCTGCAGATGCAGGCAAGCTCGCAGAATCCACAGTCGTTGTCGCGCGGCTGCGGGGTGATGTCCAGATTGATCAGGCGGCTGACGAGATTTGCTATGAGTGCTGTAGTTTCATCATTTACGAAACGCTGCCACTCAGCGCCGCCCAGGACGAGCGAGTCTTCGCCGATTGCCGGATACTGTCCGGCGATGTCCGCGAGGATTACGCCCCTGAGCGTCCCGTCACCGAATCCAAGGAAAAACGCTCCGCCGGGTGTGATGCCCCAGAGACGCTCGAGTGCGAGCAGATAGAGCCTGAGTTGCAGATCGTTCCCCACGCGCATGCCCCTGGCGTAGAACTTCGAGTCGCGTCCGGACTTGTAGTCAATCGCCACTCCGTATTGCCTGCCGCCAACCTGCACGATGTCGACGCGGTCGATGGAGCCTCGGAAATGGACTGTTGTTTGACCTGCGGAAGTGGGAAGGACAAGAGAGAGCGGTGTTGCGACGGATGCCGGATCCTGCAGACGATCGGGGTATGCTTCCTGGCCGAACGCCAACTCGGCGTAGCTCGGAGCCGCAGCCCCGGCCACCAGCACGCGATCCCGCTCGGTGCGCAGAAAGTCTTGCAGCCTCACGCGTGTCTCCTCAGCATCGTGCCGGGCGCGCGCGCTACCAGCCACGATTGGCGACCATTTCTCGATCTGAGCGGCTACCCAGTGATCGGCTTGCGCGAGCGCTGAATCGCCGCCCTTCCAGCCGCCATATGCGTGCACCCACTGCGCGATCGCCCCATGTATGAGGCTGCCCCGCTCCAGAGCGTTGTGCTCGGGAGGCTCGAGGTTGTCCGGACGTAACACTTTCTCGACGAAATGCTTGTAAGTGCAATGCCCGAGCGAGTTCAGCTGCGACGCGCTCAGGTGCAGCGTTCGGTGCGGTGCTCCATCGAACAGCTCCGCGTCGAACAATGGTTGCTGAATGGGCGACCGGGCGCCCGTAACAGGGCCGATATCAGCAGCAGCGATTCGGAGTGTGTCATACGCGTGAAACGCCGCCAAACGGCGGGCATCCCGGTCGTGTGCCGCGGGAAGGTGCTGCCAGAGGTCATTCGACACGGCGGCCAGCAACTCTCCCCGCGTGGCGGCGTCAGCGATAGCCGGCGTCAAGTCCGAAGCCCGGAGTTGTCTCCTGGTCAGCGGTGAGCCAAGTGATTGCGCCAGGTCGTCCAGAAAGAAACTGCTTACCGTGGGACGTCCATCGCCTCCACGTACCGCACAGGTGAAGTACAGATGCTCGCCCGCGGTCGCGACCGAACGGAGAAAGCGTTCTCGCTCACCCTCGATCAACTCGTCCGAAGACGGAAGCTCCCAACCGCTGCTCGCTCTCAGAGCACGCTTGGTTGCATCTCGAAGAAAAGGGTCCTGTCTTGCCTGACGAGGAAAGAGTTTTTCGGACATTCCCAGCACTATGGTGACGCGGCTCGCGCTCTCGTAACCGGCGCCCGTCCCCGCGACGCGCACACCAGCCGCGGGGGCGGCGCGTCCACCAATGCGGGCCGATTCCAACGCGCGCCGGAGGGTCGAGAGCCATAGCTGCGCCAGGGGCCTGCCTTTTTGACCCGCCGTGAGACCCGTCGCCTCCATCAACGCGGGAATCTCTTCCAGCGTTGCGCGTATCGCCTCCCACGCGACGTTGTCCTGGCGCACGGCTTCCTCGGCGAGAGCGCGCAGCCCTACTTCGGAAGCGTTTTCAATTGCTCGCCGGCGCCCGGCGAACACATTGCGCACCAGCCTGAGATCACGAGCAAGACGGAGCGCGATGGTCGTTCCCTCCGCTGCCGATCTCAGCGCAGCGAACTCGCGTTGTGTCCTGAGCAGAACGTCTCGAACTCGCAACGCTCGTGCGTAGGCGTGAGCTCCAATGTTGCGAGGCGTCAGCCGCGTCCAGCTTGCGGCGCCAAGCAGCCCTGACTTGAGAATCTCGCGCTCGAGCGCGTTGCGCTGCGGTTGAGTAAAACCGAGATGCGGCGCGCGCAGGACGGCGAGCGTATCGTTTCTGCACGAAGGTCCATCAGGTTCGACCACAAGCGCCAGGAGCCGGAGCAGTGTCTCTCCCAGGCCAGTGCTTGCGACGGTCGCGTTTCGCCGAAGTGAGAGCGGGATGCCTTCTCCGCGAGACATCTCCTGGATTAGCCCGAGATAGCGCGACTGATTGTGCACGACCAGCGCGATCTCGCTGGCCGGGACGCCTTCCCTGAGATGCCGGCGCACGATGCGGGTAGCGAAGCGTACCTCCGCCACTTCGCCCGCCGCTTCCAGAAGGGTGACTTCCGGCCCCGATCGCAATACTGCCGACGCGGGATTGGTGCGGATGCTCGGTGAGAGAAACGCATTGGAGATGGCCGCCGCCATTCGCGTCGCCGGAGGCTGGCAGCTGATCTCGCGCCAGAACGCGATGTTCCGAATGGTCGCGAGCGAGCGCGTCATCGGAGCGAGCTCGAGTTGACTGGCGCATTCGTACGCGGCGAGCACATCGCCAGGCGCGGCTCCAATGAGCGCAGCGATGATCCGGCGCTCGAGCACGGTACGCAAAGGCACATTCTCGATGACGACGAGATCGCAGCCGGCGAGGGCCCCGGTGGTATCGCGCAGGAGGGCTGTCGCGTTCGCGAGCGCCTCCGCTCGCGTGCGTCCCGGTCGAGCGCGCGCCAAGCGCACAGTCGCGCGCTCGGTGCGGTTCCAGATGTCCGACAGCAATCGCGCGCCCGTGTCGCTTTTCGCCTCGCGCTTAATGACGCGTGCAAACTCGGCGCGCGTGCCACCGTTTCGCTGGATCAGCTCGATGGCGTTCATCGCGCGGACGACCAGCCCCTCCACCGGAGTAGACTCTTCGAAGGCAGTACTGGCTGCGGCTCTCACGGCGCGTTCGACGATGAGGGTAGTCGCGAGCGGATCGGCATCCGGGGGCGATACCACGCGCGCCCGGCGCTCGACTTCACGCGGAAGGGCACTCAGCGTGACGATGCGGATTCCGAAGCTCGCGCCGCGCCGGCGAAGCAGGTCCGTCGCCACGGAGCGTCTCGCGGCGCCGTTGGGGACGATGAAAAGAATGTCCCGCGCACCGGAGGCGGCTCGCTCGCTAACGAGCGCTCGGACGGATTCGCGCTGGCCGGCGTTGAACTGGCCGGAGAAGAGCAGGCGGGTGGGTGCGGTCAGCGGAATGGGGACGGTTGGAGGCGGGATAGATCGGTCTCAATGACCTTCTACATAATAATGGCCGCACCAACGTCTTTGCCGTTCAAATTACCCGATTCACTCGACGCTTCACCTTCCTGAACGCCACGCACTTCGCGATCAGGCTGCGAATCGAGTGGGGCAAGGCAAGGCGACGGCAGCCCCTACTCGCCAAGGACCTCCGCGAAGTAATCAGCAAGGTCGATCGAAAGCGGCGCGCAGCCGCTCTCCGGCTGCCACTCCAGAATGTCGACCAGAATCTCGGGACGCTCATCTTCCGGTCGCCAGCGCTCGACGAGCCGCGCGTCGACGTCGACCACCCAGTACTCGGGGACGAAGAACCTCTGGTACAGGCGCCGTTTGACCCGACGGTCGGCACGCGCCGAGCTCGGTGAGAGTACCTCAACAGCGAGGAGGAGAGATCTGACTTCTTCCCACCGCTCCGGTTTCCGGCCTCCAACGCGCGGTGTTACGAACAGGTCAGGCTGAACCAGGGTTTGCTCGCTAAATTCGATGTCGGCTGGCGCGAACAGGGCATGCCCGATCGCATTCGCGCGCACGTAGGTGTACACGACGTGGAACAGCACCGCCAACGCACCCTGATGATTCCACGTCGGCGCGGGAGTCACGAATAGCTCGCCGTCGATGATCTCGTACCGGTTGCTGTCGTCGGGAAGCGCCTGAACCATCGCCACAGTCCATTTCGTCGGTGCGGTGACCATACCCATATAATCATCTCCGAAGCGGGCCGTTGGCAACCGGGCATGCGCAAGCTTACCGGATGCATGCGGCGTCCCCACCATCGCTATCGCTCGCGACCAACCGTTACAGCGCGCCGTCACTCCCAATCCCCCATCCCCACTCCCCAGCTTTACGCTACTGCCACGGCGCCGGCGTCCCTGCGCAACCAGCCTTCGCATCCCGCCACGGCATCAGGACACAGCTTGGTTGCGGACTCACTCCGCAGAATTGCGATCGCTTTCTCGGGCGGCATACCGGCCCGATACGGCCGATCCGCTGTCAGCGCCTCAAAGATGTCGGCCACAGCCAGAATGCGCGCTGGAGTGTCGAGCTGGTCGCCGGGAAGCTGCCACGGATATCCCGTTCGATCGAGCTTCTCATGGTGAACCGAAGCGAGCCAGGCGATGTCTTCAAACGCGGAAACCCGCCGAAGAATTTCCCATGTGAAAAGTGGATGCTTCTCCACGGCCGCGCGTTCCTCAGGTGTAAGCTTGCCTTGCTTGTCCAATATGAGATTCGAGACGCCGAGCTTTCCGATGTCGTGCAGCAGGCCGGCGCGATACAGGCGGTCGAGCTCCGACGTCCCAAAGCCCATTTCGCGACCGATGGCGACAGCATATGCGGCGACATTGCTCGAGTGGCGCGCCGTATAGGGCGTCTTGGCGTCGATTATTTCCGCGAACGCTCGCGCAATGGCGTCGACACCGGCCGAGTCAACGCTGCGAGGGACCGAACCAGGCTCGAGGGCAACCACTTCGCTACCGACCGCTGCGTTGTCCGCCAGCCGACTCCACCATGCGCGGTCGCGCTTCCAGCTCAACACACGATTAACGAGGACCGGATCGAACCATCGGCCGCTGCGTGTTTTGGCGACTCGCAAGGCGGCGCCCACTCCATGCGCGGTGAAAAACACCTCCACCACCTGTGCCAGGTTCGCGATCCTCGCCAGCACGGGAATCTCACCTGCCTTCATTCCCTGCGGATGCCCGAACCCGCACCAGTGCTCGTCAAGCGCGCGAATAGCATCCGCGGTCGCTACAGGGAATCCCAGGCGCAGCGAGATATCCGCCCCCCTGTCACAGCGAATCTGCATGAGGCTCCGCGTCATGTTCTCGGTCGCCGCTATCTCGCGGAAGCGACGCAACCGTTCCGGGATAGACCTGCCGACGCCGCAGTTGAGCGCGGTCTGCACCGCAAGTCTTACCGGCCTGTGCCAGTCCACCATCTTCATACGGAACTTGACGCTCTGGTCGTCCGATCCGAACAGCGCGGCCATCCGGGCGGCATTGCTCGAGCAGCCGGCGTCCTTGAGAAGCAGCGCGAAGTACAGCGCAATGCGGTCCTCGGCGCTCAACCCGATCTCCTCACCCAGCCGCATCCCGATGATGCAGGATCGGATCGTGTGGCCAGGACGTTGCCCCTCGGTAAGATCCAGCGCGAAAGAGAGCGCTGAGAGGATCTCCGATAGCGAGCTGCGGGCAGCCCCGCGAGGTCCGGAATCCGGAGAGCTCACGTCGAGGCTTAGCGGGATGTCGGAATGCGGCGCGGGAGGATGGGTCATGATCAAGGACGGGTGGGGACACGCAAGTGCAACTGCGTACTGCGTACTGCGTACTGCGTACGGAAGGAGGATTGCGGACGGACTGCGAACTGCGAACTGCGAAGGAACTGCGGTTGCGCGTTGCGGAGTGCGGACGGCGGAAAGGGGGATTACGGTTTGTTGTTCCAGTCTCACATTTTGTCTGCGTATCTTCGCTGTTCGCTGTTCGCAGTTCGCAGTCGCAGTTCAGTCCGCAATCCGTAATCCGCAATCATCTCCCCTTCGCTCCGGTCTCCCATTCAGTCCTCACATGACCCGGGCGCCGAAGCTGCGCGAGAACATGCTGACGAGTTCGCTCTCGATCCGCTCGCCCGCATCCTTCCGCATGCTGGCGGTGAAATTCTTGTCGGTACGGCCAGCTGGACTGATCCGACGATAACCGCGCCTGGAGTTTTTTATCCGCGCGAGGCGCGAACGGCCGAGACTCGTCTCCGGTATTACTCGAGCCGGTTTCCTGTGGTGGAGGTCGATTCGTCGTACTACGCGCTGCCCACGCGCGGAATGGCCGAGCTATGGGCGGAGCGCACCCCACCAGGTCACGTTTTTGACGTCAAGGCGCATGCGGTGATGACTGGGCATCCTACAGAGCCGTCTCGTTTGCCGGGCCTCATCCGGGAAATGCTTCCCGCCGACCTTGCCGCCAAGCGTCGCGTGTATCCAAAGGAGCTGGGCGATGAGGTGCGCGCGGCAATATGGGGATGGTTTCTGGACGCTCTCGAGCCACTCAGGGAGGCGGGGAAGCTTGGTTCCGTGCTACTACAATACCCGCCATGGTTCACGCCAACAGGCGCGAATGCCGCCGAGCTTCGGGGCGCGCGCGAACGGCTTGGTGAGGTGCGCGGCGCCGTGGAATTCCGCCGCGGAAGCTGGCTGAGCGCGCGCCTTCAGGACCGAACCTTCGGACTCCTGCGCGATCTGGGACTGACGTATGTGATTGTGGACGAGCCGCAGGGCATGGAGAGTAGCGTTCCCCTGATTCCGGCCGTCACGTCGCCGGAACTGGCAATCTTCCGGATGCACGGGCATCGCGCGGAAACGTGGGAGAAGCCCGGGGTATCGGCGGTGGAGCGGTACCGGTACCTGTACGATTCCCGGCAACTCGAGCAGTTGGCGCCTGCAATAATCACGACGGCGCATGCGGTGGAGCACGTGCACGTGCTCTTTAACAACTGCTACGCCAACTACGGTACCACCAACGCGGCGCAGATGGCGCAGATGCTGAGGGAATGGGAGTAGGGGTCGGGGGTAGGGCGTGGGCCGTACCAACGAGAAGCTGCGGAAACTACGTGTCCTCGCAATGACATGAGGTGGGCCGGTTGTGGCTATCCCAGCGCCTGAGTCATCGCGAGGCGCGCAGCGGCGAAGCAATCTCTTCGTTCGGCTTGAAGTAGCTTGCTGCGGCATGAACCTCCGTAAAAACAGCATACGACAAAATGGGGCCCTGATTGATCAGGACCCCATTTCAACTCAGTGCTAACGTATTCCGCCTTCGCCGTCTCCCTACATACCCGCCTTCACCGCGGTCTGCGACTTGGTGCTCCACCTGTCGAACCAGCTCTGCAGATAAAGCTGCGTCCGCAGGAAGTTGGACGGCTTGGAGCTGGTGCCGTGCCACTCTTCGTTAAAGCGGATCATCGCCGTTGGCACCTTGCGAATCTTCAGCGCCTGGTAGAACTCCTCCGTCTGCGAGATCGGTGTCCGGAGATCCTGCACACCGGTCATCAGCATCGTCGGCGTCTTGACGTTGCCCACGTACATGATCGGTGAGCGACGCAGGTGCTCGGCTGGATCTTCCCAGGGGAACTTCTCGAAGTTGCGGTACCAGGACGAGCCGTCCGTCGTGCCCACAAAGCTCAGCCAGTTTATTACCGGGCAGTTTGATGATGCAGCGGCGAAACGATCGGTGTGGCCGACAATCCAGGCGGTCAGCACGCCGCCACCACTGCAACCATGCACGAAAAGATTCTTCGGATCGATGTAGCCACGCCCGATAACGGTGTCCACGCCCGCCATGAGATCGTCGAAATCCTTGCCTGGGTACGCGTTCTTGATGGCGTTGCCGAATGCACTGCCGTATCCGGTCGAGCCGCGCGGATTCGTGTACAGGACGACATACCCGTTTGCGGCCTGCTCCTGGCGAGAGAAGTTGAAGCCGACGTTGTACATCGCGTGCGGTCCGCCGTGAATGTCCAGAATGAGCGGATACTTTTTGCTAGCGTCGAAATCGGGCGGCTTGATCAGCCAGCCCTGAATCTTGTAACCGTCCACCGACGTGTACCACAGCTCTTCACCGGTCGCGAGCTTCTTTCCGGCAAGTATGTCACTGTTCACGTCGGTGACTTCGCGAATCGTGGGGGTGTTCACATTGAAGACGACGATGTTGGCCGGACGCTGGAAGCTCGACACCGTACCCACTACAGTGCCTGTCCGTCCGATACCGTTGACGCTCAACACGTGGGCACCCTTCGTCACTGCGCGAGTGCTGCCCGCGAGCGTGGCGAAATACAGATTGCGCGACCCCTCATTCTCCACATTGAAGTACACGCCGCTTCCGTCCGGCGCCCACATGAGCCCCTGGGGCGAGCGGTCCAGCTTGTCCGCGAGTACCCTGCGGTTGGAGCCATCCTCGTTCATGATGTACAACTTCGAGTCGGTCCACGTCGCGCTGGTCGAGTCAAAGCCCGTGTAGGCGATGAGCCGACCGTCGGGGGAGAGCACAGGATTGCCGTCGGGTCCCTTCCGGTTCGTGAGCTGCTTGATGGTGCCGGTGGCGACGTCGGTCGAGTAGATCTCCGATTCACGCCAGGCGTACTCCGCGTTCTCGACGCGGAGCGCGGAGAAGACGAGCGACTTTCCATCGCGCGTCCAGTGCGGCTCGCCGTGGTCCCACTCCCCCGACGTGACTTGGCGCGGCGTGCCGCCGTCGGCCGGAACTACGAAAAGGTGGCGATACCCATCGTCTATGAAGCCCTGCCGGTCGCGCCGATAGTTGAGACGTGTGACGACGCGCGGCGCCTCGGTCCACTTGGCGCCCTTGGGTGCGGCCGGCAAGTCGATCTTCCACGGATCGCGCGACAGCACCAGCATCCGGAACGCCACCGACTTGGCATCCGGCGACCACTCCAGCTCGGAAGGCGTCTCGTTGACACGAGTGATCTGGGTTGGAGCTCCCTCGCCATCCATGAAGCGCACGAAGAGCTGAGTGCCGCTCGGCTGCCCCTGTGCGAAATAAGCGATGCGAGTTCCATCGGGCGACCAGCGAGCGCCTGAGCCATTCACCAGAAAACGGTTTCGGCTCCCATCGGCGTTCATGATCCAGAGTGAGGATTCCCATTTGTCGTTCATCTTGTCGACCCAACGCCGGGTGTAGATGATCGACTTGCCGTTGGGAGAGAGCTGTGGGTCCTGCACATCCTCGAAATCGAGGTACTGCTTGAGCGTCAAGCGATCAGTGGTCTTTTCCGGCGCCGACCGTATATCGGCTGCAGAATCCTGCGAAGTAGCGGTAGAATCCTGCGCCGGAAGCGCGGAACTGATTACGAGGGTTGTTAGCGCGATATGGGCGAGAGTGGAGCGATGCATGGTGCGGACCTGGCTTGGGGGAAGCTCAAACATATGATTTTTAGGGGAGTCGGGGCAAGGGGACTGGATTGCGGATTGCGGAATGAACTGCGACGTCGGTGCGAAGACTCCGTGCGCCATGCCTACTGCGTAGACTGAACTGCGAAGAGGAATGCGCACTGCGGGCTGCATAAACTGCGAACTGCGAACGAACTGCGAACTGCCGCTGCGGACCACGTACCACATAATCAATCGCCGGACGTTTGATCAAAATTCGGAATAGATTCGATATGAGCGTGTCGCTTCACGGTTCGCAGTTCATTGCTCTCTAGATTCCAATTTCTGATGATCCTGCTAGTGAAACGGTCATTCGCTTCGTTTTTGTTTGTTGCTGCGCTGGCTTCGGCGCTCCTCGCGCAGCCGAGCACTGCGCCCATGGCGATTGCGATTGTGCCGCGTCCGGTGAGCGTCGTGCCGGCTACCGGCCGATTCA
>JACMME010000107.1 GCA_014379205.1 Gemmatimonadaceae bacterium
AGACCGCAGCCGCTATTTTTTTTTGGAGAGACGTCGGAGCGCCGTGCTGGACGTCTTGAGGTGGGTGACTACTGATATATGGTTCGACTATACGATCGTCAACAGATATTTTTTTCTGAAATATTTTTTTTGCTGCACAGTCAACATTCGGCCAACAAACAAGCGTTGATCAGCGGAGCTGGACCGCTCTATCCTCTCCCGCTCCGCGACTCGCGTATGGCGGTATGCTGATCGGTAAGTGACCTGAGATTGCTGATGTTCCGAGCAGTGCGCGCGCTGCTGCCGCCTGAGAAACAGGAAAACCACCCCAGGCAACGAGATACGTACCTACCCATGGCAGCTGCTGGAGCAGATACGGATTCCCGAACGCGACAACTATCGGCTTTCGTCCCCGTTGCACGAGGCTCTGCACGAAGTTCGTGAACGCCTGCGGCGCGCTGACGGTCAACGCATCCGACCTATGTCCAATGTAAGAGCTCACGATGGTCACATCGGCGGAGTCCGCTGCCGCGATCAGTCGTGGATAGTTGAGCGCGGCATCCTCGGTCGCGACGAACTCGGTGCGCAGATTTGGCAGTCCGCTCCGCAGTTCTGCGTTGAACGCGTTGCCGGCGGGAAGATCAGTCCGCCTGGCCAGGGTGATTGACAGCACTCGAGCGCCAGGCACGCTCAGCGGGATCTGCCTCAGCGAATCCTTGACGAGCGTGATCGACTTCTCTGCCACCCTTCGCGCAATCTGCGTGTTTGAGCTATCCCCGACGAGAAACCGTAAACGGCTGAGATCAACAAGCTTGTTCCGCGCGAGCCCCAACGCACGCTTTGCTTCCATGACTCGCCGCACCGAAGAATCGAGGCGCGCCTCCGTATAACGCCCTTCTCTCACCCCGGCGGCGACCGCATCTATGGTTTGCGGTACGTCGAGCGGCTGAATCAGGACATCTACGCCCGCTGCAATCGCGCGCTTTGCCGCTTCGGCCGCCCCGAATTGATCCAGAACGCCACGCATGTCCATCGCGTCCGAGATGATCATTCCCTTGAAGCCCATTTCGCCGCGGAGGAGATCCGTCAGCACCTTCGATGAGAGCGTGCCCGGCACGTTGGAGGAATCGAGCGCCGGCATCACCCCGTGGAAAGACATGATCGCGCCCACGCCGCCCTTGATTGCGGCACGGAATGGCACGAGCTCCAAAGCATCCAGCCGGCTTCGGCTCACCGTGACGACCGGCAACGCCAGGTGCGAGTTCACTCCGGTGTCGCCATGACCGGGAAAATGTTTTCCCGTTGCAATCATTCCGTGATCCTGCAAGCCGTGAATGAAGGCAACGCCCATTCGCGCCACCAGCTCAGGGTCTTCTCCGTATGAGCGGGTGTTTATTACCGGATTGTCGGGATTGTTGTTGACATCGAGCACCGGTGCGTACGCAATGTGGATCCCGAGCGCACGACCCTCGACCGCGGTGAGACGTCCCTGCTCGTAAGCGAGCGTGGTATCGCGAGTTGCGCCGATAGCCATCTCGGGCGGGAACACAATCGCGCCACCGAGATCGATCGCATTCGGCACGAAGTATCCGCCACGCGCGCGAAATCCGGCACCAGCTTCGAGATCGGCTCCGAACAGAAGCGGAACCCTGCTCATCGACTGGAGCGCGTTCAGCTTGGCTGCTACCTCAGTCGGCGAGCCCACCGAAATGATGAAGCCTCCGACCTTCTCCTGCTGAACGTACTGAGTCAGTCGCCGCCACTGTGGGGAGTCGCCCGAGACGTAGTCCCCGAGTACGAAGGGCCAAACGATTTGTGCAGCTTTCTCACGCAACGTAAGCGAAGCGAGAACGGAATCGGTCCAGCGCGATGAAGCTGCTGTCCCAAGCTGGCCGATTTCGGCGGGATTACTGCTGGCGGTCTTGCAGCTCGCCGAGACGAAGACGAGCGCTAAAGCAAGGAGCCCCTTCGGGTTCTGCATCATCCGTGGGTGATCGTGCCCTTTTTGCTCGTGTCGATGTCGGACGACACGCCGGTCTTGAAGAGGAACGCTGTCATGTTCTTGGTGAGGAACGACCGCGCCTGGGGATCCATCACGTTCAGGCCGTAATGATTGATCAGCATCGTCTGTTGCTTGAGCCAGTCGGCCCAGCATTGGGTGCAGATCTCTTCCACCGCACGAGCCCCGATGGGGCCGGGAAAGGGAGGCTTTACAAATCCTGCGCGCGTCTGCCCGCAACGCACGCAG
>JACMME010000108.1 GCA_014379205.1 Gemmatimonadaceae bacterium
AACAAAGGACTCTTCGCCTACAACCGGTCGACGAACGCCAACTATACGCTGACGGTGCGGACGGACGACGGCACCGGCTCGGGCTGGGCGGGCGCCGAGCATGCGGACTGGAGGCAGCTGAATTTCCCGGGACTCGCCGAGCACGCGATCAACAAGGCGCGGCTGTCGCGCAACCCGGTCGCTATCGAGCCGGGGCGATACACTGTGATACTCGAGCCGCAGGCCGTCGGTGATCTCGTTCAGCTGATGGGTTTTGCGCTCAACGCGCGCACTGCCGACGAGGGGAGAAGCGCTTTCGCCAAACAGGGCGGCGGCAACAAGATCGGTGAAAAGATCGTGGATAGCCGAGTGACGATCTTCTCCGATCCGCAGGATCCGCAACTGCTCGGCCAGCCGTACGACAACCAGGGACTCCCGCTGTCGCGTCAGGTCTGGGTAGAGAACGGGATGCTCAAGCAGCTATTTTACTCGCGTTTCTGGGCGCAGAAGCAGGGCAAGCAGCCGACGGGTGGTCCGAACTCCATCAAGATGGTGGGCGGCACGACTTCGATGGATGACATGATCAAGTCCACTCCGCGCGGAATTCTCGTCACGCGCCTGTGGTATCTGCGATCGGTCGATCCGCGCACGATTCTGTTCACGGGTCTCACGCGCGACGGAACGTTCCTGATCGAGAACGGAAAGATCTCGAAGGCGATCAAGAACTTTCGCTTCAACGAGTCGCCGCTGTTTCTGCTCAGCAATCTCGAGGCGATTGGTCCAGCGGTCCGGATCGCTGGTACGGAACAGGGTGGTCCGGTCGTCATGCCGGCGATCAAGGCAAAGGACTTCAACTTCACCAGCTTGTCGGACGCGGTCTAATTCACCGCATTGCCCTGGCAATCGCAGCGGCTGCCAGGGGAGCCATAACGCGATAGCCGCCGGCCTCAGTGGGATGCACTCGATCGCTGCTGAGGCCGTCAAACCATCCTCCTACAGCTTGTCCAGTAGCTGCCGAAGGGCGTCTTTCAGGGATTCTTCCGACGCCCCGCTCACGATGGCTAGAACCAGGTCCGCCTTGATTTTGTCCTGCCAAAGCTTGGTCATTATCCCTACCACACCGAGAAGGGTAACGCCGGTCGCTGTGGACATTTTGGCAATGGCAGCGGGGTTATCCCTATGTTGCACAAGATACATCATTGAGAGCGTAAACACTGTCAACAGTGCAACGAAACAGATCCAGAACGCGACTTCCCTTCCCTGTCGTAACCGAGCGAGCTCCCTTTTTAGACTCGATCGGTCGATTGACTGCTGGCTTGGATCCGATGAATCAATCGGCGCTCCTAACGTTCCGGGAGGCGCGACATACGCCTGAACCAATGAATGGAGTTTGGTCACGTTTGCGTCCTAGTTGAGTAATCGTTCGCGAATGGCTCTGGATACTTCTATGTAGTCTCCGGGATGCGCGGCTAGTACGCGAAGCGTCTGCTTGATCAATGGGAGACGAATAGTAGGAGACACAGCTTCGCGATTTGCGAGTATGAGACTACCGGGCGCACGCCGCTTTATGCTTTCCGCCAAAACGACAGAAAAGCAGGCTGTAAGGTCTAGTGTGCCGGCAAATCGATCTGAAACCGCTTGAGATACCTCGCCCGCGTCGTGCGTCCCGTCGCACAATTCTAAGCCCATTGTTTCATCAAGTATGCTCGGACACTCCGAGTTGAGAGTAGCGCGATTCTGTGCCAGCTCGAAGGCAACGGGAGAGGGTGCTTCGTCGCGTTCGATCAGCCGCGTTTGCATGAGTCGGTTCAGCTCGCGTAAAACCGTTGCAAGAGGTATCGGTGTGCATGCGGGGCCGGATTGTATGAGGGCTGAACGGGTTGCTGATGACAATCCGTTGCGGAGCCGCGTGAGAAGGGGCGCAGTGGAAGTGCCCAATCGATAAACGAATTGCCCGGGATCCAAGACGTCTTCGGGGAATAGCAGACCGGAGCGCCAATGCGCCACAACGATGACCACCGCACTGTCCTCCGTGGCCGTTCGAAGGTCGCTGAGGCGGCAGTCGAGGACAACCTTGGCGCCGAGTCGTTCAATCTCGCCCAGCGACTTCTGAAGTGGCCGTGCCTCGTGCGGCTCGTATAGCTTCTTCCACACGTCTTCAGCCGACTGCTGCGTAGCTCCCGCATTTTGCAGGTAGAATTTTGCATACTCACGGTGTGATCTAGGCGCGATGTCCGCGAGCCATTGAGCCTTGCTAAGCGGTATCGCCACACAGATCGTGCATTCGTCAATCCGCGCCAACACCGTCGATACCGCGCAGCTGAACAATCAGCATATCGTCGACGTGCGTGCGCATCTCGACAGCGTCCCCGAACGCGCGTCTAAGCTCTCGCTGTATCTCCAACGCAGCACCGTCTGCTGTAACGCTGCCTCGCATTGACGCTAGTGCCTGCCTTACCGCGTTCTGGACAGCCTCCATAGAGGGCCGCCCGACTCCCTCCGTCAAGAAAATCCAAATCCTGAGTAGGAATGGCTGCTCAGTTGCAACGAGCCTTGGGAGTTCCACTTCGAGTTTGTACGCCTGCTTCATCACGCCGGACGCTGTCTTCACCTCCACCAGTTCAACGGGCCGCACCCGGGCTTTCGCGAAATCCACCTCGCCGGTTAAGATCTTCGCGGCGCCTGTTCGATCCTGCTCACCCTCACGAACGGCCGAGCGGACCCTTTGCTGCGAGCGACCGGCCTTTCGATACTCGAACTCAACGTTGCGTGTGAACGCACCAGCGTCCCGTTCGGTGAACCCGGTGAGTTGGAGTTGCAGGGCACGTCCTTGGATTGCCTTCGTCTCGTGAACGACCAGGTCTAGTGCACTTGCGGTATTACCGGCACGAACAAGCCGCGGAGGATCTCCCAGAATTAATTCAAACGACCCATTCTCGAGCCGCTGGATTGACGTAAACGGACGCCCGCGCGTTTTCATGATACTCGCTGCCGAGAGTTCAGCATCTGATAGCCCGCGATGGACTCTCTCAAAGCCAAGCAACGTGCGATCTACCGGGGAACTGGACGAGACCAGTCGAGACGGTGACGAAATCACCTCGAGGCGTGGACGAATGGGTAGCTCGCGCAACTCGGCCATCATCGCGCTAATACGCGCACCACCGTTTGACTCCCCGGCGACTCTAGAAATCTCACGAACATTGCTCGACAGTCGTGCAATGTCCGCCTCATTGGCCAAAATAATAGTCCGACCATCCTTGGTAATTACTTGGACCTCTCCCTTCGCGATGTTTGCGCTCGCCCTTAGCCGAGTGACAGCCGCGTCGAGATTGTGGCCTCCAATCCAGCGTAACTCGGCCGAAGTTGACTGGACTATAGAGGCCGTTCGGATCCAGGTGTCCGCAGGGCGATTTGAGGCTGAGACGAAAGTCTTCCTCGCACTATTTGTCGCCTCAGTCGGCAGTAGGGCTTGCAGAGTCAGTTGAAGCGCACGCTGAATAGGGCGGACGTTCCTTGTAATGGTGCCGGAAATACGGTCTTCCTTAGATATGTCGAACTTCAAGGAATCCGCGATCTGTAGAAGCGTCGCTGACGCGGCCTCCTTTTCTAATTGTTCTATGCTCGGCCTTGCCCTTGACAACCGAGCCGCAAGCAAAGGTACGGCCCTTTCCCCCGCAACACCTTGAACTGCACGAATCGCTCTGACCCCAGCCACGAATTCAACGTAGGCAGGAGATGAACCCCGTGCCCCCGTTAGCGCCGAGTCCGGTACCGACGCGAGGGATGCCAGCATACGTTCAGCCTCCTCACGTAACTCCGCGTAAGGATCCTTCGGATCCTCAACGGTCTTGGGAATCCCGACGCCAAACTCACGAAAAAGTTGATACAAGGCTGCGTATTGAACGACCCTAGCAAGATTCGGATCGTTCAAGCCGGCGAAATAGTCGTATGCAACCTCTTCCGCATTATTGACGTCTTCATTTTTTGCCTGCTCATCTCCGGCAAAGTAGCTCACCGGAAGGGCTCCAGTCCGATTTAGTGCATACACGCGGTAGCCGTTCTCTTCTGAGACGTATCCCGCACCGCGCGTGTTCCAGTTGAAAGTCACCGTCTGAGCTTGCAGCTTTTCATGGAGCGGTACGTTAAACGGGTATCGTTCTGGCGCCGGATAGGGAAAGTTTACGTAATGGACCGTGCCGTGTTCCGACCACGATTTGAGCAGTTGGTCGGTTACGTTAAGAAGGCTTCCATATTCGTCGTCGATGAGAACGGAGCTAAGGTAGATCGGCGCCCAGTCGTTACGATTATCGTATCGACCAGAGAACAGGTAGGTACGTTCGTAACTTTGCGCGAGGTGGTCGGTACCGGAACCGGCGATCGTATGGATGGTTTCTACGCGCAACGGTGGTAGTATCGCCTTCGAGACTCGACGTTCGCGCCCAATTATGGCAAGGGTTGTGTCGTCCGCGATTGCTCCGAGGACTAGATCGGCGTCGTTAGCCCAGGACTGAGCGACCGAGAGGTACTTCGATACGTCTGGTTCCTTCGGTATCATCCAGATGACAAACCCGGGCCGGTTGCTGAAGAATTCTCCGTGTGCACGCTTGGCGAGCAACACCCGCAACGGGAGTCCCCTACCACCCCCGCTCGGCGAGAATGTCTCGGAGTCGCTGAGCATCCATTCGCGAAGTTCTGCCGCAGTCACCCTGAAGTCCAATACCGGCTGCTCGGCAGCGCCAACCTTGGACCCAAGGTCAGTGACGCGCGCCTGGTAGGTAGTGCCAAAGAGCAGCCGATTCAGGTTGAGTAGAAGCATGTCAAAAGCAAGGGAGTCTCTCCCGGGCACTCGGGCAACGACATCTTGAACCCACCCATCAAAACCCATCCGCCACCGCACCGTTTGGGCGTTTGCAAGATCGGATGACAATCCGCGGATGTCCGAGAGACAGACTCGAGGCGGCGGCTCTGCGATGAGTACGAACCGAGACCCATCGCGCCTCGGCGAACCGACGACTATTTGCTGTGTATGGAAAGGATGGGCCCTTCGGAACGCCCTCCAATCGGAAGGCGCGTCAGTACCGCTAACCGAGCTCGGGCTGACTGTGTCCGGTGGGCATTCCCTTTCCTTAAGAACAGTCCCGGTATCAGGCAGCGTGACACCTTGCGCGATATCGTCTTCCGCGCTCTGCTCGTTACCGCATGCAAGCAGCGGAATCGCTATGACGCAGCCACACAACAGGCGCACCAACCCTGCTGTCGTGACTCGGCGAGGGAGAAGATTCTTCTTACCATTCCGCGTGCTGGCCGTCGTCCACATACTGCCTCCCGCGTCGTACTACTCTGCGACTGATTCACGCTCCTACAATTACCCACCTGCTGAAGGAGTCTAGGTCTATTTCTTATCATTTTAGGTCGGTTTTATATCATTGGCGGTGGAGTCTAGGCGTTCGAGTAGGGCTTCCGCACCGGGGCGTCCGTCCGCCTGCGCCGCTGGGAGTTGTGCGCTAGCGGTAGGGAGCCGCCAGACGACACCAGTGAAACAATCAGGGCGCGCGCCACGTAATTCTCTGCAATGGCAGAGGATCGCGCAGAGATTACCAGCGGTGCCGCCACTTGGGCAAGTTTGTCGTTGACCGTAACCTGATCGACGCGCATCTTCGATGAACCTCGACCCCTATAGAACATGTTGATCGGCCTTCTGATCGTCGTCATCGTTCTTGTCCTCCTCGTCGTCTCCATCTACAACCGCCTGGTCTCGCTCCGCGTTCGATCGCAGAACGCCTGGTCGGATATCGACGTCCAGCTGAAACGCCGCGCGGATCTCGTCCCGAATCTGGTCTCGACGGTAAAGGGCTACGCCGCCCACGAGCGCGGAACGCTCGACGCGGTTACGCAGGCGAGAACCAGGGCAGTGGCGGCGCAGAGTGCGGGACCAGCAGAACGCGCGGTGGCCGAGAACGAGCTGACTACTGCGCTGCGCGGACTGACCGTGGCAGTGGAGGCGTACCCACAGCTCCAGGCGTCCGG
>JACMME010000109.1 GCA_014379205.1 Gemmatimonadaceae bacterium
CGCGAAGGATCCAGCCAATCGTGCCGCGCTGGAGAGCACCCTGGCTTCTCTCGTGAGACAGCTCGCGCGACAGGCCGTGCACCTCTGGCCGTTCATGCCGAAGAAATCGGAGGAGCTGTGGAAGTCGCTCGGCGCTTCGGGCTCTCCGGGAGAAATGAGATTCAGCGGGCTCGAGCGGCTCGATCCGACCGGCTGGAAGGTGGAAAAAGGATCCCCGCTATTCCCGAAAGCTGAAACGGCGCCGGTGCTCTGAGCTAGCGTCTCGTGCTTATCGCAATCACGCCACCGGCGTTCCCGGTGCCGTACTTCGTCATTGCTTCCCACGATCTGTAGAGCCGTACGGTTGACACGTCGGAAGCGGGAATGCTGTGAAGGATTGAAATGGCCCCGAACGGCTGGTCGTCGACGTAGACGTTGGGATAGGGCCTCGAAGTTCTCCTGTCGAAGCTGGTCTCGCCCCGGTAGCTGAGGAAGTTTGGTCGCAGGTTGTGAATGAGCTCGAACGCAGTGGTGCCGAGCGACGCGACAATCTCAACCTCGCTGATCAGTTGCGGATTTGGGAGCCGTTCCGGCGCCAATCGCGGAGAACTACACGCTGACAGTGCGGCGAAAAAGAGTGGTGTGAGCCAACGAGCTGGAGCCATATCCACTTCCTCGATTGAGGATGCCTTTCCCTACTTCAGAGCCGAATATACCGCACCGTGCCTATGAATAAAAACAACGGGCCGCCTTTAAGCGACCCGTTGTCCATTCTATCCACCTGCAACGGATCCATGGTACCAATCAGCATCCGTTGGGCTTTGTTACGCGTGCGTCGCACTCAGCCTGCGGAATTGGCATCACCTTCGCGACGAACTGTCCTGCCTGGTCAATCGGGAGCAAACCGAGCAGGCCAAAGCGCCGGTGATCGTTCCACCGCTGTCCTTCAAACAGGAGCGAGTAACGCCTTTCATAGAGCAAAGCTGTCAAACCAGCCGCCTGCGTCGCGAAGACCACTGGATTGAGTCCTCCGGACACCGAGCGGATGTTGTTGATGTCCTGCATGGCCGCTGCGAAGTTGCCGGTAAAAATGTTCGCTTCCGCGCGGATGAGCATGAGCTCCTCATTGCGGATGAATGGAGCAGGCGAGTTCGGAGTCGGGTAAATGGTGAAGCGATGGGTCGCCGTAATGTTCAGGTTCGACGGAGGAGCTACCGGCGAGGCCAGTGTTACGACCTTGCGCGTGTAGCGGGCGTCAATTCCTGACGGGCCCGACTGAGCATCGCTCTGGATGCTGGCGTGGGCAAAGATATAGTTCTGCTGCGCGAAACTGTTCGCATTGGGTGTGTCTCCCGCAGCGGTCGAATAAACGCTGTAGGTCCCCCTGTCCAGGTCGGCGAGCGATGTCGCCCCGCCCACCGGTGAAGCGAAGCTGGCTGCGACCGCGGTGAGGGCCTGGTTGTAGCAGGTAGCGCCGCATCCTCCGGGGAGCGAGGCTCGATAAGCGAGCACTCTGGCGGCGAGCGCGCGGTTGAATTGCAGGAACGTGGCGGGGGTGTCGAAGCCCGTGAAGCCGCTGTGGAGCACGATGGGGAACGCGGTCCCACCCGCTTGGAGGTCCGTGGCCGCCTCGTCGAGTGTTGCCGAAATGAACTTGTACACCGAATCGCGCGTGACAAACGGCGCCGGCGAGGCCGGGTCTGCGGGGATGTCTACCGGAGTACCGAGAGTATCGCGAGAGACGATTGCATACAACAGCTCGAGTGCTCGAAACGTCTTCGCGAATCCGGCGACGGCCGATTTCTGTTGCGCTGACAAGGCCGGGTTGAGGTTCGCGGCATCGATGAGCTGGACCGCGTTGCGCTGGTTCTGGAAACGATTGGTCCAGTTGCCCGACGCGAAGCCCGCGGGATCGAGACGCTGGGGCCCGGGAATTCCGACAAGGTAATTTGAGATGTTGCGCCCATCGGTTGGGAAGTAGTTGTACGTTTCGCGGCCGAAAATACCGAAATCGCGAGCCATGCCAGCGATCCCGTCCCTGACACCGTCGAGAACGCCCGTGGCGAGCAATTGCACAGCCGTTGGGTCATTGCTGAGCCCTTCGGTTGTCGGCTGGTTGTAGTTCGGGATCACCAGGCGTTCACTACTGCAGGCAGCGATTCCAGCAATCAATAGTCCTAAACGTGCACCGTGCCAAAAGCGGCGGCGGATCATTGCGTGTCTCCTGGGGCCGAAGCCCATGGGTATTGAGATTTTTGTGAATGTCATGGCTAGAATCCCAGATCGAGCGACAGCCAGAAGCTGCGGCTGGGTGGGAACGGCGCCAGGTCGACGAAGCGGGCGACGAAATTCCCGCCGTTGTTCACTTCAGGGTCGAAGCCGTTGTACCCGGAAATGATGAACAGATTCCGACCCGAGAGGCTGAGCTTCGCGTTCTGGGCGCCCCGGATGCGTGACACCATCCGTGACGGGACCTGCCAGGAAAGGTTGACCTCGCGGACCTTTGTGAACGAGCCGTCGACGAG
>JACMME010000110.1 GCA_014379205.1 Gemmatimonadaceae bacterium
CATGCGAGCTGTATGAGTCGCCGCAAAGCGGAATCGTGGCGACCGTCAAGCCACGCGCTATAGGTCGAGGGATAATCGCTCTCGGGGGTGGTCGCTCGCGTATGGATGATGTGATAGATCCGACTGTGGGATTCGTCATAACAGCGAAGCCCGGTGACTGGGTCGACGCCGGCGAGCCTCTCGCGACGGTATTTGCGCGAAACGCCGATGGAATACGCGCCGGCCGGGCCGCGCTCGCCGAAGCGATAATGGTGAGCGAGGAGGCGGAGCCGCCTTTGACACTCGTATCGCACAGGGTGTCAGACCGCGGAGTTACAACCTATGCTGCTACCTGATCTGGAGAAACGAAGCGGCCGCGCAGTTGGGCGGCCCCCTCGTGTTCAACAGTCGATTTCGAAACTACACGTCCAGATTACGCACAAACTTTGCTTTTTCCTCGATGAACAATCTTCGCGGCTCCACTTCGTCGCCCATAAGTCGCTGAAAAATGAGGTCGGATTCCACCGCATCCTCCAGGTCGACCTTGAGAATCGTGCGCGTTTCCGGATCCATCGTCGTCTTCCACAGCTGGTCCGGGTTCATCTCGCCAAGGCCCTTGTAGCGCTGGATGTTGACGCTTCCACGACCGTCTCCGTTCCCGAGTCGCGCTGTTAGAGTTTCGCGCTCGGTTTCATCGTAGGCGTAGTACTCTTCTTTCCCCTTCGCCACGCGGTACAGAGGCGGTTGCGCGATATACAAGTATCCCGCATCGATAAGCTCGCGCATCTGACGGAAGAAAAATGTGAGCAGCAGCGTGCGAATGTGGGCACCGTCGACGTCCGCGTCCGTCATGATGATGATTTTGTGATACCGCGTGCGCTCTATGGCGAAGTCCTCCTTGATACCGGAGCCGATCGCCGTGATGATGGTGCGGATCTCCTCATTGGAGAGCACCTTGTCGATACGCGCCTTCTCGACATTGATGATCTTGCCACGCAGGGGAAGGATCGCCTGGAACATCCGGTCGCGACCCTGCTTCGCGGAACCACCGGCGGAGTCCCCCTCCACCAGGTAAAGCTCGCAGAGGGCTGGATCACTCAGCGAGCAGTCGGCCAGTTTGCCAGGCAGCGTGCCGATGTCGAGCGCTGACTTCTTGCGTGTAAGATCGCGCGCCTTGCGGGCAGCCTCGCGCGCCCGCGCCGCGGACACGGCTTTCTCCACGACAATGTTTGCCCAGCGCGGATGCTCCTGCATGTACTGGGACAGGAGCTCCTGAACCACGCTCTTGACTGCACCTTCGACTTCAGAGTTTCCAAGCTTTGTTTTCGTCTGACCCTCGAATTGAGGCTCTCTTACCTTGATGGAAAGGACGGCGGTAAGGCCTTCACGAGCGTCGTCACCAGTCAGCTTGAAGTCCGCCTTCTTCAGAAAATTCCCATTCTCGGCGTAGCTGTTGATCACGCGAGTCAAGGCGCTCTTGAATCCGGTGAGATGCGTTCCACCTTCATGCGTACTGATGTTATTGACGAAAGAGAAGACATTCTCGTTGTAGCCGTCGTTGTACTGCATCGCGAGCTCAATGCCGATGTCGTCCCTTTCGGTTTCGATGTAGGCGATGTCGGGATGCAGCGCTTTGCGCGTCACATTCAGAAACGCGACGAATTCCTTGAGTCCTCCCTCTGCGTGGAAAGTCTCCTCGATCTCGCGCCCAACACGCTCGTCACGCAGGGAAATCGTCACCCCCTTGTTCAGGAATGACAGCTCGCGTAGCCGGGTGGCCAGAGTGGAGTAGTCAAACTCGAGCTCGGTGAAGATCTCGTGGTCCGGCTTGAAGAAGACGGTTGTGCCGCGCTCGGCCTTCGGAACCTTTCCGAGTGTCTTGAGCTGTGTAGTCGTGCCGCCCCGGCAGAAATCCATGTAGTACTCCTGCCCGTCACGCTTCACCCAAACCTTGAGGACCTCCGATAGAGCATTCACCACCGAAACTCCGACGCCGTGCAGGCCACCCGATACCTTGTAACTGCTCTTGTCGAACTTGCCCCCCGCGTGAAGTACGGTCATGGCGAGCTCGACGCCGGGAATCTTTTCGGTGGGATGAATATCCACCGGAATACCGCGTCCGTTGTCGGAAACGGTGATTGAGTTGTCGGCATGGATGGTCGCCGCGACCCGGTTCGCGTAACCAGCCAACGCCTCGTCTATTGAGTTGTCAACGACTTCATAAACGAGATGGTGAAGACCGCGCGAGGACGTTGAGCCGATGTACATGCCCGGGCGCTTGCGAACCGCCTCGAGTCCCTTGAGAACCTGAATTTGGTCTGCGTCGTACTTGCTCATTTAGAGTCCTGATTGCGCTGCGGTGGGAGTGCCGAACATATTCCGAAAAACACTGCTGGCGGAGCTGCCTAAATATAGACGCAATTTCTTGGAATTCAACGGGTTAGACCTGTTGCACCGCCGATTATCAGCGCTCCATCAGCCGCCAGCGGATCTTGCGCACGGGCGATCGGCCTGAAAGGCGGTTCATCTCCCTTAGAAGCTGTGGCTCCAGAAGCGAGAGCTCCGTCATCCATGCGTTGGTTTTGACGGCAACGAGTAGTACTCCGGTGCGTGAAATCGACACAGGTTCGGTCACACGGGCGATCGGCGCGCCCACGAGTTCGCTCCATTCCGGGATTATTCCGGCCTGTTCGATGCGGTCTTCGAGACCCGATTTCTTGAGGAAGCTTGCCAGCGCCTCCCCAACGCGTAACGGCGCTTTGGGTGGATCTCCATCCGGATCGCGCCTGCGGCGATTCATTCGTGTTCCCGAGCAAGAACTCCCTCGCTTACGCGCCATCGCTCGAGGCGCGTAAAGCCTTCCGGAATGTCAGACGGACGGGGAACGGCGAGCAGTGTCTGGCCTCTTCCGGCGGAATTCAACAGTTCGAGAATCCTGCGCGACCTGCGTGCATCCAGTTCGGCGAAAGGATCATCGAGGAGAACGACAGGCTCCATGGATGTCGCGGCGCGAAGAGTTTCTGCCTCCAGAAGCCTGAGGGCGATTGCGGCAGTGCGTTGCTGACCGGCAGAGGCATACCCTTGCAAGTCTCGGCCATCCAGGAGAATGGCCAACTCGTCGCGATGCGGGCCGATATGAGTGAATCCGCGCCGAATGTCCAATGCTCGCTTTCGCTCGAACCATTCCAGAAGTGTCACATCCAGCTCGGGGGAAGCGTCGTTCACGTGCGCTCGCGATCTATATTCCAGCCCGGCTTCTCCGCGCTCGCCGATTGTGCGGGACAGCTCGGCAAATCTCGCTGACTGGCTCGAGACCCACTTCTGGCGGGCAGCCCACAGTACCGCGCCACTCTCCGCCAACGCGGGTTCCCAGACCGCGACCGCGTCATCACTCTCAGTCAGTTTGGTGTTTCTGAGCGCTGCGTTACGGTTCGCCAAAGCGGTTCGATACCGCTGCAGAGCCGTGAGATATTGCCGGGATGTGAGTGCGAGCAAAACATCCAGGAAACGGCGTCTTTCCCCGGGGCCGCCGGTTATGATGACCGCGTCCCGCGGAGAAAAGATTACCGAAGGGAGAATTCCAAGAGCATCGGATAGGCGGGGTGGTTCGGCACCATTGAGCCGGGTGCGCTTTCGTCCGGAGCCACGACCGCTCGCTGGCCGCTCGTATCCGACGGCAACCTCCGTCGGTCCGGTACCGGCAATCACTCCCGCCAAATGAAACCCGGACGTTCCGAAGCGTACGAGCTCCTGATCGCGATCGCCGCGAAAGGATCGGAGCAGCTGAAGGTAGTAAACCGCCTCGAGGAAGTTTGTCTTTCCCTGCGCATTATCTCCGACGATCGCCATTCCTCCGGGAGCGACGTCAACGTCGACGCTCGCGAAATTCCGAAAGTCGCGCGCGCGCAGGTGTCGAAGTTCAGCACGAGCAGAGAATCGGGCCGCCGGCGCTAGAACGCCCGCGGTGAGTGTCACGGAAATGCGACGACCACGGTATCGTGCTTTACCACCTGAAAGTTCTGATCGTCGAGCACGACCGCGCGAATTGCTATGCGGGTACCCGCGGGGGTTTCCGCGCTGACGGGAATTCGGAACATAAACTCCACTCGGTGGCGGTCAGCGACGAAGAACTCCTGTCGGATTGTGTCGATTGAGCTTGTAGCGAAGACGGTGAGCGTCTCCAAGCCACTGCCGTCGGCTGCTCGAACTACACCACGGAGTGTATCGTTGGGAGCGATGACCCTGGAGGCGGGAATGACCTCCAACTCAGGAATATCGAACCGTTCGCGTTCGCGGTAACACGCCAGATATCCGATGGCGCAAAACGAGAGGAGCGTAGCGAGACGCATCACTTACCATTAAACACGGCTGGCCGTTTCTGCAGGAAGGCCTGCATTCCCTCCCGCATGTCTGCCGTCGACGCGAGAAGCCCAAAGTGGTTTGCCTCGATGGCAAGTCCGTCGTCGAGCGTTCCCTCCATTCCGCGGTTCACCGCTTCGATGCAGAGGGCGACCGCGACCGGTCCCTTTGCAAGTATCTGCTGCATCATGGCTTCTGCCGCGGAGAGAAGCTCGCCTGCGGGAACGACCTTGTTCACCAGTCCGATTCTAAAAGCTTCCGCGGCGTCGATCATCTCACCTGTGAGTATCAGCTGCAAGGCTCGCCCCTTTCCGACCAGGCGCGGTAGACGCTGGGTGCCGCCATAACCAGGTCCGATGCCGAGATTCGTCTCAGGCAGTCCGAGCTTCGCATTTTCGGACGCTATTCGTATGTGGCAGGCGAGAGCAAGCTCACACCCTCCTCCCAAAGCGTACCCATTGATGGCTGCTATTGTCGGCTTGGGAGACGTCTCGAAGCGAGTGAAAATCGCTTGCCCGCGCAGCGACCGCTTGCGCCCGTCCACGGGCCCCTGCTCCGCCAGCTCGGCGATGTCCGCTCCGGCGACGAACGCTTTGGCGCCGGTACCGGTGAGAATGATGCCGCCAATGTCGTCCCGCGAGCGTGCGTCATCGATGGCGGAGCCCAACTCGCCGATCGTGGCGTCGTTGAGCGCGTTGAGCTTGTCGGGGCGGTTAATCGTAATGACGGCTATCCGATTGCGAGCCTCGAACGTAAGCATCTGAAAGGACATGCGGTTTTGGTTCCGGAAACGAAGGTCGGAAGGAGGAGACGGAAATCTAAGTGATGGGTTCGCAAGTACGGTATCGAAACCAGCAATGGCGAGGGTGCACAGCAAGGATTCAGATCATCTCGTGCATAGCGCTCCAATGTTTGACGGAAGTTGTCACCTCGCTAGCTTGCGCGAGCGCGACCTCGTTCATGCAGATTGACCTTGTGTTCGCGTGCACAACATGCCTTAAACAACCAACAACTGTGGCGGAACTGGAATGACCGTGCGATGGATCAAACGGCACGGTAGCCCGAAAGGAGGCTTTCGCTACACTGACTCTACGGGTGTAGCGACGCGCAACGCGCACATACTCTCGCGGATAGACGCGTTGCGAATTCCTCCTGGCTGGGCCGACGTCCACATCGCCGTGAACGCAAAGGCTGCTGTGCAGGCGTGGGGAATGGACGTGAAGGGGCGCAAGCAGTATCGCTATCACGGAAGCGCGATTGCCCGGGGAGACTCGCGCAAGCACTACAGGGTGCGTCGTCTCGCGCGCGATCTTCCAAGGATTCGCGCCAAGTTGCACGAAGACTTCCGACGCGATGATCTATCGAAGGAACGGGTTGCCTCGGCGGCCGTCCGCCTGCTGAACGTTGGATTTTTTCGTGTGGGAAGTGACCGATACGCCAAGGAGAACAAGACATTCGGCTTGACGACGCTTCGCAAGCGTCACGTACGTGTCGAGGGCAGCGATATCACCTTCGAGTACAAAGGCAAGCGAGCCATTCGGCAATGGAAAATGATCTCGGATCGGGATCTTGCGGCGTTCATTCTGCAACTTCAGGGATTGCCTGGCGAGCGTCTCTTCCGGTATCAGACTGACGGCGGCTGGGCCGACCTTTCAGCTCGAGATGTCAACGAGTACGTGCGCGGGTTGACTGGTTGGCGTTACAGCGCCAAGGATTTTCGCACTTGGGGTGGAACGCTGCGCTTTGCGACGGTGCTGGCGGAGTTGGGTGCAGCACCCACTCTGAACGCGCGGAAACGGCAAGTGGTCCTGGCCGTTCGCCTTGTCGCTGCAGAACTAGGGAATACACCGGCGATCTGCCGTAAATCCTACGTTCATCCAATCGTAATCGCACGCTATCTGGATGCGGGTGAGACAATGCAACTCGGACAGTCCAAGGCACGTGTGAATGGGCACGCTCCCGAGGAGAAAGCGCTGATTCGATTTCTCGACCGGCATTTTCCAGAGCGCCGCAAGCGCCGCCGAAGTGAGGATGCAGCGGAGTGAGAGACTGTCCGTCTGACCATGCGGGGCACTTGAGAGCCATCTCCCTACTGCCGCGTGGCGACACTACGTTTTAACGATGCATGTCATTGAAGCTGTGCGGTGGTCACCAGATGGTAGTGCGGTTCGCATTATCGATCAGACGAAGCTGCCGGAACGATACGAGGAGCTTGATCTCCGCACGCTGGACGAAGTGTGCGAGGCGATATCCGCATTGGCGGTGCGTGGTGCGCCGGCCATTGGTATCGCTGGCGCAATGGGCTTGGTAGTGTCGCTGGAGCCATACGGCCAGTTGCCTTCCGCGGAGTTTATGGCAAGGCTCGCTGACCACGCGGAACGCATAAAGAAAACTCGTCCGACGGCGGTGAATTTGCCTTGGGCGATGGATCGGATGGTCAACAGGATTTCGCAACCAGGGGGGCCTCCCCCATCCGGAAAATACGACGTCCGTGCACAACTGCAGCCATCCTCAGACCGCAAGTCAAGCCAAATCCTCGCCGAGCTTCGTGACGAGGCCAGCTCAATTCTCGCTGAAGATCGCGCGATGTGCCGTCGTATCGGAGAACAGGGGTTACCGCTCATCCCCGTCAACTCGCGCATACTCACGCATTGCAACGCAGGCGCTCTCGCAACCGGAGGAATCGGCACCGCTCTCGCACCGATCTACCTTGCTGCGGAAGCGGGCCGCAACGTAGAGGTATTCGCGGATGAAACAAGGCCTCTTTTTCAGGGAAGCAGGCTGACCGCGTGGGAGCTTGCGCGCGCGGGCATTCCCGTCACGGTGCTGGCGGATAGCGTGGCAGCCAGTCTGATGCGAGCCGGTCGCGTCGATCTCGTCATCGTGGGTGCGGACCGAATCGCCGCGAATGGTGATGTCGCCAACAAGATTGGGACGTACGCTGTTGCCGTCGCGGCCAGGTATCACGGCATTCCGTTTTACGTAGCGGCACCGAGGTCGACTTTCGATCCCACCATAGCCAGCGGCAACGACATTGAAATTGAGGAGCGAGCGCGAAGTGAGATCGCGACCAGCTTCGGTCGTACTATCACTCCCGACGGTGTTCGCGTCGCGAACCCCGCGTTCGACATCACGCCGGCGGCGCTGATCACGGCCATTATCAGCGATCAGGGAGTGCATCGGGCACCATACGATTTCTCGGGAGCGAGGGATTGGAAAAACATCGGCATGGAAGCAGTCTCTGGTGCAAGGGGAGAAAATCCGCCTGGTTTTAGGGCAGAGCCATCGCTCAGCGCTCGCCGTTCCTCATGAAGCACGTTCGCCCATTCGACCAGGGTATCATCTGGCCCGATGCCTCGAGCTTCCTTGCGACGCGTGACTATGCGCGATGGACGCCTCGAACCGGCGTTGCTGCCGCGCGTGATGGCAGAAAAGGGTGGGATCGCGCAGTACGTGCGACCCTCTCGTGGGCAAGAGATTGCGAGTGACCACGCGCGAATCGCTTCGGACTCTCCTGGATGCGCACTGTTCCAGGCTCGGCGGATGTCGGAAGTGCGGGCACTCCGATGCGTCAGTAGTCCCCATCCTTTCAGAGGCGCGATCTCCAAAAGTGATGTTGGTGGGCCAGGCGCCCGGAAAGGTGGAGGTAGACGTCAGACGTCCATTCGCCGGCCGCGCTGGAAGGACGCTCTTCAGGTGGCTGGAGCGCGCCGGCCTCGATGAGCCAACTGCTCGCAGGAGCATCTACATTTCCGCCATCACGCGGTGCTATCCGGGTCCGAGTCCAAGTGGGCGAGGTGATCGCGTCCCATCATTACATGAGCGCCTACAGTGCGGAAGCTGGCTGGATGATGAGCTTCGCCTCATTCAGCCGCAGCTTATCATCCCTGTCGGCAAGCTGGCCATCGACCGATTTCTCGGTGGGGTCCCGCTCGAGAAGGTAGTAGGCCGCATACACGAACAACTCATGGGGGATTCCATGACGCGCGTAGTGCCTCTCCCGCATCCGTCCGGAGCGAGTAGCTGGCCAAACGTTCCGGCCAATCGCGTATTGCTCGACGCTGCCATAGATCTTCTTCGTGCCGAGTTCTTGCGGCTCGGTGCTGGTAAGCCAACCACGAAAACCCGGCGGACAGCATGATCGTGACCCTGGCACTGGTTCTTTCGCTTCAGTCGCAGCCTTCCCGGGATCGCTGGTTTGGACCGGACAAGGTAAAGCACTTCTTCATTGCTGCGTTCCTGCAAAGCGTCTCATATAGCGCCTTGCGCGCAGCGAACACGCGTCACGGCCTCTCCATGGCTGGCGCCACTGCAACAACGACGGTATTTAGCATCGGTAAGGAGTTCAGTGACAGGCGCAAGTATGGAGAGTTCAGCTTTCGCGACCTCGTCTATGACGCAGGCGGAGCCGCCGCGGCATCTACGCTGCTCGTGCGCACGGAGCGCTAGCTTGTTAGGCAGGCCAGCATGATTGGACCTTATTCCGCACGCCCTCTCCCCAGTCCCAAGCACTAAAGTATATTGATGACGCGGAATCAGGCAGTTGCAGCGGGCCAACACACGGGGTACGAATGACCGGCCACCCGGAACATCCAGATCCGAAGCCCAAATCCCTGATGGAGGACCCTGCGCAGGATTCCGATCGGCGCTCGAACGTCGAATTGCGTGAGCTCATAGATCAGATGTTGCAGCGTGTCCGCGAGATTCATCGCAACAACCCACGTTGGGATTCTTCGGAGCGCGCGCGCGCCGAGGCGGATCTCGAGTCAATTATGGCGCGCGTACGCCGCGAGACTGTCCGGAGTGGTCTGGACGAAGAAGCCAGCACGGATGCGGCCTCGCGAAACTCTGGAAACGAGAGCGTAAGGTGAAGGCTAGATCGAAGTTTCTCGTAGGTGCTTTGGCGATCGTTCTTCCAGCCGGCTGGCTGATGGCCAAGTCGACCAACGACACTGGCGTTTACTATCTCACGCCGAGCGAGCTCGGAACGAAGGTCGCCAGGGATCCGTCGCTGTATGAGACTGGCATCAAGGTGGGTGCACGCGTTGTTCCGGGATCAATCGTCAGAGATCCTGGTGGCCGGTCGGTTGCTTTCGTGATGACGGACGGAGCAAGAACGTTTCCCGTTTCGTACCGCGGTATCGCTCCCGATACGTTCACGGACAGCGCGGATGTCGTCGTTGAAGGGCGGCTCGGGCGCGATGGTACCTTCCGCGCAACAACGCTTCTCGCGAAGTGCGCATCGCGTTACGAGGCAGCGCCAGACAAGTACAAATCAACTCCCGGCTACCGTAACGCCGCCGCACGCAGCCTGCCATGATTCTTGTTGGTGAGCTGGCGCTCTGGGTCGCCCTGCTAATGGCGGCCTGGGGCACCACGGTATCGTTTGCCGGTGGCGCGACCGGGCGTGGAACGCTGATCGCGAGCGGTGAGCGCGCAAGCTACGCGACACTGGCGTTCGTTGTCCTGGCATCACTGGGCCTCTGGAGCGCGCTGTTCGCTTCCGACTTTTCCATCAAGTACGTCGCCTCGTTTACGAGCTCCAATCTCCCCAAAGCCTACAAGTTCACGGCATTTTGGGCGGGGCAATCGGGTTCGCTGCTGTTCTGGACGCTGATCCTGTCTCTGTACGCCGCGCTAGCCACATTCACCAATCGGCGGCGAAATCGCGAGATGATGCCATTCGTGACGGGAACCCTGTCCGCCGTCACGCTTTTCTTCCTTCTCGTTACCTGCCTCGGTTCCAATCCGTACGAGCGGCTCGATTGGCTGCCGCCAGATGGCCGCGGAATGAATCCCCAGCTGCAGAACCCGGGGATGGCGATCCATCCGCCAACCCTGTACCTCGGTTATGTGGCGACGGCCATACCATTTGCATTCGCCGTCGCCGCGCTGCTCGCGAGACGCCTCAATGCAGAATGGCTGGCCGCGGTGCGCCGTTGGGCTCTCCTCTCGTGGTTCTTCCTTACAATCGGCGTGGTTCTAGGTATGTGGTGGGCGTACGTCGAATTGGGATGGGGTGGCTACTGGGCGTGGGATCCGGTTGAGAACTCTTCGTTCCTTCCATGGCTGACCACAACGGCTTTCCTGCATTCGATCATGATCCAGGAAAAGCGTGGGATGCTGCGGAAGTGGAACGTGACGCTCGTCATATCAACGTTTCTGCTGTCGATTCTCGGAACGTTCATCACGCGGAGCGGCGTGATCTCCAGCGTTCACTCGTTCGCACAATCGCCGATTGGATACTGGTTTGCCGGTTTCCTGGTACTCGCGACAGCGATATCCGCATATCTGGTGTCCACGAGACTGTCAGACCTCAAGGCACAAGCTCACCTGGAAAGCATGGTGAGTCGCGAGGCGAGCTTTCTCTTCAACAATCTGCTTCTGGTAGGTATCGCGTTTTCCATCTTATGGGGCACGCTCTTTCCGATTCTGAGCGAGGCAGTGCGCGGCACGAAGATCACGGTTGGCCCGCCTTTTTTCAATCAGGTCAACATACCGCTCGGCCTGCTACTACTGGCGCTCACGGGCGTCGGACCTCTCATTGCGTGGCGCAGGGCATCGCCGGCCAACCTTAAGCGACAGTTCACCGGCCCCGTCGTGGCAGGGGTAGCGGTGGGCGTTCTTCTGTTCGCTCTGGGAATGCGCGACGTCTACGCGCTGATATCGTACACGTTGGCCGGGTTTGTAATGACGACGATAGTTCAGGAATTCCTCAAAGGCGTTGGCGCCCGCCGCCGCATGTATGGAGAGAACGCGGCCGTGGCATTGCTGCGCCTGATCGGCAGAAACCGGCGCCGCTACGGGGGCTACGTCGTGCATGTCGGCATCGTAGTACTGTTTGCCGCCTTTGCAGGGCTCGCCTTCAAGAAGGAGTTCGACATCACGCTGGCTCCGGGCGAGCGGTTCGTCGCCACGGACCCTTACGGCGACGAATGGACATTTGTTAGTAATGGCATCTCCCGCTTCGAGCAGCTCAATCGCCATGTGACAGCCGTGGCGCTGCAGACTTCGAGGAACGGCCGGTCAATGCCGCTGATTACCAGCGAGAAACGGCAGCATGTTGATAGCCGCGGCGCACCGACCTTCGAGCCCTCCACCGAAGTAGGGATTCTCGAATCACTTCGCCAGGACGTCTACGTTGTGCTTGCAGGTGTATCGTCGAATGAGAATGCGGAGATTCGGGTAACGTTCAATCCGCTCGTTTGGTGGGTCTGGTTCGGCGGGGTGATCATGGCCATCGGCGGTCTGATCGTCATGTGGCCGCAAGCTGAGCTTCGTCGCGCGCAGGGTGGGTATCTCGCTTCCCTGAAGCCGGAACCGGAAGTGGTGGCTGGAAGGTGACCAGCTGGGAGATCCGCAAGGCAGACCCTTCCATCTCAGCCGAATTACGGGGCGACGCGATCACGCGACGCGGACTTCTAACGCTTCTGATGGGTGGCGTTGCCGGCACACTCTCGTCACGCGTTATGGCGGCACAGGACCAGCCTGCGACTCAGGAAATGACGGGCCCGATGGATGAGACGAAGCATCGGCCCGTGCGGCTCCCGGCGAAGGGTGTGCGCCCCTCAATGACAAACGACCAGCGTGACGCTGTGGAACGCCGGCTCGGGTGCCAGTGTGGATGCGGCCTCGATATCTTCATCTGCCGAACGACGCATTTCACCTGCGCGGTTTCGCCCGCCATGCACCGCGACGTGATGGCTCTCGTCGACGGTGGACACAGTGCTCAGGAGATTGTAGACGCCTTCACGAATGTGTACGGCGAGCGCGTACTTCTCATGCCCCGAAAGTCCGGTTTCAACTGGGCGGGATATCTCATGCCATTCGTCGCGCTGGCTGGAGGCGCGTCGATGGTGTTCGCCGTTTTGCGGCGGTGGCGGCGCGCCACTCCAGTGACGGGACCTTCGAGCGCCTTCGAAGGCAACGCAAGCCCCGATGAGATGGCCCGCATCCATGCCGCCATGCGAGACGATGCTGGGTGAGCGCTCTGATCATAGGCACGGTGCTCGCCCTCGGAGCGCTGGCGTTCGTCCTGCATCCGCTCTTCGTGGAGCGCGAGCCGGTCAACAGTTCTCCGAAGGGCTCCAGAGTCAGAGCGGCGAGCGAAGAGGCGCTTTCGGCGTTGCGAGAAGTTGAGTTCGATCGCGAAACCGGAAAACTATCCGATACTGACTATGTGGCGCTGAAATCCGAGTACACGCAGGAAGCACTCACAGCGATGCGGGCGGAGAGCCAGCCAGAAGTGTCCGATGCGACAGACGACGCCGAAGCGATAATTCTCATGTATCGCCAGCGGCTCCGAGAGTGCGCCAAGTGTGGCCCGCGACCGGAGGTCGACGCTAACTACTGCTCGAGCTGCGGAAGCTTTCTCGCGGGTGCTTGCGGCTCATGCGGCGCGCGCATCACGGAATCCGGTGCGAGATTCTGCCTTGCGTGCGGCAAGACCATCGCGGCGTAGAGCCCCGGTATCATTGTCACGAAGTTGCTGACTGGGTATTCCTGTCGTCAGCCTTTCGACCTCCCGCTTCCAGCCGCGCATCATTTTTATTTGACTACTTCAATTCGTAGCGCCCCAATCAACTTGAGCAGCTCGGCCTGACGCTTGAAGCCGCCAATGACGAAGCGCAAGTGGGCCGCATCTGCGGGGAACTGACCAAAGGTCGGATCCGTTGCGACCCAGTCGCCCAGATAAACTTCGGGCCAGGCGTGGTAGTAGAATTTTCCCCCGACATTCGCCAGGCCCGCAACGCTCCGGGCAGGAAGTCCTGCCGCGCGGGCAAGTGCCACGAAGAGCTGAGTATGTTCGTTACAGTCTCCCGTTCGGGCCCGCAACACCTGTACAGCGTTGGGGATGCTGAAGGAAATCTTTTTCTCGAGTGAATCGAATACCCATCGGTTGATGCGTTGCGCGACCTTTCGCGGATTGACTTCGCCTCCGACGATGCGCGCGGCGAGCTCTTGTATGCCAGGATCGTCAGACTGCACAAGGGGCTCGGCAAGCACGGTCGCGCCAAACTGGGCAGAATCGGCAGGGAGAGTGTACGAAGCGCTCATCGCCTTGGCTGTCTCGCGCCTGATCTCCAGTGTATCACCCGCCAACACCTGACGCGCACCATCAAGATCGTACCCCGCGAGGTCCGCGTCGTGCAGCACAACTCGCAGACGCGCCAACGATCGCTTGTCCCCAATGGGGGCCGAGGCCGCAATCGCTGTCAGTTCCTGGATATCGCGATCCTCGGCAACCCGAACACCGCCGCGCGTCTCATTGCTCCAGTTCGTGTAGGCAAGCTCGTACGGCGACCG
>JACMME010000010.1 GCA_014379205.1 Gemmatimonadaceae bacterium
CGACCTGGAGGATGCGGTGGAATCCGACCTCATTTTTCAGCGACTTATGGGCGACGAAGTGGAGCCGCGAAGATTGTTCATCGAGGAAAAAGCAAAGTTCGTTCGTAATCTGGACGTGTAGTTTCGAAATCGACTGTTGAACACGAGGGGGCCGCCCAACTGCGCGGCCGCTTCGTTTCTCCAGATCAGGTAGCGGCATAGGTTGTAACTCCGCGGTCTGACACCCTGTGCGATACGAGTGTCAAAGGCGGTTCCGCCTCCTCGCTCACCATTATCGCTTCGGCCAGCGCGGCCCGGCCGGCGCGAATTCCATCGGCGTTGCGCGCAAAGACCGTCGCGAGAGGCTCGCCGGCGTCGACCCAGTCGCCGGGCTTCGCCGTTATGACGAATCCCACCGTCGGATCTATCACATCATCCATACGTGAGCGACCACCCCCGAGAGCGATTATCCCTCGACCTATAGCGCGTGGCTTGACGGTCGCCACGATTCCGCTTTGCGGCGACTCATACAGCTCGCATGCTTCTGCCTGAGGCAGCACTGCGGGGTCTTCCACAACACCGGGGTTTCCACCTTGCGCCTCGATGATCTCCGCAAACTTCTGAGCCGCGCTTCCGGAAGCGATGGCAGCTTTCATCTGACGTCGTGCATCCTCAAGCGATCGCACCGTACCTCCCAGCACGAGCATCTCCGCGCCGAGCGCGTACGTGACCTCGAGCAGGTCCGGCGGCCCTTCTCCCTTGAGAGTGTAGATTGCCTCTTCCGTCTCCAGAGCGTTTCCGCATGCTCGGCCGAGTGGCCTGTCCATCGCGGTGACAAGGGCCACTGTAGGACAGCCATGGTCGGCTCCAAGCGCAATCATGGTGCGAGCAAGCTCCAGACCTTGCTCGACGTCCGGCAGGAACGCGCCCGATCCGCGCTTCACGTCGAGCACAAGTCCCGTCAGCCCCTCTGCCAGCTTCTTGCTCATTATGCTGGCAGCTATGAGCGGAATGGATTCTACGGTCGCCGTTGCATCGCGCAGCGCGTACATCTTCCTGTCAGCAGGTGCTATCTCGGATGTCTGACCCATGAGCGCGCAGCCAATCGCCTCTACTTGCGAGCGCGCGTCAGCAAGGGACAGGTCGGTGCGCATGCCCGGAATGGCTTCCAGCTTGTCCAGCGTACCTCCCGTGTGGCCGAGTCCGCGCCCGGACATCATTGGGACCGCGACGCCGAGGGATGCGATTAGCGGAGCCAACACCAGCGAAACCTTGTCGCCCACCCCTCCTGTCGAATGCTTGTCGATGCGAGGCACCGTCAGATGAGAAAGGTCGAGCATACCACCACTTCCGATCATCGCCTCCGTGAGAGCGCGAATCTCCCCACGGTCCATTCCCCGGAAGTACACGGCCATGAGGAGAGCAGCCATTTGATAGTCGGGTACATGACCCGCCGCGTACGCATGCGCCAGCGCGCGCCATTCCCCCGCCTCGATGCGCCCTCCATCGCGTTTGCGCTCGATTAGTCGGTACGCGAGCATTGACCGTTCTTATCCCTCTAGACGATAGTTCTAATCGCGATTGGCAACGCGCCAGGGCTAGGGTACCGGTGCCGGGTGGAAGCACACGCAGCGGAGGCGTTGAATATCCGCGGTCTCCCTGTCGTTGTCGGATCGCGCAGCTGTTCGTTCCCAATGTCGGAGATTCCATGTTCAAGCGCTACCTGGCGTTCACCGCCGTGATGACAATCGCGGTCAATAGCACCCGTGCGCAGCCGGCCGCGGGTCACATAGCACTCGGCGATCAGGCGTATTCAGCAATGCAGCCTGCGCAAGCACTCGAGCATTACGAGGTGGCCATCACCGCGGACCCCGCAAACCATGAGGCCCTTTGGAAAGCGGCTCGCACGGTGATCGACCTGGCAGAATTCGAGAAGAGCGCTGAAAAACGCGCCGCATGGTACACGACTGGTGAGACTTACGCGCGCAGGGCCGTTGAGGCCAACCCGGGAGTGGCGGAGAGTCATTTTCAACTCGCACGCGGTCTGGGAAGGGTTGCGCTCACTCTTGGCGTAAAAGAGAGAATCAAGTACGCAAAGGAAGTCCGAGCTCACGCCCTGGAGGCACTCGAGCGCGACCCCAACCATGCTGGGGCGCAACATGTCATGGGCCGCTGGAATGCGGAGGTTCGCCGGCTTGGTGGATTCCAGCGGTTCATGGCTGAAAACTTTCTTGGAGGGAAGCTTTTCGGCTCCGCCAGCTGGAGCGAGGCCAGGCGCTATCTCGAGAAGGCCGTGGCACTCGAGCCCAACCGGCTCACCCACCACCTGGGGCTAGGGGAGGTCTACGCCGATATCGGGGAGACTTCAAAGGCTCGTGAGCAATTCGAGTTCGTAACCGCCGGAGAAGTCAGGGAGTTCAACGACAAGTTTTACAAGGAAGAGGCGGCCCGGCGGCTGAAGGAGTTAGGCAGCAAATAGAAGGTGTGGGGGTGGGAGAGGTGAGAGCTCTCCCACATCGGGTCGAGCTCGATCCTTGTCGCTACTCCCACTTCTCACCGCCGCTACCTTCGTGATCGGTCCACTGCATCCTCCGCCGCCCAGCGACCACGAGTAACGCCCCGGCGCACGCCGCGTCTGCCTCGGCGGGATGCGTAGCGAAGCTCATCGCGCAAATCATCCCACGTGTCGGCGGCCTGTCCCCGTAGCCCGCGGGCACGGTCTCCAATCTTCTCCCGCACATCGGCCCCACTCATCGGTGCCATGAGCAGCGCAATGCCGGCGCCGACGGCAACACCTATCGCCAGGCCCACGGCCAAAGTTCCGAAGCGACGCCAGTCAGCCTCCTCTTCGTGACTCTTGCCGACTGCACGAGTTGGAAGTCTTGCGGGTGCCATGTCCTCTGGTGGGAACGGCTTGTCTATTGCGCGCTCGCTGTCCGCTAATTCGGACTCTGTGCTGGCGAAGTCGGCGGAACGGGCCATTGATTCGACTCCTTCATGGATGTTGGTAAGAAAATTGCTAGCGTGAGCATTACGCCTCTAGTCGAGAGGCGTTGTGCCTGTACGCCGTCTGCACGCATGGGATTCGTTCCCTGTGCGGTCAAGCCACTTCAAGATTCGCTCCCGTGGTCGAACAGCGCATCGACTCGTCTCAAGTTATCTGCAGGTCAGGATTCCCAATGAGTAATAATGGCAAGACGGTGCTGCTCGTGGAAGACAACGAGGACAACCGGATCGTCTATTCTACCATTCTCGAACACTTCGGCTATTCTGTAATCGAAGCGCTAAACGGGGAGGAAGGAATCGCGAAAGCGCGCTCTGAAATGCCGGATCTGATCCTGATGGATATTTCCATTCCCGTGATTGATGGTTGGGAAGCGACTCAGGTTCTCAAGCGCGATCCCGCAACGCGCGCCATCCCCATCATCGCGCTGACTGCACACGCACTCGCAGCCGATCGGGAGAAAGCATTCGAGGTCGGATGTGATGCTTATCTCGCCAAGCCCTGCGAGCCGAAAACGGTTGTGAGCGAGGTAAGAAGATTCATTGGTGGCGGGAATGGCAGATGAGAAACAGCGCGCATCGCGCATTCTGATCGTTGACGACCAGGAGGACAATGTCGAGGTCCTTCGCGCGGGACTAGAGGCACGCGGATACGATTGCGACAGCGCACAGGATGGGGAGGAAGCGCTTCGAAAGGTTGATGCAATGCCTCCAGACCTCATTCTGCTCGACGTCACCATGCCGCGCATGGACGGCCATGAGGTTGCTCGCCGGATCAAATCGAATCCCGCGCTTCCTTTCATTCCGATCATAATGCAGACCGCGCTGGATTCGATCGAAAGCAAGGTCGAAGGGCTCGGCGCTGGCGCCGACGATTACATCACGAAGCCGATCAATTTCGCCGAGCTCGAGGCGCGCGTTCGCTCGATGCTGCGGATCAAGAAGCTTCAGGACGAGATCGCAAAGGCCAACGAGCAACTCACGCGCATGGCCGTAACGGACGGACTCACAGGTCTGTACAATCGCCGGCACCTCGAGGAGCGGCTTCACGAAATGTTCGATCATTCCTCACGGCTTCACGAGCCACTGGGCTGCGTGATGTTCGATCTCGATCATTTCAAGTCGGTCAACGACACGCACGGACACCAAGCCGGGGACGAGGTGCTCAAGCAGGCTGCAAGCATCCTCAAGAAGGTTGCGCGCGAAGTGGACCGCGTGGGCCGATATGGTGGGGAGGAATTCATGGTTCTCCTCCCCGGAGCCGTCGGTGATGCGGCAGTGACTTTCGCCGAACGAGCGCGTCAGGAAGTAGAGGGACACGTCTTCACCTTTGACGGTGGCACACTGCGCCGCACGATGAGCTGCGGGGTGGCGGCGTGGCCGCATCCACAGATAAAACATCGTGAGCAACTAGTGAAGGCTGCTGACGATGCCCTCTACGTGGCCAAGGAGCTGGGACGCAACCGTGCGGTCCGCTTCGATGGCGCCGAATTCAACGCGCACTCCGAGAATGATGATGAGCATGTCGAAACTACTGCCGGTGCGGGAGGAGTCGCGCCTGGAGAGCATTGAGTTCACCGAGCGCCTGGAAGCGCGAATCGCCGAACTGGAGCGTGAGCGCGATCAGCTAGTCGCCGTAATCGACATCCTGCAGGGCATCTCCTCTTCCCTGCATTTCGAGGAAATCCTCCAGACCATTGCCCGCAAGCTGGGCGAGACATTCGGACTGGACCGGAGCTCCATTTACCTGGCGGCGGATGCTCGAGAAGCACGCCTCGTAGCCACGTATGAAGATCCCGGAGTGCGAAATCTGATCGTGGACCTGGAGCGTTATCCGGAGCTGAAGCAGGCACTCGAGTCCGGCAAGGCGGTCTTCATTCCCGATGCTGCGACAGATCCAATGCTGCGCTCGGCACGCTCGGCGCTGGAGGGTCGCAATGTGCGATCGATCATCGTTGCGCCGATCATGTGGCAGGGCGCCACGATCGGAGCAATCTTCCTCAGAAGCGGTGAAAGGGCGGCAGTACCGTTCTCCGATCACGATGTTCGCTTCTGTCAGGTGATCGCATCGCTGACCGCGAGCGCCCTCCGCAACGCTCATCGCTTCGAGGCGCTCAAGCGTGTTCATGCCGAAACTCAGGGAACTCAGCGCGGCGCGGAGCGCGAGCGACTTGTCCTGCTCGCCTTTATGCGCCGCCTGCTGGATGGGTATCTCAAGGGACCCGAGCACCGTGTTGCCGAGACTCTCCTGCCGGATGCAACGCACGACGAGCTGGACCGGATGACTTCGCTCGCATGGGCAGCAATTGGACGGGAAGGAACCGCGTAGCAAGAGAAAAGGGAGTGGGGAGTGGGGGATAGGGCATGGGGAATGTTGAAGTGGAGCAGCCTGGCGGCGTCACCCGCCACGCTGCTCCTTTTTTCGTCTCGGCCTCCAATCCCCTTCAGCAATCTTTTTCGACGGTTGTCGACTCCCCAAGCGCCATCCCCCACTCCCAAAAGTGCTTGTTACTCCCCCATCCCCCACTCCCCGTATTTCGCTACCTTTCTGACAGCACAACATTCGAGTGACCTACGGATCGACCGGAGAACAGCACCATGTTGATCAGTCCTGATATTAACAGCGTCCTGAATGAGCAGATCGGCCACGAGTTTGGCGCGTCTCTCCAGTACGTGGCCATCGCAGCCTACTTCGACTGCGAGGGACTTCCAGCGCTGTCCAAGCACTTTTACAAGCAGGCGCTCGAGGAGCGCGAGCACGCCATGCGCTTCGTGAAGTTCGTGGTCGACGCCGACGGACGGGTCGCTATTCCAGGGATTCCGGCTCCGAAGAGCAACTTCAGCTCCGCGGAAGAAGCGGTCAGTCTCTCGCTGAATTGGGAGATGAGCGTCTCAAAGCAGATCAACGGCATCATGGATCTCGCCATAAAGCGCAACGATCACATGACCAAGAACTTTCTCGAGTGGTTTGTGAGCGAACAGCTCGAGGAAGTATCCAGCATGGACACTCTTCTCAAGATGGTTCGCCGGGCGGGCGAGAACGGCTTGCTGTTCGTGGAGAACTACCTGGCACGCAGCGATCACGGTGGTGCAGGCTCGAAGGACAGCGAGGGTCAGTGAGGCCGCGTTAGCCGGCGATACAGCGGGCGCCAATGACTCTCTCGATTCACGAGAATGCCGCTCGCGCCGATGAGCTTCGTCAACGTCTGGAGCGCGCCAACCACCAGTATCACGTGCTCGACAGTCCGGAGATCTCGGACCTCGAATACGACCGGCTGTTCCGCGAGCTTCTTGACCTCGAGCGCGATTTTCCAGAGCTCCGCACACCCCACTCCCCTACCGTACGCGTAGGAGCTCCGCCGCAGAGCCTTCTGGCCAAGCATCAGCATCTCACATCCATGCTGTCGCTTGGCAACGCTTTTACCGATGAGGAGCTGCGCGAGTGGGAGGGCCGTCTGCTGCGCGTGACCGGTGACGACGTGCGCGGGCTCGGTTACACCGCGGAGCTCAAGATCGACGGAGCCGCGGTCGCGTTGACATACAGGCGCGGCATTCTCGAGCGTGGAGCAACACGAGGTAACGGAGTGATTGGGGAGGATGTGACGCCCAACATCCGAACCATCCGTGACATTCCGCTCCGCCTTCTCGGAACCGATCCGCCGGAAATCATTGAAGTGCGAGGCGAGGTGTACATGCCATTCGATCGATTCGAACGAATGAATGAGGCACGAGCTCGCGACGGGGAACCGCTCTTCGCGAATCCACGTAACGCCGCCGCCGGTGCGCTTCGGCAGCTGGACCCGTCGGTCACGGCCTCGCGCCCACTGCGTTTTTATGGGTTCGCCGCGGCAGCTCCTCCGGGTGCACCCCTGCCCTTCGATTCCCAGTGGGAACTACTCAATACGCTCGAGCACTGGGGAATTCCAGTCGAATCGCATCGCCAGCTATGCAAGGATGTTGACGACGCCAGCGCGGTTGTGGCGCGCATTGAGGAAACCGGACGCGCATCCCTCAACTTCGGAATTGATGGTGTTGTACTGAAGGTCAACTCCCTCGCACTGCAGGATGAGCTGGGAGTCGTCGGCGGACGCGAGCCGCGCTGGGCCATAGCCCGAAAATTTGCCCCCGATATCGCGGTCACAAAGCTGTTGGACATCCGCGTGAATGTCGGCCGCACAGGTGCTCTCAATCCGTACGCCGTTCTCGAACCGGTGGAGATAGGCGGCACAACCGTCAAGCTCGCAACCCTGCACAACGAAGATCTTGTAATCACGAAGGATCTCCGGATCGGCGACTGGGTGCAAGTCAAGCGTGCGGGTGAAGTGATTCCTCAGATCATTGCGCCCCTGCCAGAGCGCCGGACAGGCAGTGAGCAGCCATGGCGGATGCCGCGTTTTTGTCCCGCCTGTAAAACCGAAGCGGAGAAGGATGAGGAGGAAGTTGCCATTTACTGCCCCAACGTCGCGTGCCCAGGGCGACAGCTCGAGGGCATCGTGCATTTTGCCTCGCGTGGGGCACTGGACATCCGTGGGCTGAGCTACGCGCGCATCGAACAGCTCATTGGGGCCGGCCTCGTACACGATGTCGCTGACATCTTCAGTGTGACCGCGGATCAGCTCATGGCGCTCGACCGCTTCGCGCGAAAGAGCGCCGACAACCTCGTCGCTGCCATTGCAACCTCGAAGAAGCAGCCACTTTCACGCTTGCTAAATGGGCTCGGCATCCGCCACGTGGGTACGGGCGCGGCGCAGCTTCTGGCGCATCACTTCGGATCCCTGGACGCGCTCGCGTCCGCTTCGGAGGAGGACATCCTTCGAGTCCGGGGAATCGGAGGGACAATAGCCAGCGCCGTGACGTCCTTTTTCTCGAACCCGACCACGAAAGACCTCATTGCGAAGCTTCGCGCTCACGGCGTCGAGTTTGCAGAGCACGGCTCAGCGGCGAACGATGGTGCCCTCGCGGGACTTACGGTCGTCATTACCGGAACGCTGCCAAATCTGTCGCGTCAACAGGCGACAGAGCTCGTAGAGACGCACGGTGGCCACGTTACAAGCTCCGTCTCCAGATCGACCAGCTTCGTTTTGGCGGGTGATAACGCAGGTAGCAAACTGGAAAAAGCACGAAGTCTCGGCGCCACTGTCATCGACGAGGCGGAATTGTTACGGCGTATCGGACGCTCACATACAACGGAATAGTCTCATGCCACATACCTCGATCGATCTGAACGATCACCAAATGGTCGCCCTGAGCCGAGCCGCGCTGGCTTCGCTCCGAGGAGCACTCCTCAACGATGCCGTCATTTCAGGCGCCTCGTACCTGCAGGAAGCCGGATACGCAGGCAGCGAAAGCCTGTTTCAGTCGTTCCGGAAGTGGGCCAAGGACCAGACGGACGTCGATCCTGGAGAGCTTGGCCTCGAGGAGTTTGGCGACCTCGCCTCTCGTTACTTCAGAGATGCGGGTTGGGGTTCGTTCACGCTCGGCTCGATTGGGAGCGCCGTGGCGACGGTCGACTCTGAGGACTGGGGCGAAGCTGACTCAACCAGTGACCTGCACCAGCCGGCATGCTTCCTCACGACGGGAATGCTGGCAGGCTTCTTCGGCCAGTTGGCTGAGTCCCCACTCGCGGTTCTCGAGGTGGAATGTCGTTCGATGGGTGCTCCCCGCTGCCGGTTTCTGCTCGGCGCCAGCGAAGTGGTAGGGCACATCTACGAGGGAATCGAGCGAGGGATGGAGTATGAAGCGGCGGTGCAAGCGGCGTAGGTGCGATTGCAATGCGCAATCCGCAATCCGCTACTTCCCAAGCACCTCTGCATATTCCGGCCGCAGCACGAGATTCCCGTCCTTTAGTATTTCGCGATCCCACGGAAGTATGATGACGCTTTCGGTCTCCAGAGCGGCGAAGTCGGGCTCGTAGCTGCCAGTTCGAAATCCCACGGCGATCCTGACGTCTGATGCGCCGGCGTTGACCACCGCCGCTACCGCCAGGCGCAACGTGTCACCGCTGTCGCACGTTTCGTCGACAATGAGCACGCGGCGTCCGCGCACTTCCGCGGGCGCGGCGCCGAGAACCGCGGGAGTCGCGCGGATGCGCTCGGTTCCTATACGGCGGCTCACGACGATGGAGTGAAATTCGCGGCCCAGAATTGCCGCGATCGTCGCTCCGGGAATCACTCCAGCGGTGGCAATTCCCACAACCAGCTCGGGATCGTAGGAGCGAGCGACTTTCAAAGCCAGCGCACGGGATAGCTCACCGAAAAGTGGCCAATCCACTTCGAAAATTCCGCGGCTTCGGTCGATTGGTTGCCGGCGTGGCGACATGTGGTGGTAATTGAAGAAGTCTCAACTTCGAGCGGCCAGGGTCGCGAGCCGTCAGGAGCAATGTATCCAACTTATCCACCCCGAACAGGGCAAGGAAGCGCGGTTGCCGCCGCGAGGTGCAGACGATAACTTGGCGGTCGCAAAGAGGTGCCGCGTAGCCGGTTCGCGCAGTCACTCTCCGTCGCTTCGCAACCTCTCCGAACGCCCAACACAGACTCATGTCCTGGTGGCGCCGTTTAATCGGCGATAATCCGCGCGGATCGCCAAAGCCGCAGCGGCTGGACTACCTCAGCGAAGCTCTGGCGCTCGAGCGTCAGGGGGACTTCGACGCCGCCCTGACGTCCTACCGGCTGGCTCTGCGTGACCGCCCAAATGACCCTCGTACACTCCAGAACATGGCCATTGCATTCTCCAAGACGGGCCGTCTGGATGATGCTATTCGCGCATACCAGCGAGCACTTGAGCTGGATGCCGGTCTCTCCGGTGCACACTACGGATTGGCGTTCCTGTTACTGAAGCGCGGAGATGCGGCTGGTGCTGGGGAACATCTCGACGCGTTTCTTGCAAATGTGCCATCGGGCGGCGAAGCCGATCGATGGGTCAAGCATGCACGGGAAACCCTCGAACATCTCAAGACCGACAGCGATGCTGGCGTCGTGCCGGAACGCGATTAGCGGGTGGGCCACGTTCTGGCCATAGTGAGTCAGAAGGGAGGCGTCGGCAAGACGACGACCGCTGTGAACCTCGCCGCGGAGTTCGCGCTGCGAGGCACAAAGACGCTACTGGTAGACTGCGACCCTCAGGGCGCCGTAAAGTACGGGGCGGGACTGCGCTCCAACCATACTCCTTACGGCCTCGCAGATTATATCGCTGGAACCCGGACGCTGCGGGAGATCATCCTCCCGACCGCTCTTCCCTGGCTCCGCGTCATTTTGGTGGGGACGGTGACCAACGAAAGCGACCAGAGCGCCTTTCAGGAATTGATGGTTGAAACTGACCTGCTCCCCGCGCTGCTGGCGAGCGCTCGCGAGCGCTGCGACGTCGTGATTGTCGATACTCCTCCGGGTCTCGGTGGCATTGTTCGGCGGGTCCTGGCGGCAAGCCAGCACGTCATTGTGCCGCTTCAATGCGAGCCGCTTGCGCTCCAGACCACTCCGCAGATCCTCCGCATGCTGGAAGACATTTCCGCCGTCAACGACGAGCTGACTCTTGATGGCATCGTGCTGACTATGTTCGATGAAAACAGTGACGTCTGCGCTCGAGTGGCGGACTATGTAAGGCGGCACCTTCCTGCAAACATGGTGTTCGACATGGTTGTGCCTCGCACGTCCGCGGCAGCCGAGGCGTTCGCCGCGGGGCAACCAGTAGTTCTGCGAAACGCAGCCGATCCTTCGTCGCGAGCTTACTCTCAGCTGGTAACCGAGCTTCAGGCAAGATTTCAATGATCGCAAGCAGACTCGCGTACAAATGGTTGGCCTCGGTACCTTTTCTGGTCTTCGCCTCTCTCGCAACGGGTGCGGCGGTGCTGTCATGCAGCGAGTTCGGAACTGACCCTGACGCGGCAGTAGCGATCGAGATTGATCCACTGGAATTGCCCGCCATCGTTGTTGGCGACTCGCTTCGCGACGCGATGGGCCAGGTGGTTTCCCTGAGTGCTCGCGCTTTCAACTCGAGCAACGATATTATCTCGGGCGCTCCAATTCGGTTCTACCTGCTGGACACCGGCATCGTAACGCTCGACAGTATCACTGGCCGAATCTTCGGGCAGCGGACCGGCCAGGCTACGGTGATCGCGAGCATAGGAGGTCTTCAATCCGATCGGATCACCATAAGGGTGACGCTTCGCCCGGATACGATCTTCGGGCTTGACAGCCTTCGCAGGTCCATGCTGTTCTCGTTGCAGGGAGCCACCAACAGCGGCGACCTGCGCGTCTTTCTTGGCCACGACAGCCTCACGTCCGCGGGTGCAGATACGTCAATCGCCGTCCCGAATTACCTCGTACGGTTTCGCATCGTCGCCCCCGGGGGTGACTCGGCTTCAATAAGTGACACCACAAGAGTTGTTCTCACGAACGAATCGGATCGGCCGTCCGTCGTCGATACGTCCGACGCGCAGGGCATCGCCTCCAGACGTCTACGCCTTTCCGCCGCCGTCAACATCATTCCCGATTCTGTCGTCGTTGAAGCGACGGCTACGCGTCCGGATAACTCACCCGTAGCCGGAAGTCCGGTGCGTTTTATCATTCGCATCATTCGGCAACCGTAGTCGTCGGTACCAAGCTGCCGGATCACATCTACGCTGGAGGCCGATGACTGCAACACTGCCCGGCGCGCCAGAAACTTTCGCGACCGGAGGGCCGGTAGCATCTCCGCCGGGGACTCTCACGGGCCTGTTTTTCGAAGCGGTCGCCAAATACAACAGGCCCGACGCGCTCCAGTACAAAGCTGGCGCAGAGTGGCGTTCCATTTCGCACGCCGTGTTGGCTGAGCGAGTGCGACACATTGCGCGCGGGCTCCGCGCCATTGGTGTGAACCGGGGCGAGCAAGTGGCTATTCTGTCGGAGAACAGGCCTGAATGGGCACTCGCGGATTATGGATGCCTGACGGCTGGCATCGCCGACGTCCCGATTTACCCGACTCTCATCCCGGAGCAAATCGCCTACATCCTCAGAGACTCGCGCTCCGTAGCGGTGTTCGTTTCTACTGAAGAGCAGGCACGCAAGGTGGCGGAGATTCGAGCTTCGGTGCCCGGGGTTACTCATGTGATCGGATTTGCCGAAGGACTTCCGGGCGCCGACCTGTCGTTGGCGCAGTTGGAGAAAAAGGGTGCTGATGGGGAGACAGCCGGCGACATAGCGCGGTACCGTGCCGAGGCACTGGAAGTGAAGCCGGATGATCTGGCGACCATCATTTACACATCCGGTACTACTGGCGAGCCGAAGGGAACCATGCTCACGCATGGTAATTTCCATTCGAACGTGCAGGCCGTGCTGAGTCTGGTACCGATGCAACACGGTGATATCGCACTCAGCTTCCTCCCGCTTTCCCACAGCTTCGAGCGCACCGTTGGGCATTACCTGATGCACGCCAGCGGTGTGTCTGTGGCATACGCGGAGTCAGTGGACGCTCTGTTAGCGAACTTCGGAGAGGTACGCCCTACAATTGTTGTTTCGGTGCCGCGTATCTACGAGAAGATCTACGCTCGCGTGCTGGAGAACGCGCTGTCGAGCGGTGCAATCAAGAAGCGTATCTTCTTCTGGGCCCGGGACGTAGGCGACCGGTGGGCTGACGAGAAGCTGGCTGGCCGAACGCCTGGGGGGCTGTTGGCGTTCAAGTACTCGATTGCTGGCAAGCTGGTATTCTCCAAGCTCAAGGCGCGCGTCGGTGGACGGCTACGGCTTTTCGTCTCGGGCGGAGCGCCTCTGGCCCCTGAAATCAACAAGTTTTTCTACTCCGCCGGTCTTACGATCCTCGAGGGATACGGTCTCACCGAAACTTCTCCCATCATCTCCTGCAATACGCCAGAGCATTTTCGGATTGGTACGGTTGGGCGGCCCCTTCCGGGGGTCGATGTGAAGATTGCTTCTGATGGAGAGATTCTCTCTCGCGGGCCCAACATCATGCTGGGCTACTTGAACAAGCCCGAAGCGACACGGGAGGCGATAGACCCCGAAGGCTGGTTCCACACCGGGGACATCGGTGAGCTCAAGGACGGCTTTCTGCGGATAACGGATCGCAAAAAAGACATCATCGTTACTGCCGGCGGTAAGAATATTGCGCCGCAACCGGTGGAAAATCAGGCCAAGATGAACAAGTACGTGTCACAGGCCGTTATGATTGGCGACAAGAGAAAGTTTCCTGTGATGCTTGTAGTGCCCAATTTTGAATCTCTCGAAAAATGGGCGAAGCTCAAGAATCTGCTCTGGACCAACCGCGCTCAGCTTCTCGCCCAGCCGCTGGTGAAGGCCAAGATCGAAAAGGAAGTCTTTGGCAGCTTGCACGGACTGGCTAACTTTGAAATGCCGAAGAAGATCGCTCTGCTTGACCGCGATTTCAGTATCGAAGGTGGCGAGCTCACACCGACGCTCAAGGTCAAGCGGCGCGTCATCGATCAGCGACACAGGACACTTGTCGACTCGCTGTACATCGATCACGGTGATTAGATGTTCTTTTGCGGACGGTCATGAAAGTTGTTATCTGACTCAGAGGCGGAGGTTGACGTCGTGAATCGAACAATGATGGTGCTCACGCTTATTGCGGTGGCGGGCGCCTGTAGCACCCAACGCCGCGGTCGCCTCCAGGAGAGAAGTCCGGCGCACACGCCGGCGCAGAGCGCGAGCATATACGGTGATTGGATACTGGCGACATCCTCCGATTCAACGGCCTTCGTGGGTGCCCGGATCGTCGAGCTAAATCTCTCACCCGGGAGGTTCAACCTGACCGCGCACTATACGGCTCAGGCGCCTCTCGTGATCACCGGTGAAGCCTTCGCTGACCCCAGCGGTGGCCCGCTTACACTTACGCCTCGGACCAACAGCCGCCAGCAGAGTGGCGGAACCGACCTCGTTATGCCGGTCGGCACGCCGGTATCGGTAATCGCAACAGCGGCTGACAACTCAATGCTGTTCGCGAATTCCCGCGGTGAATCGATTCAACCAACCTCGGTATGGCACCGGAGAGCCGCCGCAAAGGCTGCCGGTCAGAGCGTCGATCCCAAGGTCGCAAAGCCGTGAAGGCATGACGCGGGAAGTCACTCCGGAGGATGCAGGCGGCACCGAAATCAGGCGTTAGCCGGGCGGCCGCGAGCGATTTGCACAATGCTCGCTGTCGCTCGTGTGGTTTCCGCTACCCAGTTTCTCGAGTCGCGCGCAAGAAGGCTCAGCTCGGGCGGAATTTGAGCATCCGCGGGTGCCACTATCCGTCCATGTGCCCGCACTGCCGCGGCTGTTCTGGCGATCCATTCGGGGGTCGAATGCATTGCGTCCAGGGCGGCGCCTCGGGACGTGCCTTCCCGGACCGGGACACCATTGCTGCTTAGTACGACGGAGACGCCGTAACCGCTCGCGACGTGCGTTGCCGGATTCAGCACCAGGGCATGGACGCCATCCAGCAGCGCGACGAGCTCGAACCCCGCCACGCTCCACGAACCCGCAAGGAGCACGAACCCGCCAGGCGTTGTGAGATCGAGCAGTGCGGCAGCGCGCAACGCGAGATCGCTGTTTCCTTGCGGATTGGCGTTCGTTGCATCGTGAAAGCCTGGTGGCCCACTTCCCATCCGGTGCGCGGCATCAATCCTGAAATCGGCCACACCATCGCCGATCAGGTACTCTGTGCCGCAAGTGGGACAGCCAAGACGGCCAGACACAATGTCGCGCTCTTCGATGAGATCCACCGATGCAACGAGCCAGCTTGGCTCATGCGGCCTTACACAGGACAGGAATTCCAGCAGGTCTACGTGCATTTCCAGGATCGCGATTGCGGCTTGCGGCCTATGCCCGGGTCAGCCGCAGCTCATCCACGTTGACGGTTGCCGGCCGCGTCACAGCATAAAGAATAGCGTCAGCCGTCGCTTCGGCTGACAGCATGGCGGTGCGCGGCGGCAGGCCGGTGCGACCGGTCTCCATTGAGTTCCAGAGTGGCGTGTCTGTCGGGCCAGGAGAAACCAGCGTGGTGCGAATGCCGGTGCCGCGAAGCTCGGCGCGCATCACCTCATGCATGCCGCGCAGTCCGAATTTGCTCGCGGCATAAGCGGCGTTCTCCGGAAAAATCTGTCTGTCGGCAATCGAGCCGACCGTCACTATGTGGCCGTCACCTCGTTCGCGCATGGCCGGGAGAAACGCTCTGATCAGCAGGAACGGGGCGATCAGGTTTACGTCGAGCGATGCCGCAAAATCGTCCTGCGAAAGCGCGTCAATTCTGCCGAGGATGAACAGACCAGCGTTGTTGACCAGAATATCGGGAGCGCCACCAAGCTCCGCCGCAATGTGTTGCGCGGCAACTGCGACTCCGGCCCGGTCGGACACGTCACAGGGCAAAGCAACCGCCGCAGCTCCTATGTCGGCGGAGCGTTCCCTGAGTTCTTTCGCGCCGCGCGCCAACATAAGGACTCGCGCGCCCTCGCCCGAGAGCGACCGTGATGTTGCCAGGCCTATGCCGCGCGACGCTCCGGTGACTACCGCGCTACGTCCCGCGAGCGCGCCGCTCACCGAATCTGAGAGTTGTGCGCGAGGTGGAGAAACTCTTCTCGCGTCTTCGCATCGGTCCGGAACGCGCCGCGAAGCGCCGACGTGATAGTCCTGGAGTTCTGCTTCTCGACGCCGCGCATCATCATGCAGAGGTGGTTGGCCTCGATGACGACGCCGACTCCTCGAGGCTGAAGGACATCATCGATGGCCTGCGCTATCTGCTCGGTGAGGCGCTCCTGCACCTGAAGCCGCCGGGCAAAGACATCGACGATTCGCGGCAGCTTGGACAACCCCACGATCTTGCCGTCGGGAATGTAGGCGACGTGCGCTCGCCCGAAGAAGGGCAGCATGTGATGCTCGCAGAGCGAATAAAGTTCTATATCCCGCACGAGGACCATGTTCTCGTGCGTCTCCTCGAAGATCGCGTGGCCAACGACATCCTTTACGTCCGTCTCATATCCGCGTGTCAGCCACGTAAGCGCGTTCGCGACCCGCTGCGGAGTTCGAAGCAGACCTTCACGGTCGGGATCCTCTCCAACGAGCTCGAGCATGCGCCGCACGACGTCCTCGAACTCACCGTCGCGAGCTGGTGCGTCATCCAGATCCAGCCCCCACCCAGCGGTCGGTGACGGAACCTCGCCAGACGTCCGGCGGCGCGCCGCCATACCTCTCGCGGGCGGGTCGGCCTGGGCCGCTTCCGTATTTTCATCATCGGGGCTGCGGCCTGACTTCATGTTGGCGTCTGTCATCGTGGTCCCTTTCACGGTGCTTGTTGCGTTAGCGGTGGGAATCTAACTTGTTCGGTTCGCCGAGTCGGTAATTAGGTGATACAAAACACGAGAGCCCCGCCTTGCGACGGGGCTCCCGAGAAAAGAAGGAACGAAGAGGTTTTTTTGAAGCCCAGTCGAATGTATGAGGTCCTCACCACACCTTCCGCCTTCCCCGCACTGGGGCATGACGTCAATATAGTTTGTCGAACCCACCCGGTGGACTTGTTGGCTCAAAAATTAAGGCTCTTCGTTCCCAACTGTAATGCAATTTAGATATCGCTCAGAGGTGAGTCAATCACATGAACACTAGAGAGACGCGTAGCGAACGTGAACGTTACATCGAGAAGTTCGGAATCCCAGCTGGCGTGATAATGCTTATCGGATGGGCCGTGGCAACCTTTGCTTTCGAGGGGCCGGGATGGGTACATCTTTTTCTGACGCTGGGAGTTTTTTGCGTGATTTGGGGAATCGTCGCGCGAGGCACTCCGGGAGGTGAGGAGAGCGCTACGAAGCGAGAACGGGGCGATCGGAGATAGCGATTTCGGGAGGCTTTCAAACAGTCGATCCTGCTGAGAATCCTGCTACAGATTCCCTGTCAAGCGGACTTTCCCAAAAGCGCTATATCTCCCAATTAGACCACACCAGTCCCCCTCCCTTCGCCCTGGCTTCCCCGAATCCCCGCAACGTCATTCGAAGATCCGTCCAACGCACCCGGGCGCCCATTGCCACCAGCCGCTCGTAAGCCGACAGATATTCAGTCTGGACACGGAGTGCGACTCGTTGCGCGGAGCGCCGCCTCGCGAAGTCCGCGAGCGTACGCGCGAACGGCTCGAGATCGGCCTCCCGCTCCAGCACCAGCTTGAGCACTCGCATCTCCTCCGCCGCCCTTCCTTCAACGAGCGAAATGCAGTGGCACAGGGCGACGCCGACCACGCGGTCGGCTCGCCACATGAGTACGGTGTCACCAATACCGAGTGTATCTGTAATCATCAGCTCCCGTCCGAAGTCATAACCCGGCATCAATGCGGATGTCAGTGCGCCGCATTGAGCGATCGCCGCCTTCTTGTCGGCGCGAGACAGACTTCCCAGAAGGTACGGCGCCTTCTCGCTGACAGTCGCCTCCAACGTAAGAGTGATGGTCAGAGGGCCGGGGATGAAACCCAGTGCCGAGTAAAAGCCGATGTTGTCCATCGTCCGCGGCATCGTTTCCAGGCCAATAGTCGTCGCGCCATTCGCCTTTAGGCGCTCCACCCCCGCGCGAACTATTTCCTTGCCAAGCCCGCGCCCCTGCCGGTCCGGACGCACTGATAGAGGCCCCATCCACCCCTCAACGCCGGATTGGTGGACCATATTGAACGCAACGATATCATCGCGCTCATCGCGCCAGATGAGCGCGCCTCCGGCAGCATCCTCGACTGAGTACAGCCAGATGCTCGGATTGAGATAGGGAACGCGGACGCCCGTCATTCCGTCGCGGCGATACCTATCCGTAAACGCGTCGCTGAAGACGGTGTTCAGTGCGGAGATATCGTCTGCGCGCGCAGTCATCGGCCCCGTTACGCGCGAAAGGCTTCGTACTCTGGAGACGGCCATCAATCGGAATGCCGCATCAGTCCGCCGCTCCCGCTTCTTCCGTTCGTCGCTGCTCGAGCGCGACACGAGCTACTGCATTCGGCTGCTCAACCACAGCCGCCCCCGTCGACTCGTCGTACCTCACTGTTATCATGCGATCCAGAGCTTCCCGCACCGACTCGATGTGAGTAATTACGATAACCTGGTCGAACCGATCCTTCAGTTGGCGCAGGAGCGCCAGCACACTTGCGCGCCGCATTTCATCCAGTGAACCGAAAATCTCGTCAAGAATCAGCAGCGACAACGGTTGCCCAGCACGATCAGCGATCATCTGGGAGACTGCGAGACGGAGAACCAGGTTTGCCAGATCTTCCTCTCCCCCGGAGATCACCGGCTTCGCAATCTCATCCTCATGCACGATAACATCGTAACGCTCGTCCAGCTGCAGGCGCGAATACCGGCCATCCGTAAGCTCTGCCAGCAAGGTGCTGGCAATGTCGGAAAGCTCCGGACCCATCTCGGCGTTGAGATCCCCCCGCAAATCGCTGAACGCACGATCCAGTTCCTCGTGCAGACGGCGCTTATTGTTCAGTTCATCGAGCAGTTTCTGACGCTCCTGGAGCTCGCGCGCCGCATTCTCGGCGGCGGCGAGCGCGGCTTGCGCGCTCTGCCTTGTGCTGCTCACTGATGCCGCCTGAAGCTCGGCGGCGTGCAACTCTTCAGCGGCTTTTCGGTGTCCATCGCGAAGGCGAAGAAAGACATCTTCAGAAAACGCGGCGGTCGCACGCTCCAGGGTGAGAACCCTGACCAGCTCGGCCGAGGCCGCCAGAGCTTTGTTTACTCTGTTCCGCTCGGAGACAATCTGCGGCTCACGTTCTATTTGCATCCGCAGGCGCGCGGCTTTCTGGTCGAGTGGTCCGAGGCGCTCCAACTCTGCACGAATGCTCTGGTGAGTGTGGGCATCATACCCCGCCGGAATTGTAGCCAGCTCGCTTGTTAGAAGTGTCTCGCGTGTCTCCCTGGCCTGTAGTTCTGCCGAAAGCTGAACTTTTTCCTGAATGGCGAGCTGAATTTTCGTCAAGCGACGTTCTATGCTCGTGACGTCATCCGCGAGTACGCGTCGCCGCTCTTCGAGCACTACCAGTTCTTCCGGACGCTGTGCGAGCTGCTCCAGGCGATCCTTGTAATACCTCCCATCCACGCGCACGGTCTCCATCTGGTCCCCAAGCAGATCCAGCACTGACCGAAAGTTGGCCCCTAACGGCCGCATGCACGTGGGACATATCCCCTCCGGCCCGGCGCGTTGCAGTTGGTCACGTTGATCCTTGAGCTCGGCGTATTGTTTTCGCAGTGTCTCCCGTTTCGTTGATGCTTCCTGTTGGTCTCGTGTCCAGTCCGTGCGCCTTACCTCGAGCTCGCGGTCCACCTGTAAGGCTTGCTCGCGCTTGGCCTTGAGTGACTCGACAGTTTCTCCTTCGAGCGCCGGTGCCTGTCCGATCCTTCGTTGCCTCTCTCGAAGGCCGCGAATGTCTTCCGAGAGTGCGCCGCGTTCCCGCTCCAGTGCCAAGCGGCGTCCCTCCTCCCGCGCCAATACATCCTGGCGCTGGAATTCAGCCACGAGACTGTTGAACGAGTGGAGTCCTTCCTCGATCGGTTGCAGGGTCTCTCGTGCGGCAGCCGTCTCCGCGAAATCGCGGTCGAGTCGCTCAATCTCGCGGAGATGAGTGGCATGTTCAGCCTCCGCCAGACGCAAGTCGATAAGCAGCGCCTGGAGCCGTTCGCGCTCCTGCTGGGAGGATTCCCACGTGGGGCGGATGGCCGAGAGGATGCGATCCGCCTCTTGCTTACGTTTCTCCGCCGACGCCACCTGCTGTTCCGCCGACGCCAAAGCCTTCCTCGCAAAGCCCACACGCGCGGTCACCTGAAGCGCATCCGACATTCCCTGCCGCAGGCCGCCGATCTCCGCCACGAACTCCTGCCGCTTTTGCCGCGCGAGGTCCTGAGCACCACGCAACCGTTCGTAACCGAGCACGCGCGAGAGGAACTGGCCCCGCTCCGACGGACCCATCGCGGCCATCACATTGAGCTCTTTCTGTCCCGTGAAATACGTGCTGAAGAACTCATCGCGCGACATACCGATTCGCTTGCGGAGAAGCTCGGTTACGCCGGTAGTGGTCGTAGCGATGGAGGTGGATCCTCCGTCCAGATACAGATCGGCACTGGTGAGGCCGCGCACAACGCGATATCGATGGCCACCAAGCTCGAAGTCCAGCGTTACCCGAACGGAAGCACGTGGCTTGGCGCGATAGAATCGAAGGCTGTCACGAGTTCCCCGGGCCGCAGCGTTGCCGTAGATCGCCCAGGCAATGCCCTCCAGGATCGTCGTCTTTCCAGCACCGTTCGGTCCTATGATGCCGGTGAGGCCCGAGTGAAAGCCGATCTGCGTGTCCGCGTGCTGACGGAAGTTTTCGAGCTTGAGAGAGTGCAGGCGCACTAGAGTGCGTGCGTCTCTTCGTCAGCCGACCCAACCGGAGACGCACCCCCCAGCTCGAGGAAGTGCACTCCAACCGCAGAGGCGTCAGCCTGATCGAGGTATTGCACTCCGAGCTTTATGAGCTCGTCCCGGTTGAGCGCACTGTCGAGCGGACGGCGCCCGAGATACGTGCGAAGCACATCGACCAGCATTGGACGCCGGCCAGGCGCCCCCCCGGAAGCCGTTCTAGTTAAGACCGGACGCCGGAGGTCAACGTTCAGGTGGAATGCGCGCCTCTTGTACTCGCGAAGCTGCCGGTGGTTGAGCTCGCGCCCTATATGTCGCGGCACGTCCTGCACGATGAGCCGCACGATCATGTTGTCGATGCCACCAGGGATTGCGTCGAGGCGGTCCTTGATCTCCGCATCCAGCTCCGTGGGGGACTTCCCCAGCGCCCGCAAGGGCGGCAAATCGAGCACACA
>JACMME010000111.1 GCA_014379205.1 Gemmatimonadaceae bacterium
AAGCGCATGCTGGCCGACCCGAAGGCTCGTGCTTTGATAGAAAACTTCGGTGGTCAGTGGTTGCAGATCCGCGCACTCGAATCGGTCAAGCCAGACTGGAAGAAGTTCCAGTTCGACGATTATCTGAGGGAATCCATGCGCCGGGAAACGGAGCTGTTCCTCGAGGATTTGATTCGGAACGATCGGCCAATATGGGACCTGATCGACGCAAAACACACCTTCCTGAATGAACGCATGGCACGCTTCTACAACATTCCCGGCGTTCATGGGCAAAGCTTCCGCAGAGTGGATCTGACAGGGACCCCGCGCGGAGGCCTTTTAACTCAGGCAAGCGTACTTACTGTTTCGTCTTATGCGACGCGAACCTCACCGGTGTTACGGGGGGAAATGGATTCTTGACAATATTCTCAATGCTCCGCCGCCTCCGGCTCCTGCCGATGTTCCTGCGTTAGAGGAGTCGGCCGTTGGAACCACGGCAACTCTCCGGGTACAAATGGAGAAGCATCGCTCCAGTGCGGTGTGCGCGTCGTGTCATTCGCGAATGGATCCACTCGGATTCGCTCTCGAGAATTTCGATGCGATCGGCAGCTGGAGAGATAAAGACGGGAATTTTCCCATCGACAGCTCCGGCTCGCTACCGGACGGTCATTCCTTCCAGAACCACGAAGAGTTGAAGGGCATCCTCAAAGCGGATAAGGATGCGCTTGCCCTCGCAGTGACCGAGAAGCTAATGACGTACGGCCTCGGGCGCGGCCTCGAGCGGTATGACCGAAGAGCGGTGAAAGAAATTGCCAGACGAGCCGCGGCAAATGAATACAAGTTTTCGAGCATCTTGTTCGAGATCGTCAGGAGCATGCCGTTTCAAATGAGAAAGGGAGACAAGAGCAAATCATGATCGTCACCGGAAAACATCTGCCAAGAAGAACCTTCCTTCGCGGAGTCGGAGCAGCCATCGCGCTTCCCATGCTCGATGCGATGCGGCCTGCGTTCGCTGCGGGCACGGCGGCAGGGCCTGTACGTCTCGCCTTCGCCTATGTACCCAACGGCGTGATGATGAACCAGTGGACCCCGGAAGCGTTCGGGCGGGACTATCAGTTGCCGCGCATCCTGAAGTCGATGGAGGCGTTTCGAGGGGACATCAGCATTCTGACGGGCCTCGCGCAGAAGAATGGGAACGCTCTTGGCGACGGTGGCGGCGATCACGCCCGGGCGGCGGCGACTTTTCTGACTGGCGTGCATCCGAGGAAAACGGATGGTGCGGACATATCGCTCGGCATCTCGACAGATCAGATCGTAGCGCAGGCGGTCGGGAACAAAACGCGCTTCGCCTCGCTGGAGCTTGGCTGCGAAGATTCGCGCACGGTGGGCGGCTGCGATACCGGGTATTCATGCGCGTACACGAACAGCATCTCCTGGCGAACGCCGACGACACCGCTGCCTCCGGAAACGAATCCACGAATGGTCTTCGAGCGGCTCTTCGGCACCGAGAATCTGAGTCTCGACCCGGAGACGCGGGCGCGCAGGCAGGCAAGCCGGCGCAGCATTCTCGATCTGGCTCGCGGACAGACCGAGCGCATTGTTGGAAAGCTGGGACCGGCCGACCAACGCAAAATGGATGAGTATCTGACTGCGGTTCGTGAGATTGAGAAGCGGATTGAAAGCGCCGAGAAGCAGGACAGCCTGGTGAACCCGGGCATGGACAAGCCAGCGGGTGTGCCAATCGAATTTTCGGATTATTTGAAGCTGATGTATGACCTGCAAGTGGTCGCGTTCCAAACCGACGTTACGCGCGTCACTACCCTGATGGTAGGCCGGGAAGGCAGCGTTCGGTCGTACCATGAGATTGGCGTCCCTGACCCGCATCACCCGACGTCGCACCACCGCAATCTGCCGGAGCAGATGGAGAAGATCGCGAGGATCAACACCCATCATGTGGAGCTCTTTGCGTACTTCCTGGGCAAGCTGAAAGCTACCAGGGACGGCGACGGAACCTTGCTGGACAACTCCATGATCGTGTATGGCAGCGCTCTGGCAGACGGCAACCGGCATACGCATGAAGATCTTCCGCTAATGCTTGCAGGGCATGGCGGTGGGAAGTTGCATCCGGGACGTCACATCCAGTACGAGTCCGGAACACCAATGACGAACCTCTATCTTTCGTTGCTCGACCACATGGGCGTGCAACCGGAGAAGATAGGTGACAGCACTGGCAAGTTGCCCTATCTGGCGGAGCTGTAAGAGGTGCGTTCCTTTCTTGACCGTCCCTTCGCGCGTTTCGCGTCTGGTGCACGAAGACAGGGCTGGGAACGAAGGTTCTGTCAGTCAGCGCGCATTGTTTTCGGCCACTGACAGGGCGATGCTACTTAGGTGCTCGAGACCTCGGCGATGAAACCGGCGATGAAGCGCTCGATCTGGGCCGGTGGCAGGTTGTAGCGGGTGACGGCGTCCGGCTGGCCGAGATTGCCGCTAATGACGAAGGCGCGCAACCCCACGCGCGCAAGGCTTTTCGCCTGCGCGGCGCTAAGCCCGCCGACTACCTGCACCGGGGTGGTCTTGCCGACACGCTCGAAGATGGCGCGGGCCATGTCACCGAGAACATCGCTCTCGATGAGCCTGGGGTCGGCGCGCCGCGCGTCGGACTGCAGGTGAATGCCGACCGCGTCCACACCGGCCTCAAGCATGCGAAGCGCGACCTCGGCGGCCTGCGCGGCCGGGCCCTGGTGCGGCACGAGGATATCGGCAAAGGCGAGCCGCGGGAGTTCGGAGCCGGCGCGCCTGAACTCGTCGCGCACGGCGCAGACCGCCTTCGCCGTATCCACACCCGCGAGCGCGAGGAAATCAACGATGTTACCGCCGCCCGCATAGACGCCGCGCGCCTCGGAGGCTCCGCCGTCCATGG
>JACMME010000112.1 GCA_014379205.1 Gemmatimonadaceae bacterium
ACCCGAAGTTCGCCTCCGCGCGGGCTCGCTTGTGATGGGCCGCTGTCATGAAGCGGACGTTCAGCCACCCTACGGCCCGTGGGCAGAGGTTATCACTGCGTTACGCAGGCTGGACACAGCGTCGCCCCGCGAGTGGCGCGAGCTACCCAATCTCGTGCCCGCGCTCGGCACCGACACGGCCTTCACTGCGGATCCACGGGGTGGCAGCAAGTATCTCCTTCTCGCTGAGATTGCCGAGTATATCCAGCACGCAGCAGCGCAGCGGCCAATAGTCATAGTCCTGGACGACATGCAATGGGCAGACTCGGCGTCCTGGGATGCGCTCGAGCACCTGCTGCCGCAACTTGTTGACGAGCGCGTTCTGGTGTGTCTCACAACCCGATCCGAAGAAGCTCGCGGCGAGGTTGTGGACCGACGAAGACGGCTGTCGCGCGATGAGAGGTTTCACGAGATCGCGCTCGAGAGGCTCACTCGCGACGAGATGAAAGTCTGGATGGAAGCTGCTTTCCACAGGCAGAACGTTGGCCGGGAGCTCCTCGCCTACCTGTACCGGCAAACGGAAGGAAACGCTCTTTTCGTCGTCCAGGTCCTGCGTACACTGCTGGATGAAGGGGCAATCTGGCATAACGGCACCCAGTGGGAATGGCGTCCAGTTTCGGAGCTGCGTCTTCCCGCCGCAATTACCGACCTGATATCCCGCCGTCTGTCACGCCTGTCTCCAAAGTCGCACGACATCCTCACGACTGCTGCGGTCATCGGGCGGGAGTTCGATCTCGATCTCGCCATCGACGCCGGCGCGGGCAGCGAAGACGATCTGCTCGACGCGCTCGACGAGGGGGTTGCAGCCGCTGTGCTCCAGCCCGTTGCGGTGCGTGGCGGCGACTGCTACGCATTTGCCCACGACAAGCTTGCTGAAGTGTTGCGCGGTTCCGTCAACGCGCGCCGCCTTCGTCGGATTCACCAGCGCGTGGCGCACGCAATGGAACGTCGAAGTCCTGATGCGGTGGAAGAGATTGCCGCGCACTTCGACCGCGCGGATGATCGTCCCAATGCGTATCGCTACGCGCTGCTTGCCGCACGCCGCGCCAAGGAAGTGTACGCTCATCCGGAAGGAACCGAGTTCCTTCGTATCGCTGAACGCACCGCTGCTTCGCCCGCCGAGCTCGCCGACGTGCGTGTCTGCCTCGCGGAGATAGCGGAAGCGGTAGGACGGTACGAGGAGGCCGAGGAGCTTTTCGACCTCGCTATCCAGTGGTTCACTTCGCAGAACGACGGACACCGCGCACTCACGCTCCGCAGGGCGCGCGAGCGCATCCGCGGACTTCTGGGGCAGCCGGCCGCAAAAACGCTGCACTCATGTTCTGTGCTTGACGCGGAAGCTCGCGCGCTGGGAATGCGCGGCGACAGCATCTCCCTGCTCGCGATGATCTCGCAAGCGCACGGCAGGCTCGGCGATCAAGGCGCCGCAGCCCGGGTTGCGCGCGAAGCGGTCAAGCTTGCGGAGGAAGAGAGCAATCCCATGCTTCTCGCCGAATCGCTCAATCGGCTTGCCATAACACTTCTGCAAAGCGAATCGACCGAAGCTACCGCCGTTTGCCACGCCGCGCTGGAGATCTACCAGGGAATTGGGGAGTGCAGGGGACAGGCAAGCTGCCACAACAATTTGAGCGTCATTCATATGTTGCGTGGCGAATGGCGCGATGCGGAGCGGGAGCTTACCGCCGCTATCCCTTTGGGACGCAAGGCAGGCGCACCCGACTTGAGCGGCCTATTCTCGCTCAACCTCGGTGTCATTTACCACAAATGCGGGGATTACGACTTCGCACGCCAGCTATGCGGCGAAGCCCTGGCGATGTTCGCGGCTGTGAAAAACAGCGAACGGGAGCTGTACGCCCTCTACAACCTCGCTCACATCGATCGGGAGAGTGGCCGCTCGAAGTCGGCAGCGGAGCTGTACGAGGTAGCGCGATCCCGAGCGCAGGTCATCGGACAGGCCGATGTCGAGCTTGGATCGGTAGCGGGCGCCGGGCTCTCCCTTCTCGCACTGGGAGACTTAAGGCTCGCCAGGGAATCATACGTTACCGTCAGGGACGGCGTGCTTTCGCGCTCAGAATGGTTTCAGGGACGCGAGCTGGTTGAAGCGCTGCAAGTACGATTTGTGATGCTGGATGGCGATGCAGACACCGCGTTCGAGCACTTCGACCGCGCATGCGAATTGGCGGAAGCGAGCGACCTGTACAGTGCCATCTGGCTTGCCGCCGAGTGCGCGGAGGTACTCCTGGATCACGATGCTGGCCGTATATCGGCAACGCTTACGCGGTACGAGCCTCGGGTGAGAGCACTCGGCTATGATGCGATGAGCGGGCGGTACCGTGAGCTCCTCGATCGAGCCTGCGGCTCGGTGTTGCTCTGAAACGGGCTGCCGGCTGAAGCGACACGGCAGAAATCGCTGGCCCCGACAAACGTATAGGCGAGCACCTCGAGCACACCTCCAGAAACGCCGACAGGGGCATTGCAGCATGCCCCTGCCGGCGCCCACCCCAACGAAAACTTGGTCCGTGTAACCGCCACCGCAATGCGGGGGGCTCGTTACACACCATCAAGAACCGCCGTTGGCACCATTGGAAGCATTGGAATTCTTGTGGCGACCGGATGCCAGGAGGTAGCCTGAAAAGTGGTCGACCTGAAAGCGAAATGTCCCGTGTTGAGGATCGAAGGTAACCGGCAATATCTCGTCCACCATTGCCTCTCCCGCCGACGGAAGTAGCTGATTCAAACCTGGGAAGTACCCCGCTTCCAAGTTGGCTGGATCCTCGCCGTCCTTTATCTTGACGCCGTGTTTCCCTGGGAGCTGGAAGACATCGAGCGGAACGTTGAAACGCGTCCCGTGTGGCCCGAACTCATAGGCAACCAGGTTTCCGGGTACTGCAGTTATCGAGAAGATCGTCCGTTTCGACACCGCGTTTCGCGGAACATAGACCCACAGACCCACATCCTTGATACCTATCCAACCTCCCTTGGGACCTATCACTTCTTGTATCCGCATTGCCGAGTCTAGCGGAGTAAGACGCTCCGCGACCATGACCTTTTGCGACGGATCGAGCAAAACGAAGCTGGGGCGCATATCGGGCGCAGATGGCCCGCTGTCCTTGCAACCGCCAATAAGCACGGCCGACAAGATTACAAAACAAGCGGTGCGGGAAAAGCGCACTGGGGCGTTGAGGTTCACAAGCAACTCCGGATCGAAAGGTCGAAAATTAGGGTGACCAGCTGCGGGCAAACCATTAGGTAGTGTTCTAGCCTACCAAAACAGGTCTTACGGTCTTGCCTGTCCGCGCTGACGCGCGTATTGGACCTTACGGCAAGAGCGGCTCTTCGAGCTCGACTCCTCCACCCGCCTTTACTCCCGTGCGCCCAGACGTTACCAGATAGCCGCTGAAATGCTTGATTCGGCGGTACACACGTCCGTTATGCCCATCGCTTTGAGTTTCGAGCGTCGCATCGGTGATCGACTCGTCTATCCACTCGCCCTGGTACAACCACAAAATTCTGATATCGTAGCGCAGCATGTCGCGCGATACGCGCTTGTCGCGCATGTGCAAAGTCACCCATCTTTTTTCGTCCGCCGAAGGTACGAATCGTAGAGCTGGCTCGAAGGCGATGACCGGTTGGCCGGTCGCGGAATCCCTCCACCATGTAGCAGTGATCGTGATGGGCGTTTTGAGTGGCTCGCACGGTGCATCCCATTCGCCAATTCCGTAGGTAGAGGTAGCGGGATTGCAGATTGAACCAGCGGGGAAATTGATCTTGTGGTCCCCCAGAGTTTCGTTGGTCGCTGCCGCGGGATTCACGACGAACCGCTGTATCATTGGCGCTTCCGCTGAAGCAGAGTGCTTTTTGAGATTCGGCTCGTCCACCGGTCCTGTTGACGAATCCGAGCACGCCACGGTCAGGGCTATCGAAGCGGCCGCCAGAATCCTGGAGGTTCGGTAGCTAGTTGGCGTGGGTAGGAATGTGCCTATAACGTGTTTCATTGTCTTGTAGTCGGGTTTAAGAGAGCGGACAACCAGTTACTGGCCTGCTGCCGCGAAATACGCGTGCTGGAAGAGCCTACTGTTCCTGGGATGCCTGTTTCTGTCTGCCAGATGCCAGGAGGTATCCGGAAAAGTGCCCGACCGTAAAACGGGCCTTGGCGGTAATCGGATCGTAAATCACGGGAAGGATCTCGGTTACCAGCGCGGTGAGGCCGAGTGACTTGAGATCCGTGAAGTATCCTGCCTCCAGCGAACCAAGAATCGGGGTATTACGATACGCGTTCGTATTGCGGAGATCCTGCTCGATTATCAACGGTACGAGAAAGCGTGCGCCGTGCGGGCCGAACTCGTACGCTACAGCGCTGCCCGCCGGTGCATTTACCGTGAATGTGGTGCGCGACCGCACTGCCAGCGGTGGTACAATGATCTTCAATCCAGCTTCTGGGATACTGATCACACCACCCAGCAAGCCTATGGAAGCGCTGCGGGTGACAGGAACCTGGAGAGGTACATTTCTCGTCACGACGCTGACTTCTTGTGGGTTGGGCAACAGCAGCGAGATCAAAGCTTCGGGTGCTGGAGCTACCGGAGCTGCAGGCGCTACCGGGTTCGTGTCAGAGCATCCAGCCAGGAGGATCGCTGCGGCAACTGCTATCGCGCTGTGCTTCATTCTTGAACTTTGCATCGGGTGGTGCTCCGTGAGGGTTGCTAATCTTCTGCCCAACACTAAAGCAACTGGCGTGCCTTGCTACATCATTAATAATGACAACGAGTTACGCAGATTTACTTCAGTGCAGGGGAAGGGGTGAGGCATCATTTCTTGACATGTGGAACGTCCTGTTTCGAGCGCCGACCATGCGGCTGGCTGAACGCCCGCTCGCTTATTTCATGACTCCCACGCAAACAGAAAGGGCGCGTCCCGTGGACGCGCCCTTTCATTTCCTCCCGCCATTTCCCTCAGACTGCGTTGTCCATTTCGCTATGCGATCGTTGTTGTTCTCTGGAGTACCACCTTCGCCAGGTGGACGCACATGTGCATTGCTACCAAGGCGTAATGTCTTCGTCCACGACTATCGCGTCTTCGGCATCCTTTAGTGCATCGCGTCCCGACGCGCAGTGCTGGCTCGAAGGCGATGACCGGTTGGCCGCTCGCGGCGTCCTTCCACCAGGTTACGGTAATCGTAAGGGGCCTCGTGCGTGGCGCACATGGTGCGTCCCGCTAACCGATTCCGCACGTGGATACTGCGGATCGCAAATCGAGGCCTTGTTATATGCCTACAATTTCGAACGAGTTACTCGGGTTTGTACATCGCCCGACAAGGGGTGAGTCGTCATTTTTTGACAAGTCTAACGAAGAGTTCCGCAGCTGGTCACACCAGCTAGCCGGATAGCTGGGTGCCCTCAGAGTCGTACACGCTCAGCGGTCCGAACGCCAGACGCTCGACTGGGTCTCCGACTACAGCCGGATCACCAACGACCAGCAGCTGCAGCGCTTCAGGATGCAGATGGTTGGCGGCGGCGGTTAGCACATCCGCGATCGTTACGCCGCGCACCGCGCCCCGATACGTATCGAAGTAATCATCCGCCAGGCCGTATACAACCAGCGCGGACAGAGCCTGAGCGATCGCCGCGGTAGTCTCGTACTTGATGGGAAAGACTCCGTCCAGATAGCTCGTCGCGAGCGACAGTTCGTCCGACCCAATCCCCTCGCTACGGATCCGGTCTATCTCGAGGAGAATCTCGCGCACGGCGTCGCCAGTAACCTCGCTCTTCACCGCCGTGGATACGTAAAATGGCCCTGCCTGACGCCTCGGTTCGAACACGGAAAACGCACCGTACGTGTAACCGTGCACTTCGCGCAGATTGAGGTTTATTCGCGAGCTGAACAGCCCTCCGAGTACTGCGTTCATCAACATTACTGGAAAATGATCCGGGTGCGTTCGCGGCAGTCCGACATGGCCCAGCCGAATTTCTGATTGCGGCGCGTCTGCCTTGGCGACGATATGCACGGCTCGCGTGGAGCGGGCCGCCTGATCATCAGCGCTAGTCCGGTCTGGCGCTCCAGGCGGCCAATCGCCCAGTGTTTGCTCCGCAAGAGCGATGACGGTGTCGGCGTCAACATCGCCTGCCACAACCAGCGTCATACCTCCCGGCTTATAGCGCGCCTTGTAGAAAGCTTGCACTTCGGCCAACCCAAGGCGCGCGACGCTTGTCGCGCTTCCGTCCTCGGGCAGCGCGTACCGTGATGCTTCCCTGTAAATGAAATGCGCCAACATCTCATCAGCGAGTCCGCGCGGTTCGGCGCGAAGCTGCAACAGCCCGGCAAGCCGCTCGGTCCTGAGCCGCAGCACTTCGCGTTCGGGTAGCCCTGGTGACCGCAACACTTCGCTGAACAGTGCAAATGCATCCTGGAGGCGCTCGGACAGAACCGTAGTGGTGAGCGTGGCGAAATCCCAGGATGCACCAGCGTCGAGGCTTCCTCCGAGACGCTCGAATCGTTCCGCCAAATCGAAGCCCGAAAGTCTTGTCGTTCCCTCCACGAGAGCTCGTGCGGTGAGGTTGGCGACACCCTCCTCCCCCCTTTTCTCACTCGCGGCGCCCGCGTCGATAAGCATGTTGAGCGTCACGATGGGAAGCCTTCTTACGGGCGCAATCACGAGTTGCAGCCCGTTGCTCAGGCTGTTTCTTGTCCAGCGTGGAAACTGGTAGTCTCGCGGCGCTGTCGGCTCGGGACGCGGGTTCAGGACTGCCATCATGTCGACTTCGCGCTTGTGGCAGTCAGATTCTGGTCCGCCGGCTCGACCTCGCGCGGAACGTAAACCAGTGTCGCGCGGTTGTCGGAACCAAGACGCTCGCGCGCAAAGCGGGAAACCCGAGCGGCGGTCACCTTGCGATATCGTTCGCTCTGCGCATTCACGAGGTTGGGATCTCGAAAGTATGTGGCAAACATCGACAGCTTGTCGGCTCGGTCTCCCGCCGATTGCATCGCTATCGTGAATTGCGTCTCAATGAGCGCCGCCGCCCGCTCCACCTCGGCATGAGTTACTCCGCGCTCGTGGATCGCATCGACCTGCTGCACGATAGCCCGCTCGAGGATGGAGGCGTCCACACCCGTCTGAGCGGTGACATCGATGACGAGGAGATCCGCGCCCTTGGCAAGGTCGAATGTGAAAACGCTTACTTCGGAGGCGATCTGCTGCTCCCGCACGAGGGTCCGCGTGAGGCGACTTCCCTTTCCCATTCCGAGTATGGCTCCGGCTATGCTGGCGTCATAGTGCTCTTCCGTTCCGAATACCGGAGCCCGGAAAATGAGGTAAATGCGCGGCAGCATCACCTCATCCTCGACGACGAGCCTTCTGGGTTCGCCGAAGCTCGGTGCCACCGACATGTCTCCAAGAGGCGGCTTGCCGGCGCCGCGCGGGATCTGGCCGAAATACTTGTCGACGAGAGCTCTCGCCTCGCTCGGATCGAAATCGCCCGCAATGGTCAATACGGCATTGTCGGGAGTGTAGTACGTCGCGAAAAATTGCTCCACATCGTGAAGACTTGCTTCCGACAGGTCCTCCATGGAGCCGATGAGCGAGTGGTGAAACGGGTGCTCCGGCGGAAAGCCGATCGCTGGCACCCGCTCCCACCACGTGCCGTACGGCTGGTTATCGACCGACCAACGGCGCTCGTTTTTGACGACGTCGCGCTGCGTATCAAGCTTCCCCTGCGTCATCGCGGGGAGCAGTTGTCCCATTCGATCCGCCTCCAGCCAGAGTGCGATCGCCAGCTGGTGGGATGGGACGGTCTCGAAGTAGTTGGTGCGGTCGAGCCAGGTTGAACCGTTCAGCGTTCCGCCCGCTCGCTGGACGAGCTCGAAATGCTCGTTTGCACCGACGTTTGCCGAACCCTGAAAAAGCATGTGCTCGAAAAGATGCGCGAACCCTGTACGGCCCGGACGCTCGTTGGCGGAGCCGACATGATACCACAGGTTGACTGCCACTATCGGAGCAGAATGATCCTCCGACAGCGTGACGAAGAGACCGTTCGACAGGGTGAAGGATTGGACCGCGATACTCATGCTGGCTTCGGATGAATGATGAAGGGCCCTGACTCATCAAGGCCCCGGAGACACCAATCTATTCGTTGTGACGAGCTGGGAAGTGGTAGCCCCGAATACACGACTCCAATCGATGGGCGTAAGGGAAGTAAAGCGCGCGCCTGTTCCGCGGATCTAGGGCCCCTGCTAGAAAATCGCCCTTCCCAGACCAAAGATCCCCGCCATGATCCCGCTCACCACCAACACCACGAGGAACGCAACAATCGCTGTGATCACCGCCTTACCTGTGGTGAAGTCTAGTGCCTGGCGAATCGCAATCACACCGGCGACCATGATCCAGATCGCGACGGCGAATTGTACCATCGTCCCGAGAACTGGAATGATGCCAAGCAGGTAGAGCACGCCTGGTGCCTGCGCAAAGCCAAGTGTACGGAGCAGCTCACCCCATGTCGCCGTACCTCCGAACATCTTCTCTCCCACGACAAACGTCACCCCTGCCCATATCATCCAGCTGAAAAACGCGCCCAGCACGCCGGCTATTGCTCCCGAGGCGCCTCCCCGGACGCCACCTATGGCGGCACACACCGCTACGATACCCACCACAATAGCGGCCTGCCCTGTCGCCGTGGTGTCGGCCTCTACCTCTTCATAGGTCGCGACATCGAGCATCGCTGCACCTCTCATCCGGTCGGTGATCGATCGCGCCATCAGTATCTCCGTTGATTGGGTTCGGCGAGATGTTGCGGATTTGTGGGGAGTTGCACAAGTACGCTGGTGAGTCGTGCAATCTGCGGCAGATAGTACTTCCAAACGTGGCAGCGGTGAGACGTCGCCAGCGCAATGGCGGAAGTGGGGGATAGGATGGGGAGTAGCAACGGGAATACCAAATCCTATGCGTCGTCCTGGTCAGACGGCAGCGCCGACTCCGCAACCATTGCTCCCCACTTCTTCCCGGTAATACCACCCCTGCACATACCACTTTGTAACCCCTGTGCGTAACGAAGGACGCAGGCGAGCCTCAATTCGCGGAGGTGCGACAAATTCCTCACATTTCCCGCATGTTCCAGATAATGAACATTCCGAAATTCCTTCGAGTCTGGCTGCCTCTAACGCTGCTGTGCTCGGCTTTTTTTCGCGCATTGCTTCCCGCTCAGTTGCCGAGCCTGCCCTCGCGGGACTCTGCCCATACAACTTCGCAGAGCGGCCTCGCGTGCGCCCGGACTGCGTCGTGCGCCCAAGCGCAGCCACGCCGCTCCCTTGATGGCCGAATGGAGATCGTCGCCACCCCCACGTCCGGCGAAATCCGAATCGACGGCGCTCTCGACGAAGACGTATGGCGCACCGGTGAGCCTGTCAGCGCGTTCGTCCAGGCCGAGCCGCGAGAGGGTGAGCCAGCCACCGAGGCGACGGAGGTTCGAGTCGCCTACGATGCCCAAAATCTCTACATCGGCGCGTATCTGAGAGAGAGCGAACCCGACCGGCTTGTCGTATCGGAGATTCGCAAGGACTACAAGGAGGAAACGCAGGACGGCTTCGAAGTTATCCTGGATACCTTTGGCGACAGGCGGAATGGCTACGTCTTCGCGACCAACCCCGAGGGCGCGCGATCAGACCGGCAGGTCGCAAACGAAGGGCGTGAGATCAACGTCAGCTGGGACGCTGTCTGGTCTGTGCGCACTCGCCGCGTCGCCGATGGCTGGACTGTGGAAATGTCCATTCCCTTTCGCGCTCTCCGATTCAACGAGAATGGAGCTCGCGCGTGGGGTATCAACTTCAGCCGGCGCATCCGGCGCAAAAACGAGATTGATTTCTGGTCGCCCGTGCCTCGCGCGTACAACCTCTCCCGTGTGTCGCTGGCGGGGAATCTGGTCGGCTTGCCGGGCAACAGCTCGGGGCGAGACCTCCGCGTCAAACCTTTCGTCGCGGGGCGCACCGTGCGCGAGACAGGCGCACTGGACTTCGAGGCCCGCGGCGATGTGGGGGCCGACGTCAAGTACGGCGTAACACGTGGGCTCACGCTCGATCTAACCATCAACCCCGATTTTGCACAGGCCGAAGCCGACGAACAGCAGGTCAATCTCACGCAGTTCAGCCAGTTCTTTCCCGAGAAGCGCGAGTTCTTTCTCGAGAACTCAGGCATCTTTTACGTGGGAGATGCAGCACGCAACAATCGCGTTGTGCTCACGCCGACGCCTGACGAAGATTTGCTGCTCTTCTTCAGCCGCCGCATCGGCTTGGCGGATGACGGCCGGGAAATTCCGATCATCGGCGGCGCGCGGCTCACGGGGAACGCGGCTGGCGTCGGAATTGGCGCCCTCACGATGCAAACAAAACGTCACGACGGTTCGCCCTCCAACAACTACAGCGTAATACGCGCACGAAGAAATCTGTTCAGTGGGTCGGATGCCGGCGCCATCTTCATGATGCGTCAGTCTACAGATAGCGCCGGAGACTACAACCGCGTCTATGGCGCGGACGCGAATATCCGGTTCTTTCGCCGGCTTGACTGGAACTCATACGCAATAGGTACGGCAACGCCGGGCCTTTCAGGCGGGCAATACGCCGCACGCACCTCGCTCAACTACGAAGGCAACTTCTTTCATGGCAAAGGCGGGGTTTTGCAGATAGGGGAGAACTTCAACGACGAGCTTGGTTACTACCGGCGAACCAACGTCCGAAAATGGTTTACCGACATCGGCTTTCGGCCTCGCCCGGCCAGTCTTGCAGCGATCGGTATTCGTGAGATGCATCCGCACATAGTCTGGGACTATTACGAGAATCTCGACAGAGAAATGGTTGGGAAGCGACTGCATACCGGATACACGTTCTTCCTGAACAACGGCGGCTTTGCCGAACTGTCGTACAACCCGCAGTTCCAGCGCATCGCCGCGCCATTTGAAATACACGATGGCACGCCCCCTATTCCAGCGGGCTCCTGGGGTTGGAACGAGTATCAAGTCTACGGCTCCACCGACCCCAGCCGCATGCTCTCACTTTCCTTGCGCGCGATTGCGGGCGGGCTATGGAGCGGTACACAACGCACCGTGAACGGTAGCGTCACGGTTCGGCCGTCATACCGCTTTTATTTGACCGGGGGCCTTCAGCGGACAGCGGCAAAGCTCGACAATCCGAACGCCGACTTTGTGGCCAGCCTCGTGACATTGCGCACGAATTACTCATTCACCACAAACATGTTCGTGGACGCGCTGTCTCAGTACGATCCGGAACGCAAGCAGTTCAATGCGAATGTCCGCTTCAATATCATTCACCACCCGCTCAGCGACCTTTTCGTCGTACTCAACGAGCAACGCTTCCTCACTGACGAGGGGACGACGCCAGGACGCAGCGTCATTGTAAAGTTTACGCAGATGATGGCGTTCTAATACCTGGGGGGCATGCTTGGGCAGGATTTAACCCTCGCTTGCCAGCGCGCGGATTCGCTTCAGGCGGAATCCATAGCGTGTATCGCGGCGTACGATGTGCGCGTCGAGACGACCCACCGCACATCCCGGCTCTCAATCCGACTACTTCTGCATCATGCGTTCTGCCGCTCTGAGCTTTTTTCTGTTTCTTCTGCCTGTCTCGCTGGACGCACAGTCGCCAACACCGGTGTCTTCCACCACCGACCATGCCGCGATGCCATCCATTACGGCCGCACGGCGCGCCGGTGACGTCAAAATCGACGGCCGCCTGGACGAGAGCGCCTGGAACGCGGCGACGCCCGCGGTGAACTTTACGCAGAGAGATCCCCTGGAAGGACAACCGGTTTCGGAACGAACCGAAGTCCGGGTATTGGTCGACGACGCCGCGATCTACATCGCCGCCCGGATGCACGAAAGCGATCCAAGCCGAATAATCTCCACCCTCGCTCGGCGAGACGAATCAGTTGAAGGAGACATATTCGAGGTCAATCTCGACAGTTATCATGATCACCTGAGCGCATTCGTCTTTCGGATTACACCCGCCGGCGCGATCCGCGACGCGACCATGAGTGCGGATGGCGATCAGGACAATTCCTGGGACGCTGTGTTTCAATCAGGCGCAGCCATCGACGCGCTGGGGTGGACCGCCGAGCTCCGAATCCCGCTTACGCAGTTGCGCTACAACGTGCGGGGTGACTCGGTCTGGGGGGTGCAATTCACTCGCTACATCGCGCGCAAACAGGAGAATGCTTCCTTTGCCTTCACTCCCAAGAATCAGGAATCTGGTGTGCACCGGTTTGGGCATCTTCTTGGGCTGGGCAGAGTTCCGCAGGTAACACGGTTTGAGCTGATGCCCTACGTTCGGACGCGATCCGAGAATCTGATCGTGGCGAGCAATAATCCGTTCCGCGACAGCCACGAATGGGATGCATCCGGTGGACTCGACCTTAAGTACGGACTGACGAGCGACTTTACTTTAAACGCGACGTTCAACCCGGATTTCGGGCAGGTCGAGCTGGATCCAGCGGTGGTAAACCTCACTCCTTTCGAGATACTTTTTTCTGAACGCCGGCCGTTCTTCGTCGAGGGAAGAGAAATTTTCCGTTTCGGGCAGACGCGCTCGAACAACAACTCCAACCGTCCGGAGATATTCAATACCCGGCGCATAGGACGACCGCCACAGCGCGCTCTGCGCTCCGACGTCTTCGGCTTCGCTGATTCGCCGGAAGAGTCAACCATTGCCGGCGCGTTCAAGCTGACTGGTAGAACCGCGGGAGGCTGGTCGGCCGGCGTATTGAACGCTGTTACGATGGAGGAGACGGCGCGGTACATCGACACACTGGGACAGCCGCGTAAGACTCCTGTCGAGCCGCTCACGAACTATTTCGTTGGGCGCCTGCGCCGTGATCTGCGACAGGGCAACACCATTCTTGGCAGCATCCTTACCGCCACGCACCGAAAGCTGGATGATCCCGAGCTGGCAAACCGGCTTCGTTCATCCGCCTACGTTGCAGGTCTCGACTTCAATCATGCGTGGGGGAACCGCGAATGGGCTGTAGACGGCTGGTTCGCCGCCAGTCATCTCCGCGGTAATGAAGCTGCAATAGCAGCCGCCCAACTGTCACCAACGCGCTATTTTCAGCGGCCCGACGCGGCGCACCTGAACTTCGACCCAACCCGCGCTCGACTCAACGGACACGCGCTTGAGCTTACGATAAACAGGATTTCCGGTGCTCACTGGCGAGGCGGAATCACTTATCAGGAAGCCAGTCCCGGATTCGAGAGCAATGACGTCGGCTTCCAGACTCGAGCCGACCAGCGAACCATAGCGCCAATTGTATTTTACGAGGAGAGCCGTCCTGGAAAGGTCTTCCGCGACTATACCATCGCGCCTTTCTGCACCCACAATTTCAACTTCAGCGGTGATAACACGTTTTCGGGGTGCGGACTATATCTGGAAGGCCGTTTTCTCAACTTCTGGTCCGCTACCCTGCGTGGCGATTACTTCGCAAGGTCTACCAGCGATCGCCTGACGCGTGGAGGTCCGCTCGCCCGAAATCCCGAGGGGGGCGGCTTCCGAATAGAGGTGGAGTCGGACCGACGCGGTGCCTACATCTTTGAAGCGGGATATGGATATTCCTGGAATGTTTACGGAGGCTGGGGCAGCGACCTCAATGCGCACATCCAGATTCAGCCTTCCCCCGCTTTTCGCCTGTCGCTGTCACCCGGTGTGTCGATATCGAAGGCACTGGCTCAGTATGTCGCGGCATTCGATGATCCAGGCGCTGAAGCAACCTTCGGAAGACGTTACGTCTTTTCGACATTGCGGCAGACAGAGCCTTCCATGGCCGTGCGCCTGGACTGGACATTTACTCCCAGGCTTTCATTCCAGTTCTTCGCGCAGCCGCTGACATCGGCGACCGACTTTCGTCAATTCCGGGAGTTCGGTACGCCGGGCAGCTTCAATTTCGCACCCTTCGATCCCACCGGACAGATCAGCCGGAGTGACGAGGGTATGTACACCATTGACTTCGATCGCGACCCTGCGACGCGGAATCTCACGTTTGGAGACCCTGATTTCAATTTCCGCTCGCTCCGTGCAAATGCGGTAGTACGGTGGGAGTACCGCCCCGGGTCCACGCTCTTTTTCGTCTGGCAACAGAGCCGCGAAGGGGAAGTGGCTTTTGGCGATTTCAATCTCACCAGAGACGCCGGCTCACTCTTCAGAGCGACGCCGGAGAACATCTTTATCGTAAAGGCGAGTTACTGGATCTCGAAGTAGAGATCGGAGGGAGGGAGAGGCGATTGCGGATTGTGGAAAGCGGATTGCGGATTGCGGATTGCGGACAAAAGCAGGCCTGCATGCCAAAGAGCTCGGCCCGCCCGGCAGTTCAATCCGCTCTCTATTCGCAATCCGCTCTCTATTCGCAATCCGCTCCTATCCGCAGTCGTCTCTCCGTCGCCCCTACTTCCGGTAGCCCTCCGCGATCTTGTCAAGTCTCTTCCGGATGTCTGCCTCCGGAAGCCACCGCCCCGCCACCATCACCCCCGAGCGACGCTCCAGATTCGCGATATTCTCGAGCGGGTTTGCGTCTACGAGAATCAAGTCAGCCCGCTTCCCCTGGGCCACCGTTCCGAAATCATCTTTGGCGCTGAAATATGTTCCGACATTGCGAGTGCCTGACTCCAGAATCTCGTACGGTGTGAGACCAGCCTCACGCATGGCGACCAGCTCGCGCTGAAGCGAGAAGCCGGGCACGCTGAACTGCTGCGGTGCGTCGGTTCCCATCAGGACGCGAACCCCGCCGTCGCGAAGCGCCTTGAGAATGCGCATTCTGTTGGCGGCAACTCGCCGGCCTGTCGTCACGTCGACTTCCGGATTCTTCAACCGGTTTTCATGCGCTTCCACCCATCCCTTCACCATGTTTGGCGGCATGTACTTGAGTTCCGGATAGCGTTTGAGCGCTTCGACCGTGGGTATGCCCATGAGTGTCTCCCACAGCGCCATGGTCGGCACTACCCAGGTGTTGGCTTCGCGGGAGCGCCGTACTGCTTCTGTAAGACGCGAGGAATCCAGTGGGCCCTTATCTCCATCGAGATATTCCACGTAACCATCAAGGTGGTCGATCGTTTCCTGGCCGCTCTCCAAAGCGTGCGCCAGACCGACCTCCGCCGGAACGTGTCCTCCAAAACGGATGCCCACCTGTTTTGCCGTGCGTGCCATGGCGTCGTACTCATCGCGCGTGAGCCCCGGATGCACCTTGAGAAGATCCCATCCCTGCGCCTTTTGCTCTCGCACCATACGCTCGGCGTCCGCAGGCGAGTTGACAGAATTACCGTTGAAACTTGGTCCGGCGAGGTAAAGCGTTGGAGAAACTATCGCTCCGCTTTTTGCCTTCTCTCTCAGCTCCAGCTGATTCGGTGCCCCCAACATTCCTCGCACCGTGGTGATGCCGTTCGCGACATATAGAAAGAGAACGTTCTCGATAAATGCGGCGGGCGCGTTAGGCGGAGGAATGTGACCGTGCATCTCAGCCAGACCCGGCAGCAGATATTTACCGCGAGCTTCCACGCGCGCCGCGCCGGAGGGAATGCGAATCGTCGCCGCTGGGCCGATCTCTGCGATCCGCCCGTCTCGAACGATGACGGTCTGATTTTCGATGACTCGCTCCCGATCCATGGGAATGACGTTCGCGCCTACGAAGGCGATGGCGTTACCGCGAGCGCTTTCCTGGGCGAAAAGTGGTACGCCGGACGAAAAGAACGTGAGAAGGCCAATTGCTCCGAAGCGCGCGAAGCGACTCATTCGACTCATTGATGGTTAGTCCAGAAAAGGGTTGGTAGCTGCCGGCATCTGTGTCTTGACTGTCTTCAGTCTTGTTGCGGGATCCGCTTCTCGCAAGGCTTTCCGCGAGCTGGCGGGCTTGCCGGATTCTGTTGATACTTTGGGCGGGCGCAATGAGCCGGAGTGCAAGGGATGTTTCGAAATTCCTGTGTGGAGCGGCAATTCAGGCTCAAGGGAGTTGCTGATCGCGAAACTCCTACCCAGTCCTAACGTAGGTATTTGTAACCGGAGGTGTTACATGATCGTCGAACTGCTGGGTCTGGCCGCCACCGTTGCGGCTGCGGGAATTGGGTATTTTCAGTCGCGCCGCTTCGTACGGGGCCGGCTTCGGTTTGTGGACGCGGCACAGGCACCAGTCGCGCCATGGGTCTCTGGAGTGGCAGCGTCAGCCGTGGCACTGCCTGTCGTGGCGATGCTCCCAGTTGTGGGACTTGGAACAGCGCTCATCTTTGGCGCCAGTGTGGGCATCGGCGTTGCACAGGGCAAGCGTGACGTCAGGCGATTGAACGCCTAGTCAGGGTTGCACATCGATACAGTGGACTACACGCTTCCGGGATGGGAAACACAGTGCCAGAAGCGTGTATGAAGCTGTATCCTTTCTCCGACCATCGTCTTACTTCATGAAATTTGTCTCCGCCGTGCATTCGACTACTGTACTGGGTTTCGCAGCTTTGCTCATGCTTCTTGCGCCCCCAGCCATGTCGCAGGACGCTCCACTTGCGCATGAGCCACCTGTCGCGGACCCCCATCGTGTCGCTACACAAACGCTCGTAGCTGCATCGTTCCCGCGGGAAGAAGCCGTCGTTTCCCCCGATGGACAGTGGATCGCGTTCACCCAGAATGCCCCTATCGACGGTGGCATCATGGATCCCTTGCGTAATGCGCCGGGGGGACGAGGCATCTTTGTCGTCTCGATAACCGGTGGTGATCCACGCCTGGTGACATCGTTCACAACAGCCCTCACCGACCTCGCGTGGTCACCAGATGGAAGCAAGCTTGCATTCCTGGCCCGCCCTCGCGAAGCCACCATCGTGCGGTTGTATCTGGTGGACGTAGCAGGCGGAGTGCCCAGCAGCGTCCTGGGCGATTCCCAGTACGAGCCGAGGAGCTATGTCTGGCTGGCCGACGGAGATATTTTCATGACGGCGACAGCGGGGAAACGCACGGCGCTGTACGTGGTTTCGCCAAAAACTCTGGTTATCCAGGAAGTTGATGGTCGCTCGCGCCCTGCCGGAATGAGTTCCGCCTTGCCGAGAGGGGCGGGGACGCGGTTGGTCGATTTTGCCGCAAGCCTGGCGCAGCGAGACGTACCTCCAGCGCGGTAAGGCGGACTGGTAGCCAACGCACGAAAACGGCTACCTTCTGACGGCGGAGCGGCCGCCCGTCCTTGTTGATCCAGGTGCGTCTCGCCTTCCGTGCATTTGCCGTTTCAGACATAGACCAGCAATTCGCCATGCTTGCCCACTGACCGCCGCCGTTCGTCTGTGTGATCGATGCTGGCGTCTCCGCTCTAGCACGTGTCACGAAAGTCTTGCCGATGAATCGTGGACGGCGGATCTGCGGAGCAGGCCCATCCCAGCCAACCGGCTGACCGTGGCACCATCATAAACGAACCATGGAAGTCCAGATCTTTGGCGTCAAAAAGGACGTCAATACTCGTAAAGCGCAGCGATTCTTCGCCGAACGCCGCATAAAGATCCATTTCGTGGACCTCGACCAACGGGCGGCATCGTTAGGAGAAATCAAGCGGTTCGCCCAGAAATTCGGCGTTGGTGCTATCATAGACCAGAATTCCCGCCGGTACCAGGAGCTTGGCCTGAGCAACGCGCGAATGTCGGACGACAGCTGGATCGGGAAGCTCGCGGACGAGCCCGAGTTGCTCAGAATACCCCTTGTGCGCAACGGCAAATTACTAACGATCGGGCTGGCTGAAGAGGAGTGGAAGCAGTGGACTGCGGCGAAGTGACGGCACGAACCGTGTAGAGAGGGGGAGCGGTGCGGAACCTTCGATCCTACACTCCAGCCGTCGTCCTGGCTGCATCGCTTCTGCTGACGTTGACGGCTACTTCTCTCGTTCTCGCTACTGGCCGAGCGCGCGCCCGTGCGCGCTTCGAGAGCGCGGTACGAGCAACGCGTGATCGCGTTACGACGCGAATGGACACGTACAGCGCCATATTGCGCGGTGCAAGCGGCCTTTTCGCGGCAGGCCCAGTCTCGCAGACCGAGTTTCGCGCATATGCCGCGCAGCTGGATATCCGCCATCGCTATCCAGGAATCCAGGGAATCGGCTTCAGCAAGCGTCTCTCGGCGCGAGGCCAGGACTCGCTCTCTGCTGGTCTGAGGACGTCCGGAAGATCGTCCTTTCCCGTATGGCCCGACTCGGCACGCGACCAGTACTACCCCACCATCTATCTCGAGCCGCGGGATAGGAGAAACGAGCCTGCGATCGGGTTCGACATGTTTACGGAGCCCACCCGCCGACTCGCCATGGAGCGCGCGAGGGATTCCGGGCTACCTTCGGTGTCCGGGAAAGTCATCCTTGTACAGGATCCAGACGGATACCAGCAAACCGGCTTCCTGATGTACTTTCCCGTCTATCGCCAAGGGCAGATACCCCCAAGTGTAGCGGAGCGTCGAGCCGCTCTGGAAGGATTTGTTTTCAGCCCTTTCCGGTCAGACGACGTGTTCGCCGGAATTTTCGGTTCGGAGCGCCACCCGGACGTCGGCTTTCGCGTTTACGACGGTCCCCGCGCCGCACCAGAGAACCTTCTGCACGATTCCAGGCTGACAGTTGGCGGCTCGCGAGATACCACCGATCAGTCGGGATCGTCGTCGATAATCATAGCCGGCCGCATGTGGACGCTGGGGTTTGTGTCTCTCGCCGACGACTGGATAAGGCGAATGCTCGCACCCGCAATGGCACTCTTTGGACTCGTGGTAAGCTTTGTATTGTATGTACTTACGCGCTCCGAAGTCCTGGCTCGCAAGGCGGCGGAGCGCAGTGAGGCGGTGCGCGCCCGCTTTTACGCCGCCATGAGCCATGAGCTCCGTACTCCGCTAAATGCGGTGATCGGATACAACCAACTTCTCCTCGAAGGCATATACGGGCCTCTTGAGAAAAAGCATGAAACAGGTATCGAGCGTAGCCAGAAGGCGGCCAAGCATCTGCTGGAGCTCGTGAACGATGTGCTGGACCTCAGCAAGATCGAAGCGGGAAAAATCGACGTGCAGATCGAATCAGTGGACATTCCAGCTTTGATGGAAGATCTGTTCACGACGATTAAACCCATGGCTGAGGCTTCCGATTCTGAAGTGACGCTGGTGTGCGAGGACTGCGGCAATGGAGTTCAAACCGACCCACGCCGCGTCAGGCAGATCGTTCTGAACCTGCTTTCCAACGCGACCAAGTTTGGTTCGGGAAAGCCAATTACCGTTCGCTGTACGAAGGCCGAGGGGGATGGGGTGCTTGTGTCGGTGACAGACCAGGGATCCGGAATCCCGGATAAGGAGCTGCACCGGATCTTCGAGGAATTCGTTCAGATGCAATCCGTCAAGCTCGGAGGCACCGGACTTGGCCTTCCGATATCGCGACGTCTTGCTGAGGTGCTTGGAGGCAGGCTGGAGGTGGAGTCCAAAGTGGGAGCAGGTAGTACGTTCCGCCTTTTTCTTCCCAAGGAAGCTCCGTTGCGAAAGCGCGTAACAGACGCTGGGAGGAACGGTCGCCGCTCCGGCGAACTTCCGTAAGCTGAGACCCGGCCATTGACTGCTCGGGCGTGTAAATGCTTTAACGGCCGAACTTTGCGTTTTGACAGTTTTTACGGTTTCAGGCGTTGGCAATGTAGCACCTTCTCTGATAATGCTCCATGAATTCCGCTCGCGTAGCGCGTATCGGCCATGTGCCAGGTAGATCACCGTATACCAGGATTGGACTGGTCAAGAATCTTCTGCCAGTTACCGCCTGCTCCCGAACGATTTAATGACTCAAATCTCGCTTTCTGGCGTCGCTGTGGAGTTCGGCGCCACCAAACTTCTCCAGGATGTGACCTTTACGGTTGGAAAGGGAGAGCGTTGGGGAATCGTAGGGCGCAACGGCAGCGGGAAGACAACGCTTTTCAACCTCATTACCGGTAGCCTTCTGCCTACCCGTGGCGCTGTAGCCAGGGATCCGGCACTGCGTGTCTCCCTACTCGAGCAGCACCGCGAATTCGAGGGTGCCACTACGGTTTGGACAGCAGCTGCTGGACAGTTCGCCGATCTTCTTGCTCTGGAAATCTCGCTCGCTGATCAGGCCTCGAAGCTCGGCGAGATGGGCGAAGCCTCCACTCCTCAAATGCTTGCTCGCTACGACCGGGATCTGGATCGGTTCGGTCGCGAGGGTGGTTACACTTTTGCGCCACGCGTGGACGCGGTTCTGCACGGTCTGGGATTCGACCCGGTGGGCGCGCGTACTCGCCCAATATCCGCGTTGAGCGGTGGCGAGCGAGGTCGTGTTGGCCTGGCTCGCCAGTTGGTGGCGCCGGCCGATGTCCTTCTCCTGGATGAGCCAACCAACCATCTGGACTTGGACACTGCGCAGTGGCTAGAGCAACATCTTTGCGCCACTGACGAGACAGTGCTCTTGATAAGTCACGATCGCGCCTTCCTCGAGGCCACCGTCGACCATATCCTGCACCTCGAAGGCGATACGGCGATTCCGTATTCCGGAACTTACTCCGAATTCATCGCACAGCGTGCAGAACGTCGCTTGGCTCTCCAACGAGCTCTCAGTCAGCAAAAACGAACTGTTGCAAAGGAGGAGGACTACATCCGACGCAACATCGCCGGTCAGAACTCGAAACAGGCGAAAGGACGGCGCAAGCGACTCGAAAGGCTCCCACGACTCAGCCCTCCTCCTTCCGGTGAAGATTCGATGGCGCTGCGACTCGAGGCCGGCGCGCGCGGGGGCGATCAGGTAGTCGTGGCGGAAAAAGTGAGGCTCTCGATCGGAGACCGCGTTCTCATCGACGACTTTTCTGCGCGTGCGGCGCGCGGGGACGTGGTGGGACTGTTGGGCCCAAACGGAGCCGGCAAATCGACCCTCTTGCGCGCCCTGGTTGGCGAGCGGCCTGTGGATTCGGGGGATCTCAGGCTGGGCGGGTCGATCACGGCGGCGTACTACCGGCAGGATCTCGCCCAGGTTCCGGTCGACACGACGCTGTATGACATTATCAATGACCTGCGTCCAATGTGGGGGCGGGGCGCGATCCAGAGTCATCTCGCCCGCTTTGGCTTCTCGGGCGACTCGGTAATGCGGACCGCGGCCAACCTGTCCGGCGGTGAGCGCGCCCGGGTGGCGCTCGCGATGATCATGCTTTCCCGCGCCAATCTACTGCTCCTGGATGAGCCAACCAACCACCTCGACGTTGAATCCGTTGAGGCGCTTGAAGATGCGGTCGAGCAGTACGGTGGGACAACGATACTCGTCAGCCACGATCGCGCGCTCCTCCGGGCTCTTGCCTCCCGGATCTGGATTCTGCACGACCGGCGGATAACCGTCTTTGATGGAAGCTTCGCCGAGTGGGAGACCGCGAGCGCCGAGCGCGAGCGCGCAGCAGCGGTTGCCTCGGAAGAGGAGGAAACACTCCGGAGGGTACACGAGCGTGCTAAGACCAGACGGCGGGTGGATGGCCGAAAGGGTAGCCATGATGCGGTAATCGGCGCTCGCCGGAAGGTAGAAGTGGCAGAGACGGAGGTCGGCCGATTGGAGGAAGTCGTATTGCAGCTGACCAGTACGCTCGAGGATCCGGCGCTCTATGCTACCGCCGACGGAGGGAAAAGAGCCGCCAACCTGGGAAGCGAGCTTGAACGTGCCAAGTTGGCGCTTGACTCGGCAATCGCTCGCTGGTCGGCCGCGACAGAAGAGTTGGAATCGGCCCAACTCTGAAGTCGGCCGACTGGCCGTCTGTCGGGAGTGGGGGTTGGGGGATAGGGAGTTACGGTGCTCTACCCCACCATGAGCGACCTGGATGTTTCGCACTGCCTTGAACGGCTCCGCCCCGCTTCGAGGAACAGAACGGACATCCACGCGGACCGCAAGGAATCCTCCTCAATGTCAGCCGACCATTGGTCGGCTTGGAAAGCCCGCAAAAGCGCATGCCTAGATGCCCTTCTGGCCAGCAAACTAACACGCTTACGGACGCTGTGGGCACGCCGGTGCTGCTAGGTTTTGCGCCGAACTATATGCCTTATAACGGTTTGCGTTACACCGTTATATATGCTGGCGGCTACCGTACCAGCAAATATCACCGTTGCTTGACAGCCAGCATATATTATGGCCGAAATTTACTTATAGGCTCATCCAGGGCGGGCCGTAATGGAGTTATTGCTCGAAATTTGGCGAGAAGTCTGCCGTCACCCGGCGCTCGACGAGTCACTCGCGCGCATCGCCGCCCTGCTGTCCGCACACCTGCCTCCCGGCGAAGTTCTGGTTCGGCGGCTTGATCCAGAGCGTTCCCTGGTAGAGACCGTCGCAATAGCCAATTTGGCGGGTCCCGAGCACAGTGAGCCCGCTCGAACCGAGTGCTCGGCTGGTCAAATACATTCCCTCCTCGCTTGGTGTAGAGCTGGTCGGGTGCGGCGAGCTACTCTCGGTGACCGGGACGCTCTTCTGGCTCTGCTGGCGTCTCCAGCTACCGAGGGATCCATCATAGCAGGCCCTCTGTCCCTAGAAGACCGGCCTCTCGGAGCGTTGCTCGTTACTGCTCAGCCGGGGCAGTTGGACGGGCGCCACGAGGCGCTCATTCAATCCTTGCGTGAGCCTGTAAGCGTAGCGCTGACAAACGATTCACGCTTGCGGGAGGGTGCGCGTCAACGCGAAGTGCTGGACGCGGACAAGCGCTGGCTCCTGCTCCGGCTCGATCGGGAGGAGATCGCTGATGCGGTCATCGGAGCCGATGGAGGCCTGCGCGACGTTATGGAGCGAGTCGATCAGATCGCTGCAACCGACACACCTGTACTGCTTTACGGCGAGAGGGGTACCGGGAGAGAGGTAATCGCGCGAGCAATCCACGGGCGTTCGCGGCGCGCGACCGGGCCCGTGGTCAGAGTAAACTGCGCTGCGCTAACCCCAGCGCTTGCGGAAGCGGAACTGTTCGGTCAGGAGCGGGGTGCCCAGACAGGCGGCGGTGTTGCCCGGAAGGGGTGGTTCGAGCGTGCCGATGGGGGTACGCTATTCCTGGACGAGGCGTCCGCGCTGCCTGAAGGGGCTCAGGAGAGCATCGTGCGCATATTGACGGACGGCAGCTTTGAGCGAATTGGAGGATCCCGCAGCGTTACTGTGGACCTCCGGATCATGGCGGCGACGCACCAGGATCTCGCTGAGCTGGTCGAGCAAGGGGAGTTCCGGGAAGATCTGTGGCAGCGGCTGGGAGTGTCCACAATTCGGCTACCGGCACTGCGAGAACGGCTGACCGACATTCCGGCGCTTGCGGCTCACTTTGCCTGGCGTGCCGGAAAACGGTTGACCGGCATGCCACTTTCGCCCTCCCTTGGAGATATAGATGCGCTGGTAGCGTATCCCTGGCCGGGCAACATTCCCGAGCTTGCCGCTGTGGTCGAGCGGGCGGCGATTCTCGGAGACGGGCGTTCGCTCGATGTGGCTGCGGCACTGGGCCAGAAATCGCCCGTCAGATCCGAGCGCGGTCAGGCGCGGCGACTCCAGACGGAAAGGGTGGTGGAGCGGGCGACGCAGCTAGCCGACTCGTTCGCTTCGGCGGAAGTCCTCCCCCTCGATGCCGCGATGGCGAAGCATATCGAAAGCGCGCTGGAGATCTCTCACGGCCAAATTGAGGGCTCCGACGGCGCGGCTGCCCTGCTGGGAATCAATCCCCATACGCTCAGGGCGCGGATGAGAAAGCTGGGGGTGGAATGGGTGCGCTTCCGGGAGGAGGGTGGTGCGGGTATGAAGGGAGCGTCTTAAAGGGACAGGTACCAGGGACCAGGTACCAGGGACCAGGAACCAGGGACCAGGAACGAAGAACAAGGAACGCCGGTTAGGGATTGAGGACTCAGGAAACGGAGAACCAAGCCTCAGCTTCCAGTCCCTGGTTCCTGGCCCCTGGTTCCTGGTCCCCGGTCCCTGATAGCTCACTCCCCCAGCGTCGGTTCGTACACCGCGTCCTCATCCCTCACCAAATGAGAATTTCGCTCGAGCGCCCGGGCGCACGTGTTCCACCGGAGAATGGCATCGTCGTTCCCCGCCGGTCTGATCGCCTCGGCCCTTTCATACCATTCCATGGCTTCACGAAGCCAGTCGTAAGCGGCAAAACCGGCGCCAGGCGTCCCACTCGTTAGCTGAGCGACGCCCCGACGCTCGCAGATGATGCCGGCGTAGTAAGCCCGCCTATAATCGTCTCGGATGCGGGGGAGCACTTCCCGGGCGCGCGCGACTCCTCCTGAAATCCCTTCTCTAAACTGGTCCGTCAACGCCAGCAACAGGTCTACCAGGGCCGCCTGATTCTCAGGATCGACCTCGAGCACGTCCAGGCAAATACTTTCTGCCGCCCACGGCTGGTTGAGGAAGCGATATCTCTCCGCTTTCTCGATAGCGCGAGCGATGCCCGCCTTTGAGATGGGTTTAGGTTCCAAGTTCATGATGCCCTTGGGGTTGAGTCATTTAGTAAGCTGGGATCGGGGATCGGGAATCGGGAATCGGGGATCGGGAATCGGGAATCGCATACGTTGCCGATTCGCAATGTCGCCGAGGCGAGGTAGTTAAGGCTGACTCTCACTATTCCCCCTGTTCCACTAGCGATTTCCAATTCTCCATGCTGCTTCAATTCCCGATTCCCGATTCCCCATTCCCGATTTTGGCTACCGCTTCCCACGCACCAGCCGGACTAGCCTGGCTATCGGGTCAAAGAACTCGTCCACCACCCTCTCCTTCAGTGGAATGATGGCGTTGTCGGTGATGGTGATGTTCTCCGGACAGACAGCGGTGCAGCATTTCGTGATGTTGCAGTAGCCCACGCCGTGGGCTTCCTTGAGCTCGGCGATACGGTTTTCGGTATCAAGGGGGTGCATTTCCAGCGCGGCGACGTAGACCAGAAAGCGCGGGCCTATGAAAGAGTCGTGCTTGTGATGATCGCGCAGAACGTGGCAAACGTCCTGGCACAGATAGCATTCGATGCACTTTCGGAACTCCTGAACCCGGCCGATATCGGCCTGCGCCATTCTCCAGGTACCGTCCGGTGCGTCTGGTGGACGTGGCTTGAAGCGCTTTATCCGCTTCTTTACGGTGAAGTTCCAGCTCACGTCAGTCACCAGATCGCGGACTGCCGGAAAGGCGCGCATCGGCTCAACGGTCACCGGCTCTTCCAGATTCAGGTCGTTCAGCCTCGTCATGCACATTAGACGGGGGTTGCCGTTCACTTCCGCCGAGCAGGATCCGCATTTCCCTGCCTTGCAATTCCAGCGGACCGCCAGGTCATTGGCCTGGTCGGCCTGGATCTGATGGATGGCGTCAAGCACAACCATCCCCTCGGTCACCTGGGTCGTATAGTCCACCAGCTTGCCACCGGTGGAATCACCGCGCCAGACGCGAAAGGTCGCGCGTCCTACCTGTTCCTGCTTGTGGCTGGCTGATTGTTTCTCCAGCTGTTCACCGGTGTCGGCAAAATCCGGCTTGAGCGCTTCTACGGCCATTACTTCATCTCCTCGATGATCTGCTTGAGCTCCGGCGGTAGCGCGGGGATGGCCTCACGCGAAAGCTGCATCTCTCCGCCAGCGCCTTTTCTAACCAGGACATTGATACCGAACGCCGGGTCCTTGTCCTGGTAATCGTCACGGAAGTGCCCTCCACGACTCTCTTTACGCTCGATCGCGGAGCGGGTTATAGCCTCGGATATCGTGAGAAGGTTGGGAAGGTCGAGCGCCGTGTGCCAGCCGGGGTTGTATTCCCGGTTTCCCTGCACCCCGGCGCGGCGTGCACGGTCGCCGAGTTTGCCAATTCCTTCCAGCGCCCGCTGCATCTCACTGTCGGTGCGCACGATTCCGACGAGATCCTGCATCATGGTCTGGAGGTCCTGCTGCACCTGAAATGGCCCCTCTCCCGGGCTGCCGTTGCGTGAGAAAGGCTCCAGCGCGATCGCGGCGGTCTCCTCCAGCTGCCCCGCGTCGATCCGCGTATCATGAGCTTCCTTCGCGAACTTCGCGGCGAACTCGCCGGCCCGTTTTCCGAACACGAGCAAATCCGACAGGGAATTGCCACCAAGCCTGTTGGCGCCATGCAGCCCGGCCGCACACTCGCCAGCGGCGTACAGCCCCGGCACAGTCGACATCTGCGTATCACCGTCGACGCGAATTCCTCCCATTATGTAATGCGTTGTGGGGCCTACCTCCATCGGCGTCGTGGTGATGTCTATGTCGGCAAGCTGCTTGAACTGGTGATACATGCTGGGAAGCTTTCTGCGTATGTGCTCCGCCGCTTTTGGGAGTCTTTCCTTGATCCAGGCGATGTCCAGATACACCCCTCCATGAGGACTTCCGCGGCCTTCGCGCACCTCGCGCACGATACACCTGGCTACGTGATCACGCGTCAACAGCTCGGGCGGCCGGCGCGCATTCTTGTCCCCCTGAGTGTAACTCCAGCCTTCCTCAGGGGTGTCCGCGGTCTGGCTTCGGTAGTTTTCCGGAATGTCGTCGAACATGAAGCGGCGTCCTTCCCGGTTCTTGAGCACGCCACCTTCCCCACGTACCCCCTCCGTTACGAGAATGCCGCGCACGCTCGGAGGCCACACCATGCCGGTGGGGTGAAACTGGACGAATTCCATGTCCTGCAGGGCAGCCCCGGCATGATACGCGAGCGCGTGACCATCACCGGTATACTCCCAGCTGTTGCTGGTTATGGAGTACGCCCTACCGATCCCGCCGGTGGCCAGAACGACAGCCTTGGCGCGAAAAAGCCGGAAGCGTCCGCGCTCTCGATCGTAGCCAAAAGCGCCTGCCACGCGATCTCCGTCCATTAGAAGGGAGAGGATCGTAACCTCCATGTGGACATCAATTCCTTGATGAACGCCGTGGTCCTGGAGGGTTCGGATCATCTCCAGACCCGTACGATCGCCAACGTGCGCCAGCCTCGGATATCGGTGACCTCCGAAGTTTCTCTGCAGAATCCGACCGTCATCGGTTCGGTCGAATAGCGCTCCCCACGCCTCGAGCTCTCGCACGCGTTCCGGCGCCTCACGCGCGTGCAGCTCAGCCATGCGCCAGTTGTTGACGTACTGTCCGCCACGCATGGTGTCCGCGAAGTGGACGCGCCAGTTATCGCGATCGTCGACATTGGCAAGCGCGGCCGCCACCCCTCCCTCGGCCATGACCGTATGCGCCTTGCCGAGTAGCGATTTGCAAACCAGACCGACGCTGACGCCGGACGCCGCCGCTTCGATGGCGGCGCGAAGGCCCGCGCCGCCGGCTCCGATCACCAACACGTCATGGTCGTGGGTTTGGTAGTCGGTCATTGGCGGGAAACGGGAAACGGGAATCGCGAATCGGGCGGTGGGTGGAATGACGGAGCATCGATTGCAAATGCGGGAGCACGGCTTATGAACCGGGGAGCACGGGTCATAGGCGAAGGACCAGGAAACAGGAACCCCGAACCGTTCACAGGATTCTCCAGTCCGGAAGCACGCCCATCGAACACAGGCGTATGTACACATCTGCGAAAGCAACGCAAAAAAGGCTGGTCCACGCCCACTTCATATGAGACCGGTTCAGACAGCTGGAGCAGTCGTATGCGACCTTGCGCACCGGGGACCCGGAGATGTTGTCCAGCACCCCACCCACCAGGTGCCGCAGCGAATGGCAGCCTAGTGTATAGCCGCCGAGCAGAACCACGTTGAGGGCAAGGATAAGCGTGCCAAAACCGATCCCGAATTCGGTGCGTCCGGTTGCAGGATCGGCGAACTGCGTTGCCTTGAAGACGTCATAGGCCAGAATGCCAAGAAAAACGAGAGCCGCGTACAGGAAGTAGCGATGCACATTCTGCATGATCAGCGGAAAGGACCGCTCTCCGAGGTAACTGCGGCGAGGCTCTCCTACCGAGCAATTGGGTGGGTCCGCCCAAAACGCCTTGTAGTACGCACCGCGATAGTAGTAGCAGGTAAAGCGAAAGAGTGCTGGGAACGGAAGGATGAGAAGCGCGGGCGAAAAAGGAAGCCACGCCGGCCAGGCAGCCGGCTTGGTTCCGAACCAGCTATGCGGCGAGTCGCCGAACAGTACGGGAGAGTAAAAAGGTGAGAGATACGGGCCGAACTCGTAGTGCGCATTCTGGAAGGCTGCCCAGGTCGCATATATGAGAAAGCTCGACAGAATGACGAAAGCGATGAGAGGCTGCACGTACCACGCGTCGCGCCGCAGCGTCTCGCCAAACCGGCGCCTGGTAAGGGGAACGAAGACCTGGGCCATGCTGCGGCTTCCTCTGGAATGATGTTCTGGTTGACCGGCCATGGTTGCCGATGTCTGGATGTCTCACGGCGCGATGCGAAAACCCGGGTTATCGATGATCCCAAGCACGTTACCGAAGGGATCGAGCACCGATCCGATTCGAATGTCGCCTCCAACATCCCTGACCGCCTCGTGTTCGGTTGCGCCGAGCGAAATGAGGCGCGCATACGCGCTGTCGGCGTTAGAGACGCCCCAGTACGCAATGCTTCCGCCAGCGCCGGTTCCGCCAGAGGTATCCGGATCGAGACCCAGCTCGAACCCGCCAACGTTGAATCCAACGTAAAAGGGTTCGTCAAAATACGGCTCTATGCCCAGTACACTGGAGTACCATGCCTTAGCCTGTGCAAGGTCCGGCACAACGTACTTCGCCGTGCGGAGACCAAGAAAGTTCGAACGAGGCCTGGTTTTGGGAGTCATATTCGGAACGTTCTGGTGTTGAGAGGGGCGATCAGTCATACCTGGCTTCTGGCTATGCTGCCTGCCAACGGGCGAACTTGTTTTCTTGTCAGTCTTTCATGTCGAACAGGTGCTTGAGAACATCATGTAGTGGATCGGCGGTGCGGCTGAATAATCCGCCGGCATTGACGTCTGAGTCCTGACGAGCGCTTTCCTGCATCTCCATTCGGCACAGCCGTTGCTGCTCCTGCACGAGCCGCTCGCGTTCGCGCGAACGCGCGGTGTCGAGGCCACCCTCGCGAATGAAGCTTATGACCCGATGCAACTCATCGCGGTCGAAGAATGTACCGTGCGACTTGCAGACGTCCATGATCACCCCCGAGTAGCGCGCGAAGTTCACGCGGTTCATCAGCTTCTGGCACTCGGGACACGCGAGGTAGCGCACTGTGTCGGCCTGCGGCACGGCAGCCGGTCGCGAACCCGGAACTACCCATGACATGACCGCAGCCTGCTGCTCGCGCTCGGCGCAGATCTGCTCGAACGGTTCTGGGGTGATCCAGACGCCGGCGCAATCCCCGCACTCGGCAAGTGCGACTGATCCGACCTCCACGCGGAGCAAGAATCCCCCGCATCGGGGACAGGCTCGTGTTTCTTCCGCATCGATCTCCAAAAGCACCCGCGCCGACCGCGCGCCGCAGTGGGGACAATGTCTGCTGCCCACGAACATCATGGCAAAGCAGTTTGGGCATGCCAGGGTCGCCAACTTGCATCCGCAGAAGGCGCATTCAGCGGCGTCTGGCGAAGCGGCCGCGCCGCAGCCCGGACAGCTAAGTGCGGCAGCGGCAGACAACGGCTGAAACCTCAGTAGGCGAGAGTGTTGGTGTCCGGGGCGGAGTGTAAAGAGGAGCCCACTGATGCTCATCGTTCATGCCGTGTTCCTCCAGCTCCAAACCCAGGCCATTTGCGATCCGGTTGACGAACGCAAAATAGGGGGTAATGGCGCAAATGTCGTGGATCCCCCTTGTAGTTGAAGCCCTCGGAGCGAAGGCTGTGGACATCGGCGCAATCGATTTCGCTGGGTGATACAGTCAGCTTTACGGCCTTTTACCGCATAGTCCAGCAATTACCCCATTTCGATGTCACGCCAGGACTGCGGCGGACACCGCGAAACGGAAGCGATTTTGGCGAAGTCATCCGCGAGACCTAACGAGCAGTGGGGCTGAGCTTCTTCAGCAGCGCAATCTGGCCCGAGTGATACGCGTCGTGCTGCGCAACTCCATGCAACATTGCACCGTATGTAACGCCGGAGCCGAGGGCAGGATTTCGTTCGTCACCGACGGGTGTAGCGAGCCCGCTTTCCGGAAAAGCCTGGACCGTTCTTACGAGATCGGCATGTGCTTCTCCGAGGGTGGCAATGGCCGCCTGCCATTCACGGTCTGAAGGCTCGGACGGTTGCTCTGGCCAGTCGCCTTCCTGCGGCGTCCCGGCTGGGTGGCCGCGCGTCCGGCGTGCAACCTCAGCCGTCCACGCTGTCATGTGAAGCACGAGCTCCCAGATGGTGTGGACATTGGCTATGGGGCGACTCGCTGCCCCGGCGGCTGTGACACCGCGCAGTAGATCAGCGCGGGACGAGCCGTGCCACGGAGATCCATTGTGTGCGTGGCGCAACTCGTCGATGATGGAGCGTATTTCTGTCATGATGTTGTCTGTAGTTAGCCTTACGCGAGGATTGAGCAAGCGGTCGAGCGTCAGCGCGCTGAATAATGATATTGCTGTCTCGGTAGGCGAAGACGTTAGTGGCTAGCCGAAAACCACCGGGTAGAGGAGGGTCACGACGGTCACCAGCACAGCCACTGCGATCAAGTCGAGCACAATTCCCGCTCGCGCCATTTGTCCCACCGTGATCTGCCCACTTCCGAATACGATAAGATTTGGAGCGGTCGCCGCCGGAAGCGCAAAACCCGTAGACGCCGCCAGCCCCGCTACGAGCATGAGGGCAAGTGGCGGTTCTCCAATTGCGACTGCGAGTGATGCCGCGAGCGGCATTGCCATCGCCGCCACAGCGGTATTGGACGCCAGCTCACTCAACAGAAGCACGATAAGGGCAAGCCCGCCGTAAATAACGAATGTAGGAAATCCGGCCAATCCGGTCATCAGCCCACCCATCCACTGCGCAAGCCCGGTTGCTTCCATCGCGGTCGCCAGCGAGAAGCCACCTCCGTACACCAACAAGACTTCCCACGGAATACCGCGCGCCTCCCTCCACGTAAGCAATGGGCGGCGCACACCATCAGCAGTCGTCCCGGAAAGGATAAAGAGAAGCAACGCTCCCATGAGTCCGACTGTACTGTCAGTGAGACCTGGCGCGATATCGACCAGTCCCGGAACGATGAACCCGGAAAAATCCTTCCGCTCCCTGAGAACCCATGCGAGCGCTGTGAGAACGAAGACGGCCAGTACCAGGCGCTCGCCGCCACGAAGCGGGCCGAGCGCGTCGCGCCGCGACCGAATGACTGCCAGTGCACCCGAGCCAAGGGTAGCCCCGCCGCGGAAAATCAGCATAAGCAGTCCCCAGCACGCCGGTAGTAGAACGAGCACGATCGGCGTGCCTATGGCCATGAACTCCAGAAAGCTGACACTCCTACCCGCCAGCTGGGGTGCCGCGCCCGCAAAAATGAGATTTGGCGGAGTGCCGATGAGAGTTCCCATCCCCCCGATTGAAGCCGCATACGCAACACCGAGCATGAGGGCGGTGCGCAGACGGCTCGCGTCCCTGCCCTCGCCGAAGAGCGCGCCTATGGCGAGGGCAATGGGATACATCATTGCCGTCGTTGCCGTGTTGGAGATCCACATTGAGATGAAGCCGGTAGCCATCATGACGCCCAGCACCACGCGCCGGGTGCCTGTCCCGATCGCGCCAACAATACCATAGGCGATTCTGGCGTGCGCGTTCCAGAACTCGAGTGCCGCGGCGAGAAAGAAGCCGGCGAGAAAAAGGAATACGAGCTCGTTTGCGTATGGAGCCGCGGCTTCTTTCGGCGTCGCTACGCCGAGCAGCGGGAAGAGCACGAGAGGTAGCAGCGAGGTAGCGCCGAGCGGAATCGCTTCGGTGAGCCACCATAGCGCCATCCAGGCCGCGACGCCCAGCACGTGGGTGGCGGGCCGCTCGAGCGATACCGGGGCAAGTGCGAGAACGACCGCGTAGGCGACGGGGCCCGAAGCAAGTGCAGCTAACCGCCGAGCTGATGGAGCGCGGTTGTAGGAAGACGTTTGCTGGCGATTGCTGGGACCGGTGCCGGTGCCGCTGCCAGTGCCAGCGTCGGTATCGGTGGTCAGTGCCAGTCTCGGCGGCAGTGGTCATGCATCGGCAGTCCGGGATTCAGCGCTGCTGGTCGGTCATGATCCCAATGCCAACCGGATTCGATGGCCGTCATTCACTTGCCGCGCTGCGCTGAACAGTGAGCCATCCTTGCCTTCGCGCTTCAATTGGGGTGTTGGTCATCTGACTTCAACTTCGTCCAGCCGGCCGATATCGATGCTCAGCAACGCGTCGTCGCTCTCACGATTGAACAAGTCCGCGAATTTCGCATTCCAGACCACTTCGTCCGCCTTGTACGAAGACCGCGCATGTACCTGTTGGGAGAACGTTTCATCGATCCCTGTAAGCAGTATGAGGAATTCGGCGCTGCTCTCCCTGAGCGACTCGGCTGTCACCCCGCGCAGCGGGCTGGAATCGTCAATGGGGTGCACCACCGTCCACGTCAGGGGAAAGAAGGTCACCTTGGAACGCTCGAGAGTCAGGTACTCGAATGCCCTCTTTCGTTCTTCTCCCACGAGTTGGAGCCTGCTGTACAGTACCTTTGCCTCCAATTCGATGATCTGACTGTGCCGCGCGTTGGCGATTCGGAATTCGAACGCCGTCATAGCACGATATGGGGCGATGATGGCAGACCTGCTGAAAAGAATCTGCGCCGTGGGACGAGAGAATCTGGCAAACACAAGTCCCGTCGCGAGCGCGAAGGAGAGAAGGCCGACGAGGGACTCGAAAGTGACCAGAATGTTCGCAGCGACGCCGGCCGGACTGATGTGCCCGTATCCTATTGTAGCGAGTGTCTGGACGCTGAAAAAATACGCCTGCGCGAATCGATCCCAACCTGCGGGCTGCGTTGGCCCCTGAAGGGTGCCCGGACCAAATGCGAAATAGGCCGCCGCGAAGATGGCGTTCAGCATTACATAGACGAGACCGACGACCCCGAAAAAACGACGCCACGACATGGTAATGAGTGCGTGATACACGCTCAGCGACGACCACGTGCCCAACCCGCGCCGCACGACGTTGAAGGACCCGTCGCGATTGAGCAGCCTTCGTTTGCTCTGTCCAGCGACGACCGCGCCAAAACCAAGATCCTGGCTCTCTTCGACGACCGGCACGCGGCTGTTTAGCGCTGATGTCACGATCCGCAATCAGGCTGGGCGATTGGTATCACGGGCGTTTGGTGCACAAAAACGGACTGCGTTCACAGGACTCAGAATTCGCCGACGAACTTGATCTCCGGCTCGAGATGCATCACAAACTTGTCTTCGACAGCGCGCTGCGCAGCTGAGATAAGCGCGCGCACATCAGCCGCCGTCGCGGATCCAAGGTTCACCACGATGTTTGCGTGCATGTAGGAAATCTGCGCGTCGCCTATCCGGTGACCCTTGAGACCGCACTGGTCCACGAGTCGTCCGGCCCCGACTCCTTCGATCTTCTTGAAGATCGATCCGGCACTTGGGTGGTGTTCCAGCCAGGGATGTCGCGCGCCGCGCCAGCTCAGATTCTCCTGGAGGATGCGGTGCATGGCATCCTGGTCTCCGGGCGCAAGCTGAAAGTTGACAGCCAGGGCTATGTCGTCGCGATGATGGAAGACGCTGTCATCGTATCCGAAGCGCACGTACTCCTTGCCGACTGTCTTTCGCTCACCTTCCTGCGACAGGATGTCGCACGACTCGAACACTTCCGCGATGAACATGGTCCGCTCACGCTCCGGGGCCGGAGAGAGGAAGTGGAGATTCTGCCAGATTGCCCCGCCCACCGTGCTCGGTATCCCGATATAATGTTCCAGTCCGGACAACCCCCGGCGGACCGCTTCGTGGATGAGATCGCCCATGACCGCGCCGCTCTCGACCCACAGACTACCGGCAGCGTCCCATCTGGTGTGCACTGCGCGGTTCCGGATAACCAGGCCGCGAAAGCCCTTGTCGCCTACGAGGATGTTCGCGCCCAAACCGAGCACGAAATAGGGGATGCGCGCATCGCGTGCCGCGAGCACTGCGTCAGCAAGCTCGTCCGCAGAGGCAGGCTCGCAAAAGAAGTCAGCCGGTCCACCGATGCCGAAGGTCGTGAACGGCGCGATTGGAACTTCACGCGTGATGCGCCCTCGGCCGAGGCGGTGCTCGAGCTCGGTAAACGCTGAGGACGGGACTGTAACGGGCATGGGCCGGAAAGAAATAGCCTGGGAGGAGGGATTGCTAGCGCGCGGGAGCGTGGAGTGGTGAGCGCTTCTGAACTCACCGAAGAAGGATCTGCGTCCGAAGGTTAACTGTATGATACGTGGCTTCGCTGAAAACGCCTGAAAGGTTGATCTCGCAGAGCTCCTCCTCCCCGTGAGCGGGCCAGCGAAACCCTACTCCCCGCTGTCGACTCCGAATTCTTCCGCCACAACTCTGGGATTCAGCGTCCCGGTATAAAGCGCCATGCCGACGATCGCACCCGCAATGCCGGTATCGGCGAGAGAACGCAGCTCGCTCATCGTGGATATTCCGCCACTCGCAAGCACAGGGTGATCGCTGGCTCTCGCGACGTCCTCCATGAGCGGCAGATCCGTACCGGCGAGTTGCCCGTCCCGATGCACCGCCGTCACCATGATACTGGCCAGAGGCAGGTCGTTAAGCTCTTCAATCACGTCCGTGATATGGCGTGTGAGCGTGCGCTGCCAACCTCGGGACAAAACGTTCCGGTCACGCACATCGGCGGCGACGATGAGTCGACCGCCCCATGAAGCGGCGACATAGGCAAGCCAGTCGGGGTTTTCAAGAGCGCGGGTCCCTACCACGACGTTGCGGGCACCGTCGGCTAGAAGACGCTCAATGGTATCAGCGTCCCGAACTCCTCCCCCGACCTGCACTGGCAAGCTGGCGTCCCGGATGATGTCGCGCACGATCTCGTCGTTGTTTCCACGTTCCGTGGCGGCATCCAGATCAACCAGATGGAGAAGGTTGAAGCCAAGCTGTGCCCATCCCTTTGCCACACCCACGGGGTTTGGCATCCGGATGCGTTCGCGGTCATACTCGCCGCTTTCGAGTTGTACGCAGGCGCCTTCTCGCAGGTCCAGCGCGGGGATGACGATCATGGATTGCGGATTGTGGATTGCGGATTGCGGATTGCGGATTGCGGATTGCGGATTGCGGATTGCGGATTGCGGATTGCGGATTGCGAAAGTAGAGACACCAAGCGGAGGGCGAAAGGGCGGAAACGGAGGGCGGGAGGTGCTGGGGTTGGAGGGAGGTTGGCAGAATAACCCTTCCATTGTCCCTCCCTTGTGAATAAATTCACTTGTCTGGTGGGATCGCGAAATGGACAGTTCGAATCGAAACTCAGGACGGCCTGGAGGCCTCTCAACAATGCGGTTTAAGGCACTGGCGCTCATGGCGAGCGTCCTCGTTCTCGGCGCGTGCGCCGGCGGCGACAAGATTGACTCGGATAGCACGGCGGCAATGGGAACCGACTCAGCGGCGATGCCGGCAATGGCGGATACGATGGCTGGCGGCGCGACGATGCCTGCCACCGGCACAACGCATGAAGTGCAAATGGTACTGGAAGGCTCTTCGTACAAGTACGTCCCCGCCGAACTCACAGTGAAAACGGGTGACCAGATCAAATTCATCAACGTCTCCGGCGGCCCGCACAACGTGGCATTCAAGGAGGCTGATGTGCCGGCTGCCGTCGTCGCCCAACTCGACGCCAACATGCCCGCAACCGTCGGCGCGATGCAGAAGATGGGAAAGATGAATGGCCCGCTCGTTACCGAGCCGAATGGGACTTATACGATTTCCTTCACTGGCATAGCGGCTGGGAAGTATCCCTACGTCTGCACACCGCACGAGGCGCTGGGTATGAAGGGGATTATCACGGTTCAGTAGTCTCGCTGCTCACTGCTCACAAACAAGGCGTCGGTGCCGTGCACCGGCGCCTTCCTGTATCTTGAATAATGCAGTTCTGGCTCGGAAGCTTTGTATTTGTCGCCGGCGCCGTGCTCTGGTACGTCAGCCGGCGTGAGGCTGTTATCGTCCCTCCCTGGATGCCACGGCTCGGGATAGCGGTTACCTCACTGGGGCTCAGTACCCTGGCCGCGACGCAGCCGACGGTCGCGTGGAAGATTTCCTCGATCTGCTTCAGCCTGGTTGCGATAATTCTGCTGATTTCCGTCATCAAGGAAAATCTGCGGCGGCGGTAGGTTGGGGCGATGGACCTGGGACCAAGAACCAGGAACCAGGAACCAGGAACCAGGAATTAGGGATCAGGAAGGCAGGGACCAGGAAATCAGGGAACAGTTCCGGTGGGCATCACCCTGAAAAGCGACGTTCTTCGCTGCGACGGCTATAGCGTCGGAGCGGCGGACGCTGTTCTCGTGAAACGCCTGGTAGGGATTCTAGTAAACCGCGCTCACGGACCTTCGACCTGAGTTCCAACGAGACTGTCCCTGGTTCCTGATCGTGCGCTGGTCCCTGGATCCTGATTCCTGACCCCTGGATCCTGGTTCCTGGTCCCTGGTTCCTGGTTCCTGGTTCCTGGTCCCTGGTCCATGTCCACCCTCGGGCCTCCTCCCAAGCCAGCAGACAAATGCGCGACAATTCGCGCTGATTCTGCTATTATCTCTCCTATGCCACTCATACCCTCGGGGCTGCCGTTACTCGCTGAGCTTTCCCCAGCGTTTGCTATCCCCGATGCGCCTTCCAATAGTGTCACCACCCCAGTCATGCAGCAGTACCGCGACATCAAGTCGCGGCATCAGGATGCCATTCTGCTCTTTCGAATGGGCGACTTCTACGAAACGTTCTTCGACGACGCGATACTTGCCTCGAAGGTCCTTGGAATCACGCTCACTTCGCGCAACAACGGTGGTGCCGCCGAGGTACCGCTAGCTGGCGTTCCTGCGAAAGCGGTTGGTGAGTATATGAGGCGGTTGGTGCAGAAGGGATATCGCGTCGCGATCTGCGAGCAGATGGAGGATCCCAGGCTCGCAAAAGGTATCGTGCGGCGCGAGGTGGTCGAGACGCTCACGCCTGGGGCGGTGTTCTCCGACGACATGCTGGATCAGGCGCGGAACAACTTCATCTGCGCACTTGACTTCGCGCGTGATGCCGCGGGGATCCTGCGGGTGGGGGTCGCGGCGGCCGATCTCTCGACTGGAGAGTTTCGTCTCGCGATTACCTCGGAGGGGGATCTGGACGCGGTGCTCGCGCGTTTTTCTCCCAGTGAGATACTTGTGCGCAAGGATGCACCCGCTGCACGAATTGCGTGCGCGGCGCGCGGCGACGAAAACGCAATCGTGACGGAGCGGGACGCGTGGGAATTCGATGTGCGTCTCGGGCAGGAGACCCTGGCAAAGCAGTTCGGCGTCGCCGACCTTGCCGGTTTTGGTGTGAACGAGGGCGACAGCGTGTCGCTTGGAGCCGCGGGCGCGCTCCTGCATTATCTCCGCGAGCTGCAACCCTCTGGGCTGCCCCATCTTGCGCCACCGGTGGTTGAGCGCCCTGGTCACGCGATGCCTCTGGACGAGATGACGCGCCGAAACCTGGAGCTGACAGAATCGCTTCGTGGGGGCGACACGGCAGGCACTCTCCTGAGCGTGCTCGACCGCACAGTCACTCCCATGGGCGCGCGGCTGCTCCGGCAATGGATTTTGATGCCGCTCGTGACGCGCACGGCCATCGAGGACCGGCTGGACGCGGTTGCCGCGCTAGCGGGGGATGCCATTGCGCGCGCAGCCCTGCGGACCTCTCTGGATGGAGTGCGCGATGTCGAGCGCTTGGCAAGCAAAGCCGCTGCGGGGCGCGCAACACCTCGCGAGCTCGGAGCGCTCGCCGAATCGCTGGCGCGCCTTCCCGCCGTTTGTCAGGCGGCGCAACGGGTCGCGGGCGCAGGTGCCATTGCCGGGGTGACGGCACGATGGGACGGCTGCGATGACCTTTGCGTCGCTTTACGGCGCTCTCTGGTTGACCGGCCTCCTGTCATGGTGGGGGATGAGCCTGTCATCCGCCCAGGGATAGACAGCCGTCTGGACGAGTCGCGCGCCCTGCGCGACGGAGGAAAGGACGGTATCGCCAGAATTCAGGCGGAGGAGCGCGCCCGCACGGGAATTCCTTCGCTCAAGGTCGGTTATAACAAGGTTTTCGGCTACTTCATCTCTGTGACCAACTCCAACCGGCACCTCGTGCCGGCGGAGTATCAGCGCCGGCAGACTTTGGCGGGTGAAGAGCGCTATGTGACACCGGAGCTCAAGGACTACGAGGAGCGCGTGCTTTCCGCGGCCGAGGAGATAGAAGCGCGTGAGCGTACGCTCTTCGAGGAGCTGCGCGCCCGTGCGGGCGCCGAAATAACCCGGCTTCAGTGCATAGCGGCAGCCATTGCGCAACTCGATGTGCTGAGTTCATTGGCCGAAGTGTCGGAGCGGGAGGGGTACTCCCGCCCCGAGCTGGCCGACGACTCCAGTCTGGAGATCGTCGCGGGGCGGCATCCGGTGGTTGAGCGCATGATGCCGCGCGAAAAGTTCATTCCGAACGATGTTACGCTGAATGACGCTACGCGCATGATCATCCTCACCGGTCCGAACATGGGAGGAAAGTCTACGATTCTGCGGCAGGTCGGCCTGATAGTGCTCATGGCGCAGATGGGCAGTTTCGTACCCGCTTCGCGCGCACGCGTTGGTATTTGTGACCGGGTTTTCACGCGGGTTGGAGCGAGCGACAATCTTGTGCGCGGACAGTCCACCTTCATGGTCGAGATGACGGAGACGTCCGCAATCCTGAACACCGCGACTCGCCGCTCGCTGGTGCTGCTCGATGAGATCGGACGCGGAACAGCGACCTATGATGGCGTTTCCATTGCATGGGCGGTCAGTGAGCATCTGCATAACACAATCGCTTGCAAGACCATGTTCGCCACGCACTACCACGAGCTGACCCAGCTTGCTGACGAGCTTGATGCAGTGCGGAACTACAACGTTGCCGTACGGGAAACCGGTGACCGGATTCTTTTCCTTCACACCCTTCGCCCAGGCGGGGCAGATCGCTCCTACGGAATTGAAGTCGGCCGGCTGGCGGGGTTGCCAACTGGAGTACTCAAGCGGGCGCGAGGAGTGCTGAAGCTCCTCGAGGGGGGCCACTTGGTGCAGCTGCCGGGCACTGCGCGGCAGTCGCAGGATAGCCAGCTGGCATTGTTCGGTGCAGCGCACCCTGTAGTCGCGAAGCTTGCGGAGTTGGACGTAAACAATCTTACGCCTATTCAGGCGCTCGAGACGCTTGCGCGACTGGTGGATGACGCGAGGGGATAGGTCAGGACCGCGGACCATGGGATTGGAACCGGAAACCAGTCACGCTTCGCCCTCCGGAATGTCTGCGGAGTCACCTTGAACGGATTAATCGAATAACGGGACGCCTTTAGTCATCCGTCGTTCGTCGCTGCGCTGGCATTCCACGATTACCCTGAACGCAGCCACACTGGAGACAATCGATGCAACGTCGTGACTTTGTTTCGGCCTTGGGCTCCGCCTCTGGTTCGGTGGCGTTGGGCGGTGCTTTCCCCACCGCCGCTGGCGCTGCGGAATTCGGTATCCCGGCCGCTTCGAAAACAGTTCCCAAGACCAACATCGAGATCCGGACCAGCTACCCTGCGATTCCACCGTTAGGCAAGGACGTGTTCGAGCAACGCCTCGAGCAAGCCCGCAAGCTAACGAAGGATGCCGGGGCCACCGTGCTTGTGGCGACAAGCGGCTCGACCAATTTCACGTATCTCGTGGGCTCGGGCTTTGGACGCAGCGAGCGACTCATCGCGCTGGTGCTGCCGCTAAACGGCGAGGCAGTGCTTGTATCTCCCTCCTTTGAAGCGGAGCGGGTGCGCCGCGGAGCAAGGATCGGCGCAGTCAGAGGGTGGGAAGAACATGAAAGCCCGTACACGCTTGTGCGCGAAATATTGGGCACGGCAGCCACGCGAGCCGTGATACTAGTCGAGCCGAAAACGGAATATTGGACTGCGATGCGAATGGTAGCCGCCCTTCCCAACGCGCGACTGATCGACGGCTCCGCGGTTTTTGAGCGAATGCGTCTTGTAAAGTCAGCTGACGAGATCGTTCGAATGAAAAGGGCAATCGAGATTACCGAGGATGCGATTGCCGCATCGCACGACCAGCTGCAGACCGGGATGCGCGACTCCGACATTGCGGCACTGGTCTCGCGCGAGCACGCTCTGCGCGGAGTGAGCGGGGGCGCGCTCGTCCAACTTGGAGCGCAGTCCGCGCTGCCGCACGGTGGTACTATCGACGCAACTTTAAAGGAGGGAATGGTCGTTCTAATGGATGGAGGGTGCGGTTTTCAAGGTTACGCATCGGATATTACTCGCACGCGCTGGTTCGGCGATTCGCCGCCAGCCAGGTTTCGCGAAGTGTACAATCTGGTGCACGACGCGCAGACAGCTGCGATCGAGAAAGTGAAGCCGGGAGTGCCGGCTCAGGAGATCGACCGCGCTGCACGGGCCGTCATCACCAAAGGTGGCTTCGGACAGTATTTCACCCACCGCGTAGGGCACGGGATGGGGATGGACGGGCACGAGGAGACGTACATGGTGGAAGGCAACACGCGTGCGCTGGAGCCAGGGTTCGTTTTCTCGGTGGAGCCGGGGATTTACATGCTTGGCGAGTTCGGGGTGCGCCACGAAGACGACGTGGTGTGCTCGGAGAGCGGCGCGGAAATAATGTCGAGGCGGGCGCCAAAGATTTGAATGGCGGCGGGTGAGCCAGTGATCAGTCTTGATGATTGGAGTTCGGTGTTGCAGGCCCGGACGCGTATTCGCATCGCCTTCCACCGTGATCATTAGTAAACGACCCCTTTCGCACGAACCGACTTGGCCTCCCCCGATGTAATAATTGCCGGTCTCGGCGCGATGGGCTCCGCCGCCGCCTACCAGCTCGTTCGCCGCGGCGTCAGAGTGCTCGGTATCGACCGCTATTCGCCGCCTCACGTCTTTGGCTCGACCCACGGCAAAACTCGCATTATCAGGGAAGCATACTTCGAGCATCCCGCTTACGTCCCGCTGGTCCGGCGGGCTTATGAGTTATGGCAGGAGCTCGAGAAAGCTTCGGGACAGGAGCTGTTTCTCCAGACTGGGGGCCTAATGGTTGGTCCTCCCGAAGGGATGCTCGTCGCAGGCGCGCGCCAAAGCGCGATCAGTCATTCCCTTCCGTATGAGGAGCTCTCAACCGAAGAAGTAAGGAGCCGCTTTCCGGTTCTCCATCCCGAGGAAGGCATGATCGCGCTTCTGGAGCCGCGGGCAGGAATCCTGTACCCCGAACTGTGTGTCGAGACCAACCTCGCGCTGGCTGGCGCTCTCGGCGCTGATCTGCAGTACGGCGAGCGCGTAGTGTCATGGCAGTGTGGGAACGGCGCGGTCCAAGTAACGACCGATCGCGGACGCCATGACGCTTCACATCTCGTTCTCGCTGCCGGTCCCTGGCTGAGCGAGCTGGCGGATTTTCCGCTCCCGCTGACCGTCGAGCGGCAGCTGTTCCACTGGTTCAAGCCGTCGGAGCGTCACGGTCTTTTCCATCCTGACAAATGTCCCATCGCGCTCTGGGAATACAAGCCGGATAGCATCTTTGCGACGTTCCCGGATCTTGGTAACGGGGTCAAAGCAGGCATTCACCACGACGGCGAAATCACTACCCCCGATGCTGTCCGGCGCGACGTTAGCCACGAGGACGACCAAGCAATGCGCGCGCAGATGCGCCGTTTCGTGCCCGCGGCCTGCGATCGTATTCTGGACTCCCGCGTTTGCCTGTACACCAACACCCCCGATCACCACTTCATAATCGACAGACACCCCGAACATCGGGAAGTCATCATTGCGAGTCCCTGCTCCGGACATGGATTCAAATTCTCGAGCGCGATCGGCGAAGTGCTGGCGGACCTCGTGGTGGCTGGGGAGAGCAAAATGGACCTGACGCTCTTTGAAGCAGGGAGATTTGGGAAGCGTCAGTAGTGCTTTGCACACCTTTCTCTATCCTGACCTTTCTTGGACATGGATCAGGAAATCCGGTGAACAAATCCGTAATACCTTGTTGTCTGGTATTTGCACCTCGCCCTTCGCTGTCGCCGCCTGGTCCGCAATCCGTATCCGGAGACTCCATGTACTACACCGCACTTGCATCCGTCGTGATGGCGGCACTTCTCCTTCCATCTGCACCGGTGCTCAACGCGCAGGAGCGGCGAGCTGGCGCTGGCCCGCACGCGCTTATCCAGCGAGCCGTGCAGGCAATGGGTGGAGAGCAAGCCCTCCGCGGCATCACAAACACCACAACCGAATTCAACAACGCCTCGTTTGCGCTTGGCCAGGAGGAAACCCCTCAGTCCCCCGCGCGCGCGACACTTGTGTCGGGGCGCATCATGATCGACTGGAAGGGTGATCGCAGGGTGCAAATTCAGGAATTGCGTCCGGTCGCCGCGCCGATGATCCGGCAACGTCAGGTCATGGTGGGCGACATCGGGATGAATGAGAACGACGGCAGGCCGGCGGCGGCGGCGGCCGCGCAAATACTGGGTACGAAGCGCGGAATGCGGCTTCAGCCGGAGCGTATCCTCCTCGTGGCACTCGACAATCCCGCCAGCGTGACCTCACTGAGGCCACGCGAGTGGCGTGGAACGCTCATGGATGGAGCTCGCTTCGCTCATGGCGCGGACACCGTGTCGCTGTACTTCGACCGCATGTCCGGACTTCTAACCGTTGGCGAGTCTGTCGTCGACGATCCGGTTCTTGGCGACCGCCGAAACGTGGTCTGGTACACCCGCTGGCAGGATGCCGGTGCCGGTGTGAAGCTTCCCCGCCAGCTGGATTCGGAAGCGAACGGGCGGCTGCAGTCGCATTCCGTAGTCACTTCGGCGACGGCCAATAGCGTGCTGGACGAGGCACTGTTCGCTATTCCAGACTCGATCTCGTCGCGCGCGCAACGAGCATCATCGACTCCGGTGCCGCTCGCCGTGCAGCTCGTGGAGCTCGCACCGAATGTCTGGCGGGCCGAGGGCGGCACACACCATTCGCTGATAATCCAGCAACCCGCCAGGCTGGTTGTCATCGAGGCTCCACAGACCGCGGCTCGCTCCAGCGCTGTGCTCGACACGCTCAGAAGCCGCTTTCCCGGAAAGCCGGTCGCGACGCTGGTGAATACCCACCATCACTGGGACCACTCCGGCGGCGTACGCACCTACATGGCTGCGGGGATACCCGTCGTCACTCACCTTCGGAACGCAGCGTTCATTCGTGGCCTTGCTTCAGCCCGAAGGAGTATCAGCCCGGATGCTCTGTCTCGCCGTCCGCGTATTCCCGAAGTGCGCACCCTGACGGACTCCATGCTCCTCGGCGAAGGGGATTCGCGCGTGGTTATCTATACAATTCCCACTACCCATGCTGAAGGGGTGCTCGCCGCGTATGTACCAGCGTCGCGTATTCTTTTTGCGAGCGACGTTCTGACTCCGGGGGCAACGCTGGTGCCGTCGCAAAGTGCCGAGATGGTCGCAATGGCGCGAGCGCGCGGCTTGACGGTCGACCGTTTTGCCGGCGGTCACGGGACTGTGGCCAGCTGGGCGGACGTCGAGCGAGCCGCAGGCGGAGCAAGGCCCTGACTGCAGGTCCTACAGCGGTGGGCCTTGAAAAGTCAAAGGCCCGCTGCCGCCCCGCGGCGCACCTAACTCTTCGGCCATCACATCCAGATCGAATCCTTCCTTCCGGATTCGGAGATCGTAGTAAAGCAGTGTCGCCACAACGGCGACCAGCGGATACACGAGAATGCTGACGACTTGAGAGGCGACATCCGCCGCAGCGGAATCGGATGTACCGAAGACCACCGCGAGAGCCCCACCCAGTATGATCAGAAACACAAAAAAGAACAGAAATGTCAGTCCCGCTGTCAGCAGAATGCGTATGATCTGATCCTTGGCCAATCACGCGATCGCGCGAAGGCTTTGGACGCAGTCATTCCCTCGAGCATTACTGCCTGCGGCATCGCGAACGTCCACGCAAACGCGATGAATCCCGGGACTATGAGGAGGAGGACGCCGAACAGGATCAGAAAGCCCTGTATGAAGGACACCAGCATGAGTGCTCCGAAACGGGACAGAACCGCTCCAATAGCCGTGCTTACCAGCATCCCGCCGCCCAGGTAGCTGTTGGACACCAGAAGAATGATGGCCGCCAGCGCCAGCGGCTGGAAAAGCTGCGAGGCGAGGTTCACCATTGGTGCCATCGATTCGGGCAGGACGATGCGAAGCACGATGAATGGGACAAAGATCGCCGCCATGGCCATCACACACTGCGGATAGATCTGGCGCAGGAGCTGAAAGCTGGCATCGATCAGCTCGGTCGCGCTGCGCGGACGAAGTGCGGAAGAAGGCAAGTTTGTTACGCCGATTTATGTGCTACGCCGCATTCGGAGCAGAATCGCGCATTCAGGGCGCCCGCTACCCCGCATGCCGAACAAAACTTCGTTTCACCGGCGGGAGGCGCTGTCGCTGCCCCGGACGGTTTGCTAAACTGCATCATCTCCTGCGCCATCAGCATCCCTGCACCGAGTCCTGCGCCGGCCGCGGCTCCGCCTCCACCCTGATTCGCCGCAGCGAGCGGGATGGATTGTCCCACCCGAAAGCGGGTGTACTGACCGAGGTCGCCCACAATGTTCATTCCGATGCGCTCGTCGAGGCGCTTCTGCAATATCTCGGGGAGCGATAGGCTGGTAACCACAAGCGATTCGAGAGCGAGTCCAAGCTCCGAGAAGTCGGGTCCGAGAGATTCCCCGATCCGTTCGCCAAGCTCGATCTGGTTGCTGGCCATGTCGACGAACGCGATACCGCTCGATGCGAACACGTCGGTCATTCGGGCCACCACCAGGCTTCGTAGCTGACCCTCCAGATCCGTGGCAAGGAAAATTTCCCGCGTTCCGCTCACGGCTGTGTGAAAGCGAACCGGATCAGTGATCCGGTAGCTGTACGTTCCGAAGGCGCGTAACCGCACGATTCCGAAATCAAGATCTCGAACGGTGATTGGATTCGACGTTCCCCAGCGCTGGTTCAGCTGAAGGCGCGTGGAGACAAAATAGACATCACTCTTGAACGGAGACTCGAAGAACTTGTCCCAGTGCATGAGATTCGTGAGCAAGGGCAGGTTATCGGTGTCGAGGCGATGGCGTCCTGGGGCGAACACATCGGCGATGCGCCCTTCGTCAACGAATAGTGCCGCCTGCGACTCTCGCACCGTGAGCTGGGCGCCAATCTGGATCTCCATGTCACGCATGGGGAAACGGTATGACAGAATACCGTTTTCCGGCTCTGTCCACTGAATGACGTCGACGAATTGTTTGCGAATGAACTGGCCTAGCGTCATAACGGCTCCGGAGCTGTGTTCGGGGGTAGATGGCCAGTACTGCAGCGGCCGCTCTCCGGTTAAGACTGTCGCGCCGCGAATTGGGTAACGCGACTTGCGTGACGCTCCGCCTGCCGCGATGATGGAAGAAGGGCCCTAATCACTCCCGCCAACTATCAGGATAGGTTGCCATGCGATCGACCAGCCTTCTTGCACTCGCCTCGCTGTCACTCCCGCTCGCCGTCACCGTCTCACGCGTGGCCCCAGTGGAGATCACTGAATGGAAGGTGCCGTGGGAGAACAGCGGTCCGCGCGATCCCTACGTTGATGGCGAGGGGCGTATCTGGTTCGTTGGACAGCGGGGGCATTACGTCGCTTACCTCCAGCCGAAGACCGGAGAGTTCAAGCGTTACGAGCTCGAACCCGGCGCAGGCCCACACAACCTGATCGTCGACGGCGCAGGATTCGTCTGGTATGCGGGAAATCGCAAGGCGCACATCGGACGGCTGGATCCGCGCGATGGGTCCATTCGGAAGTACACCATGCCCGAGTCGGCAGCCCGAGACCCGCATACGCTGGTCTTCGATCAGCAAGGGGACATCTGGTTCACGGTGCAAGGGGGTAACTTCGTCGGCAAGCTCGCAACCAAGACCGGCAAAGTGGAGCTGGTGCGCGTACCGACTCCGGATGCCCGCCCGTACGGCATCGTCATCGACGCGAAGAACCGTCCCTGGTTCAACGAGTTTGGTACCAACAAGATCGCGACGGTCGACGAGAACATGCGTCTTAGAGAGATCAACCTTCCCAATGCCGACAGCCGGACAAGGCGAATCGGCATCACGTCGGACAGAATGGTCTGGTACGTGGACTATTCCCGGGGATTTCTTGGCAGGCTCGATCCGGCCACGGGCAAGTCGGAGGAGTGGGCCGCACCAAGCGGAGCGCGGTCACTTCCTTACGCCATGGCGATCGACGGCCGCGATCGGATCTGGTTCGTGGAGACCGGAGTGCAGCCGAACCGCCTCGTTGGATTCGATCCGAAAACACGCGAGTTCTTCAGCGAGACGGAGATCAAGAGCGGAGGCGGGTCAGTGCGCCACATGTTCTTCCACAAGCCAACCCGCGAGCTCTGGTTCGGAACGGATGCCAATACTATAGGAAGGGCGAAGGTGCCCGGTTGAGTCGCCAGAGCCGAATGCGGTGATGCCGCTCGATGCGAGCGCGGATGGCTCGCGTCCGAGCATCCTCGTGATCGACGATGAACTGAAGATTCGCGGGGTGGTGCGGGATGCGATCGCCGAGGACGCGGCCCGGTGTCTCGTGGCCGGCTCTGGCCGCGAAGGACTCGAGATCGCCGCCGCCGAACGACCGGATCTCATCGTGCTGGACCTCGGACTTCCAGACATGGATGGCATCGTGGTCTGCAGGAAACTGCGAGAATGGACGAGCGCCCCCATCGTCGTGCTCTCGGCGCGGCACTCCGAGGAAGAGAAAGCGGCGCTCCTGGATGCGGGGGCTGACGACTACGTGACCAAGCCATTCGCTCCAATCGAATTTCGCGCGCGCATCCGGGCGCAGCTGCGCCGCGCACGCATGGCTCCGGTGCCGGCCGGCGATCAACCGCTCATTATCGGCGAGCTCTCAATCGATGCGGCTAGGCGCACCGTAAGCCGCGGGGGAGCCGCGATTCACCTGACCCCAACCGAGTGGGGGCTGCTCAACGCTCTGGTAACGAACTCCGGACGTACCATGACGCACCAACAGCTATTCCGCTCGGTGTGGGGATCATCGTATGGCGATGCGCAGCAATACCTGCGCGTGTACATCGTTCACCTGCGCAGAAAAATCGAGGCTGATCCGTATGCGCCCCGCCACATCGTCACCGAGCCGGGAGTCGGCTATCGCTTCGAGCCTCAGGGATAGGGTGTGTACGGCCTAGCGTCCGGTCGCGCGGTCGACGGTCACCGCCAGTGGTTCACCTGGATATTCTGGCTAGCCGTTCTTGTCAGCATCACGCTTGTCCTGCTGACATTTCGCGACCGGCTGGACAAGGCGCACATTACGCTCGCCTATCTCCTCGTGGTACTCGGGGGAAGCGCCGCGAGCGGAAGAGCTCTTGGATTGACGCTCGCCGGAGTCGCGTTTCTGCTGTTCAACTATCTTTTCCTTCCCCCGTACCACACGCTGGTTATCGCCGACCCGCTGGACTGGCTCGTGCTCGTGGCATTTCTGGTTACGGGCATCGTCGCTGCCGAATTGCTCAACCGGGTGCAGGAACGCGCCGAAATCGCGCGAGCCCGCGCGGTCGAAGTAGACCGATTTGCAACACTCGGTGCGGAGACGCTGAGCGCGGGCCGAGCGGAGGACGCTCTCCTGGGCATCGCAGAGGTCATGCGATCGACTCTCGGCGTGGATTGCTGCGAGATTCTGGCTGAACGAGGCACACCCGCACGTCTCACTGCGCTGGCCAGGGCTGGAGTGAGCGCCGACAGCGGCATAGCTCGGGATACACACCAGAAGGAAGATGAAACCGTCGCGAGTCTTGCAACCTGGGTGGCAACTCACGGTGCGCCCGCGGCCGAGCGAATGGACGGCACAGCCTGGGTTGGAACTCCATCCGAGTCCGGGGATGTAATGGGATGGCAGACGGAGCGCGGCGAGATTCGCGTGTTGTTGGCACCGCTCATGGTGCGTGAACGAACAGTTGGAGTACTGCGTGTCGCGCATGCGCGCCCAATAACATTGGATCCCGCGAAGCGACAGTTCCTCAGCGCGCTGTCGTATTACGCCGCGCTGGGTGTGGAGCGTGTGCGTCTGGTCGCCGAAGCCGAGCGGGCGGAAGCATTTCGGCAGGCGGATGCGCTCAAGTCGCAGCTCATCGGTACGGTGTCGCACGATCTGCGCACTCCGCTCACGACAATAAAG
>JACMME010000011.1 GCA_014379205.1 Gemmatimonadaceae bacterium
CTCGAGGATCGGAACGGTAACCCGATTCTCGTGAACGGCGTGCTCGACGCGGGCAGCACCACCAACGAATTGTCGACCGACTGGTTGTTCAGCTACCGTCCGGTGCCGGGCACGCTCGTGTATCTGGGGTACGGCTCGACGCTCGAGGAGCCGCGCGAATTCAGGTTCCAGAACCTGCGGCGGACGAGGGACGGATTCTTCGGCAAGATCAGTTATTTGTTCCGGTTGTAAGCCCCCCTCCGTTCAGAGAGGATTCGCACTATTACTCCTCCCGGGCTCAGGGTAAATACTCGTCGGCAGCAACCCTGGCCTAAGTACCTTTCATTACATCGAAATATCCACTTCCTTCCTCGAGCCCCAATCTGCCGTTCACTTCACTAAAACTTCACCCCAGCCTCCATAAAGGACTCAAGGAGCTCGGGTTCCAGCGACCAACTCCGATTCAAGCTGAAGCAATCCCGGCGGCACTCGAGGGACGCGACATTCTGGCTTGCGCGATGACGGGGAGCGGAAAGACCGCCGCGTTTGTCCTGCCCATTCTTCACCATCTCATTGGCAAACCGCGCGGGAAAACGCGCGCATTGGTCGTGACGCCCACGCGCGAGCTAGCCGCGCAGATTCTCACCGCGCTCGATTCCATGGCGGTCCACACGCCTATTACGGCTGCGGCGATCTATGGCGGCGTGGGCATGGCGCCACAGGAGCATGCAATGCGAGCCGGGGTCGATGTTTTGATTGCCACTCCGGGGCGTCTGCTCGACCATCTCAGCGCACCCTACGCGAGTCTCAAGAACATCGAATTCCTGGTGCTCGATGAGGCTGACCGGATGCTGGACATGGGATTCCTCCCCGACATCAAGCGCATTCTCAGGCTGGTGCCGGCCAAGCGGCAGACTCTCCTCTTCAGCGCGACAATACCACCGCCGATCGCGGCGCTCACGAGGGAGATGCTGCACAATCCGCTGATGATCGATCTTGGCCGGCGCTCGCTGCCGGCCGTCGGAATCACGCAGGCGGTCTACCCGGTCAAGCAGGACCTGAAAAAGGATCTACTGCTGGCCCTGCTCGATCGCGGCGAGATGGAACAGGCGCTGGTGTTCACACGGACCAAGCACCGGGCTAACCGGCTCGCATCACAGTTGGTGCATCAGGGTATCAAGGCCGAACGTATTCACGGCAACCGATCGCAGGCCCAGCGTACGCTGGCGCTGGCCGGATTCAAGGATGGCACTTATAAAGTGCTGGTAGCAACGGACATCGCCGCTCGCGGCATCGACGTTGAAGCCCTCGGTCATGTTGTTAACTTCGATGTGCCAGCCGAAGCGGAAGATTACATTCACCGCGTGGGACGGACTGCGCGCGCTGAAGCTGTAGGGGAGGCATTCACTTTTGTGTCCCCCGAAGAAGAGGGAGGACTGCGCAACATTGAGAAGGCGATTCAAAAACGCCTGCCTCGTGTGATGCTTCCGGAATTTGATTATAGCGCCAAGCCGCAAGGCAAGCTCGAAGTACCGTTAGCCGATCGCATTGCGGAGATCAGGAAGAAAAAGTCGGAGGATCGGGCACGGGCCGCGGCCAAGGTGGCGC
>JACMME010000113.1 GCA_014379205.1 Gemmatimonadaceae bacterium
GCAGCCGGAACCTCACCAAACCGCCTCTGCCTCTGGTGGAAATCCGACACCGCCGCCTCAAAGTCGTTCGCATCGAACTCCGGCCACGCACGGTCGGTGAAATGCATTTCAGCATACGCAGCTTCCCACAACAGGAAGTCGCTCAGCCGCTGCTCCCCGCCCGTACGAATGAGGAGATCAAGGTCGGGGGCAACCCGCTCCTCGCCGTATGCATCCGCCAGCAACTGAGCGAAATCCTCACGCGACAGCTCGGCGTCACCCGTACGCAGACTGGCCGCGCGCACAATGAGATCGCGCGCCGAGTAATCGATCGCCACGCGAAGATGCAACCGCGTGCCGTCGGCCGTCTCACTCTCGGCGGCGTCGATTGCGGTTCGCACCGAAAGCGCCAGCCGGTCACGCCGTCCGATGACAGACAGCTTCACCCCGTTTTTCTTGAGCTTGGGAGCCTCCGACTTGAGATGCGCCCTAAACAGCCGCATGAGCGACGCAACCTCACGCGCGGGCCTTCTCCAGTTGTCCGACGAGAACGCATACAGCGTAAGCGTCCCCACCCCCAGCCTGGGCGCCGTCTCCACAACCCGCCTCACCGTCTCGGCACCTTCGCGATGGCCCGCCACCCGCGGCAGCCCCCGCGCCGCCGCCCACCGCCCATTCCCATCCATGATCATCGCTACGTGCAGCATGTGAGAGCGTGCTTGCCGCATATGGCTGGACTTCATTTATCTCGGGAGAAAAAGTATGAAAACGAAGAATGTGAAATGCTGATAGCTGATGGCAGATGGCAGATGGCTACTGCATTGCCTGCCCACGAACAGTTCAGGATCCAACGTAAACTCGCAGCGGAATTCGCATCAGCCATCAGCCATCGGCTATCAGCCATCGGCTATCAGCTATCAGCTATCAGCGATCAGCCATCAGCCATCAGTTCACTCCCCCATCGTATCCCGCGTCGCCTGAATCAACGCTTCCATATGATCCAGGTATTGCTGCAGTGCACGACGACCGGAGGCGGTCAGACGATACTCCGTTCTCGGCCGCCGCTGCTCAAAACGCTTGGTACAGATGACGTAGCTCGCGTCCTCCAGCTTTCGTGCGTGCACGCTGAGGTTGCCGTCGGTCGTCTGTAGCAGAGCCTTGAGCTCGTTGAAGCTGACAGACTCATTCGCGGCTAGCGCGCTGATGATCCCGAGCCGCATTCTATGGTGAATGAGAGAGTCGAGCTCGATCGATTCACCGGGTGCCGCACGCCCGCGCACACCGCGCAAGCGAGCCTTCGCGGAAACCGCCTCTTCGTCATGCCGCTTCCGCGGCGCCGTGCCTCCGTTAGCCACCATGTCTCCTGGCGATAAAAATCCCGAACATCACGTGCAACAAGCCGAAGCCAGCCACGAGCCACCAGTTGCCCCACGCGGCCGGCGTGAAGAGCGCGAGCACGCCTAGCCCCATGAAGCACAGTCCCATGACAGGAACGATTTTCACCGAGAAAGCGCCGCCTGTTACGACGCCCGTGCCGTACAGTAGAAGCCAGGTGCCGGGCACGGCCTCGAACAGCCCAGCTCGGACCAGCACCCCCGTTAGAACCGCTCCAACCAGGATTGGCGGTGCAAAGCTGAGAACGAACTTCCTGATGGGCCCTGAAATGAGCGGCATGTTCGCGGCACGCCCCTTCCACGCGGTGGCCAGTCCACCGATCGCAATTGAAAGGGCCGCCTCCGACAACCAGGTCCCCAGCCAACGCATTGAGCCGACGTTCTGCGTCGCGAACAGCCCCGCGGCGATGGCTGTGATCCCTACCAGCACCTCGCCCCATCCGGAGATTACAGTGAAGGACGACGCGTTGAGCATCGTCTCGCGAATGAAACGCAGGTCGTCCATCGCTCGCGCATGTAGCGCGGGTGGTTCCTGCCGGGGTGGTTCCACGAGCTTCAGATTGCGCATGGGTGTATGATAACGAAGCTATCGCGTCTTGGCAAGTACTTTGTAATGCAAAGAAACGTTGCAGTCCTTACCTGCCATCTGCCTGGACGGTACGTAAATCGTGTGTCTGTAACCAGCTCTGCGACTTCAGTGCAGCCGGGAGAGCACTCATGCGACGCGGAGTGAAATTAGCCGCGATCTGGCTCGGCGGCCTTGCAGTCGCAATGGCACTCGCCGCAGGCGTGCTCCTGTATCGGCACATGCAAGTGGCTGATAGCGACTACGATGTATCCGTTCCCAGCCCCGCTTATACCGGCGATGGACCGCGGCTCTGCATCGACGAGGCCCACAACAACTTCGCGACGGCGCGGGATCGTTACGGCCCCTTCGCTGGCCTGGCCCGAAACGACGGCTTTCGCGTATCCGCAAATACTTCGCTGTTCACGCCGGAAAGCCTCCGAGCGTGCGACATACTTGCAATCGCGAACGCGCTTGGAGCTTCACTACCGGTGCTACCGTCCGCGTCGAATGCCGCTTTCGGGAATGCCGAGGCCGACGCGGCGTACGAATGGGTTCGCGATGGCGGGTCGCTCCTGTTGGTCGCGGACCACGAGCCCGCTGGCGCGGCGGCAGAAAACTTTGCACGACGATTCGGGGTGGACATGAGCACCGGGGCAACCTTCGACGATCCGCACTCCGACTGGAGCTCGGGAAACCCAGCCTGGCTTGTCTTCGGACGTGACACCGGCGCGCTGATACTGGACCATCCTGTCACGCAAGGACGCGACAGCAGCGAGCGAATTAAACGTGTCGTCACGTTCAGAGGTCAGTCACTCGACGGACCTGATGGCTCCGTTGGATTTCTCGCGCTCGCAGCATCAGCCATGGACCGTTTGCCCGACAAACGCGAGGTGTCTGCCGCCGGACGCTCTCAGGCCGTCGCGTTCACGCTCGGCAAGGGACGCGTTGTGGTGCTCGGAGAAGCGGCGATGCTCAGCGCGCAAGTGACGGGCGGAGGCTCACGCCGTTTCGGAATGAACTGGCCGAATACTGATGACCGCCAGCTCGCTCTGAACATTCTGCACTGGCTGAGTGGCTTGTTGCCTGCCGCTCTTCCCACGGCACCCGAATAGCAGAATTAGATAGCGCGAAACAAGTCGTTGAGCTCTATCGAGAATGACGACGACGCTCCCGCGGGGCTCCAGACGATTCGCTCGCGCTCCACTTTCGGAAATTGGGCGTTCGGAGTCCAGACTTCGACAGCGCCTTCATCGGCGTCGACGACCCAATATGTTGCTACTCCAACTTCCTGGTATAGCCGTCGTTTGGTGAAGCGATCGTAGCGAACAGAGCTGGGGCTGAGTACCTCGATGGCAAGAAACAACGTTGTTACCTGCGTCCAGTCGAGCGTACTCGCCTGCTTCACGGGAACGACGAACACGTCTGGTTGCACCAGTGTGTCGGGGCCCCACGAGATGTCGGAGGGCGACAGAAAAATATGAGCAACACCTGGTTGCTCATCGAGGTAACACTGCAGCGCGTGAGCCAGCCGGAAGAGAACCTCCTGATGCAACGCCCTGGGCGAAGGAGTCACCAGCAGCTCCCCGTGCACGGTCTCGTAACGATTGCCGTCCTCAGGCAGGGCGCGCACCATGTCAGCTGTGTAAAACTCGAGCGCTGGTTGCATACGCATACGATCTGCTCGGCGATGGGGAGAGCGCAAGTGGCAGGCACTCCGCATTCTGATGCGCATCACTGTCGCGGTCGCAATCATTCGAGGGCTATACCAAGCGGATTAGGCGAGATTCTCCGCGTTGACGCTTCGCCCGCTAGTTTCCAGAAGCCGCGCGACGACCGAGGATTATTTGTTAGCGGGCTTACTTCCGGACTGATCCATCGCATATGCGCACTCTGTACCCATATATCAGGCAATATTGGAAGCTCGGAATTGTCGCCCTCCTGCTAGCGGCGACAAATCAGATCTTCTCGCTGCTCGACCCGCTGATCTTCCGGCACATCATCGACGAGTACGCCACTCGTTACAAGGAGTACACCACCAGCCAGTTCTTCCGTGGAGTCTCGATCCTCCTCGCAGCCGCGGTTGGAGTGGCATTCGTGTCGCGCGTCGCGAAAAACTTTCAGGATTACTTCGTCAACGTCATCACGCAGCGCCTCGGAGCTCAGCTGTACTCCGACGGCATCCGCCATTCGCTCGCGCTGCCGTACGCCGCATTCGAGGATCAGCGGAGCGGCGAGACACTCGGCAAGCTGCAGAAAGTGCGCAGCGACGTGGAGAAGTTCATAGCAGCGTTCGTGAACGTGATGTTCACCACCCTCGTGGGCGTTCTGTTCGTGATGGTGTACGCGTGGAAGGTGCACTGGA
>JACMME010000114.1 GCA_014379205.1 Gemmatimonadaceae bacterium
ACATCGCGGCTGAGTGACTTGCCGACATCGTCCTGATTTTTCGCGAACGAGCCGCTCGCCGTCCGACGCGTGTAGCGCTTGTCACCCTTCGGGGAAATCAACTCACGTTTCGAGGTCGACTTGCGACTGGAAGTTCCAGAGCGTTTAGCAGCCGACTTGCGACTGGAAGTTCCAGAGCGTTTAGCAGCCGACTTGCGACTGGAAGTTCCGGAGCGTTTCGCAGCCGACTTACCGCCGGACCTGGAGCCGCCCTTCCGCGCAGACTTTGCTGCGCTCCTTGAGCCTGATTTCGTCCCACTCTTGCGCGCGGCTCCGGACGCAGTCTTGCTGCCTGATTTGGCAGAGCCTTTTCTCGCAGACTTCTTCGCACCACTCTTTTGTGTCGCCATGGTTCTCTCCATTTTGGGGTGGCTACTCGCGCATACCGATTGCAAATAGTTGACCATGGACTCGCGAGGAATCGCCGGCACACGCAATATTCGTCGTCGGTCGCTATCGCCACGCGTGATGCTGCTTCGCTTGCAAGCATGTACAACAGCCACTCGAATCGTGTCATGAGACGAACCCGTTCCTCCATCGCCGCTAGCGCACTGCTCGTGTGCAGCGTGCCACTGTTCGCGCAACAGCAGCCCATCCGCGGTTTCCAGGCCGACGCGCTCGCAGCGCACTTTCGCCGAGAAGTGCGACTGCGCGCCGTTCCAAATCCGGATTCGCTCCGCATGCGCATGCGACTGCTGAGCGAGGAGCCACACGAAGCGGGAACGGACCGATCCCGCAAAGTGGCGGAGCAGATACTCGCACGCTTCAAGTCCTTTGGTCTGGACGCGCGCATCGAGATGTTCGAAGCGCTCATGCCCCGGCCGACGTCGCGCACTCTCGAAATGCTTGCACCAGAGAAATTCGTGGCGGCCCTGAAGGAAAAACCGATGCCGGGCGACAAGGACGCAAATGACGCGAACCAGCTTCCCACATACAACGCGTATTCGCCGGACGGCGACGTGACGGGGGAGCTCGTCTTCGTGAACTACGGTCTCCCGGAAGACTACCGTATTCTTGACAGCCTCGGCATCAACGTGCGCGGCAAGATCGTGATCGCCAAATACGGCCGCTCGTGGCGCGGCATCAAGCCGAAGCTCGCCGCGGAGCACGGCGCCATCGGGTGCATCATCTACTCTGACCCCAGGGACGACGGCTATTTCGTTGGTGACGTCTATACCGATGGACCGATGCGACCCTGGGCAGGGGTGCAGCGCGGCAGCGTAATGGACATGCCAACCTATCCTGGCGATCCGCTGACGCCGGGCTGGGGATCGGTGCCAGGATCACGCAAGCTTGCGCGCTCGGAAGCGAAGACCATCGAACCGATTCCCGTGCTTCCAATCAGCTACGACGACGCGCTGCCGTTGCTTCGCAATCTCAAGGGGCCGGTCGCGCCGGAAGCATGGCGCGGCGCGCTGCCAATCACGTACCACATCGGGGCGGGCCCTGCCCGGGTGCGTCTTGCTGTCACATTCGATTGGCAGACCAGGCCACTGTATAACGTCATTGCGCGCATACCGGGCGCGCGCTTCCCCGACCAGTGGATCATCCACGGCAATCACCACGATGCGTGGGTAAACGGCGCCAACGATCCCATTTCCGGCATGGTCGCTCTCGAGGAGACTGCCCGCGCATTCGGCGCGCTGCTGAAGACAGGCTGGCGTCCCGCTAGAACCATCATTCTGGCCGGTTGGGATGGCGAGGAGTGGGGACTGATCGGCTCCACCGAGTGGGCCGAAGCACATGCGGCTGAGCTGCGCACCAAGGCGGTCGCATATCTGAACAGCGACAGCAACGGCCGGGGCTGGCTCGACGTCGGCGGGTCGCACTCGCTTCAGGCATTCATGCGGGAAGTGGCGCGAGACATCAGGGATCCAAAGAGTGGCAAGAGCGTGCTCGATGCGGCCCTGGAGCGCAAGCGTGCAACCGCGCGCAAGGAAGTGAGCGAACCTCCAAAGCGCGATTCGGCTGTCTCCGCCGAGGACTCCATCCGCCGCAGGGAGATCGACCGAATCAGGGGCGAGCGGCGGCGCACGACGGATTCTGTTTCTGTTACGACGATGGAGTCGGACACTGCGTTCAAGATCGACGCGCTCGGCTCGGGCTCGGACTTCACTCCGTTCATCCAGCATCTGGTCATCGCGTCCCTGAATACTGGTTACGGGGGAGACTCGAATGACGGTATCTACCACTCTATCCACGACACCTACGACTTCTATACCCGCTTTCTTGACACGTCGTTCGTGTACGGAGTCGCAGAATCGCAGACGAACTCCACTACTCTGTTACGGCTCGCGGATGCGACGATTCTGCCATTCGAGTTCCAGGGGGTAGTGCGCACCTATCGCGGCTACGTCGACGAGATCGAGAAGACAGCCAAAAAGAATGACACTACAGTGGCCCTCGACCTCGGCAACGTTCGCGGTGCCATCGACCGCCTGGCCGCGGCTTCCGGCAGGTACGAGTCACAGCTGAGAAAGCTCAATGGTTTGTCGGCTGCGTCATTGCGCGCGCGCCAGTCTCGGCTCGCCAGTGTGAATCAGATTCTATTTCGCACGGAGCGCGCTCTGGGAGATTCGACGGGGCTCGCCGGCCGCGACTGGTATCGTCACATGATCTACGCACCGGGCTACTACACGGGTTATGGAGTGAAGACCATGCCGGGAATCCGCGAAGCAGTAGAGGACCGACCAAATCTCGAGGTGGCGCGCCGCGAATCGGTTCGAGTCACAGCGGCAATCGAGCGCTTGGCGGTAGAGGTGGGGAAGGCGGCGGATGGTTTGGACGCGGTGCTGAGGTAAGGGAGAGGATTGCGGATTGATAACTGCGAACTGCGAACTGCGAAGAACCAAGAGAATGCCCGAGATGGTAACGCCTTGTGACCTTCGCAGTTAAATCAGGTCGCGGCTCGCAACTTCGCAGTTCGTAGTTCGTAGTTCGCGGTGGAGAGTTCGCCGTTCGCAACTTCGCAGTTCCTAGTTCGCAGTTCGCAGTTTGCAGTTCGCGGTAGACTGTTCGCCGTTCGCAACTTCGCAGTTCGCACTTGTCACCGCGATGCGTCATCAGACACGGAGTACTTACATGATTCTGCTGCAAAGCCCTCCATCACCCCCGACGCCACCAACACCGCCTACACCACCAACTCCTCCCACACCACCCACACCGCCCTCACCGGATATGCCCGACATGCCTGACATGCCTGACATGCCGCCCATGCCTGAGATGCCTCAGGAGCCCATGATCTTTGGCCCCGGGGATTTCATGTCACTCCCGGAAGGGGTGGTAGCTATCGTGATTGGGTTCTGGGTGATGATTGCGGTAATCGTGGTGGGCTGGCCGATAGCGCGGGCACTAGCCAGAAGGATGGACAGGCAGGTTCTCAATCCCCAAATGCCCGCCGACTTCGAGGCGCGCCTTCAGCGCATAGAAAACATTGTAGAGTCAACCGCCATAGAGGTGGAGCGGATCTCCGAGGGCCAGCGCTTCGCGACAAAATTGCTGTCGGAGCGAGAGGGAGTATCAAAACAGCGGTAGGAAGGGAGATTGCGGATTGCGGATTGCGGATTGAAAACTGAGCGCAATGCTCGCTGCCGCTCCAAACTCCCCAATCCGCAATCCGCTGTACGCCTCTAGTGTTCCTGCACCCAGCCTATTTGCGTCCGCTCTTTCGTCCCGCCGATTTACGACCGGCTGACCTTCCCGCCGGCTGATTGTCAGCGTTGCTCTTGGCGTCGAGATTGATTCCGGTTTCGGCGAGCTTGGTGAGAGCCTTGTCGGTATCGCCTTCCTCGTTCAGCGTCGTTTGCAACAGCTCCTGGTGCTGCGGGTACCCGAGGTGTCTGGCGTAGGTGCGCACGCAGCCGTAGCCGGCCATCTCGTAGTGCTCCACATGCTGCGCGGCCGCGATCAGCCCCGCATCCAGCACATCCTTGTCGGGCTTCTCCTTGATTAGCTCAGAAGCTTCCTCGATAAGACCTTCCATCCCGACACACTTCTTGCCGGTCGGGCTTTTCCCCAGCTCCTTGCAGATGCGCTCGATGCGCTGAACGTGCTGCCTGGTCTGGCGCTCATGCATCATGAAGCCGCGCTTGAGCTCCGGGTGCGTGGCCGCCTTGATCATCTTTGGCAGCGCCTTGAGAATCTGCTTCTCAGCGCTGTACAGGTCCTTCAATTCTTCGACGTACAGGTCCTTTAGCGTGTCGAGCTCCATAGTGCCTCCGGGTAGTTATCAGTTAAAGTGATCGCCTTCGCGGGTACTCAATTGCAATGCCGGTGCCATTCTGTGCGCTGAGTTGGCGGTTGGTGACGAGGGGACGGATACTTCACCGCCCGCCGAAAATCATCGCTCCGCCAGCACCGCCTCCAGCACCCCGCCGACTTCGTTGGTCAGGGTGATCTGAGCGAGCAGAGCCTTCGCTTCGCCAAGATCCGACGTCTCGCGAACCGGGTGCCGGGCGTGACTGTCACTGGGTCGATTCCCTCTTCACGGCTGCACACTCATTCAGCAAGCTGATGGCGCCGCTTGCGACGCAAAGTTGGAAGCTGGCACGCGCTCGATACTGACGCTCATCAGCTGTCTTACCCGAGCGTCGCGTCGAGCTGGATGTCGACGTTCCCCTTGAGGGAGCCTGACACGGGACAGCCTTCCTTGGTCGCAGCCGCGATCTTCTGAAACGCGGCGTCATCGATGTTCGGCACCGTCGCGCGCGTCACAAGTTTCATCGTGGTGATCTTGAAGGCTTCGCCGACCTTGTCGATTGTGCACGCGGCCTTCGTTTCTATTCGTGTAGGAGGCGTGCCGTTCTTTTCCAGCCCCACGCTCAACGCCATGCTGAAGCAGGCAGCTTCCGCTGCCGCAAGCAGCTCTTCCGGATTGGAACCGCCGCCCTGTTCGAAGCGGGACGTGAAGGAGTACGCACCCTCGAGTCCCGATTCCCCCTTGAACTTCCCCTTTCCACCCTTGAAGCCACCGTCCCAGGTGGCCGATGCATTGCGTGTGGGCATGCTAAACTCCGATGATGGTGGTTACTTCGGATTGCGGATTGCGGATTACGAACTGCGAACTGCGAACTGCGAACTGCGAAACCAAAGATAGCGCGAGCGTCGGCGTTACGTGATTCGCGTATAGGCAGCGATCCCAGCCTTGGGTTTTTTTCCGCAATCCGCAGTCCGCAATCCTCCTTTAGATCTTGCCGCGGTACGCCAGTACGTCCTTATCCGCTTGCGGAAGCCTTGGGCGCATCGACTGAAGTGTTCGGAGAACCACATCGCTGATCAGGTAGTCGCGCCCTAGTTTCTTGTTTGCGGGCACAACGTACCAGGGCGCCCACGGAGTGCTGCATTTTCGAAGCATGTCGACATATGCAGTGGTGTACTCATCCCAGCGCGACCGTTCGGCCAGGTCTCCCGCGCGGAACTTCCAGTTCTTCTCAGGATCCTCGAGTCGCTCGCGAAGGCGGGTAGCTTGCTCTTCGCGGGAGATGTGCAGGAAGAACTTGAGAATCGTAACGCGATTCTCCGATAGCATGCGCTCAAAATCGTTGATGAGGTCAAAGCGCTTCCGCCACACAGCAGCCGGGACGAGCTCTCGCACGCGTACGATCAGCACGTCCTCGTAGTGGGACCGGTTGAAAACCCCGATGATACCGTGCGGGGGCACGCGCTGGTGAATTCGCCAGAGGAAATCGTGGCGCAGTTCGAGCTCGGTCGGAGTCTTGAAGCTCGTGACCTCCGACCCCTCCGGGTTGACCGCGCCAAAAACCCGCCGGATCGTGCTGTCCTTACCGCAGGTGTCCCTCCCCTGCAAAATCACCAATAGCGCCTGCTTTCCTTCCCCATACAGTCGGTTCTGAATCTCGGTAATGCGCTCCTGCTGCTTCTCGATCCGCTTCTTCATCTCCCCGCGATCGGGAAGGTCGTCAGCGGGGTCCGCCGCTCCGTCGTCCAGCGATACTGAATGGCCGAGTCGAACCGGTCGAAGAATTGTTGGAACGCGACTGGCGCGTGACACCGAGCTGATCATTCAAATGGGGGTGAGAGAGGCGGGAATGAGGCTTTGTGAAACCGGGAGGAGAGATGCGAATTCTACACCCGTTTCGGCAAGGTGCGAAGCACGGAAAAGATCGCGCTCGCGACATGAGCCTGGTCCGCCGCAGGATTGCTGGGAAAAAGTCACTCGCGCGACGCGTGTCGGCCGACGCCGCTGAGAGCGAAGTATGTTGTGGCTTCGGTGTAGCCTAGGGCGCTCTTACGGCGCGAGAACCTCGAAAAATACAGGCTCGCTGACCGGCCGCAGCCCCTCTCCCTCGCGAAGACCGCCCACGATTGTGTAAGTCCCAGGTGGGAGTGGGACAGCGGTTGTGGCAACGCCGGAGTTTTCGATCGGCGACCACAGCAAGCCGTAGCTCCGTCTCCCGCTCGGAGCAATGCTGTTGTTGATCTCGTCGTAGCATGCGATGTTCGCCTCCGCGCCGACCCCCGGACCAACCCGGAGACCCGTTGCGTCGTAAACGCGGAAGCTTACGGGGATGCAGCCGTCGCCGAGCGTGATGGGCCGGCGGCTAATGTTCATCGCCGTCACCGTGATCCGAACGCTCTCAGAGGGCGTGGCGCTCGTCCGGTCGAGCGTGACGGTGAATGCCACCGCGGTAGCCGGATCCGTAGCTTCCTTGCAAGAGTGTCCGAAGATCACTACAAACGGAAGAAACAGTAGCCGGCGCATATTTGGATAACCCTGGCGAAAGCAACATGGTCACATCGGGCCTCGTCAGCCGATCATTCCTTATGAAGCAAAGCGGCCAGAAAACCCTCCGGATCATCGAGGCGGATGCCCAAACTGGTGATCGACCGCGTCACAAGCCTCCCGACGAGAGGCAAGTGAACGGGCGGAGCGATGGACAGGATGACATTGGGATCCGCCGGAGCCGTGGCATTCAGATAGTTGGGGTTCGGCGTATCGGGTTCGTCGCGCCAGGAAGCCGCTCGCGCGGTGACGACCTGCGTCCGCGGAATGCGAAACGCAGTTCGCCGGCCGATGACAACATCCAGCGCGTCAGCTTGTACCAACACGCTGCCGCGACCCATCGCACGGTAGTCCAAAGCGAGCCACGCGAGCGTGATCGCGCTGAGCGTCGTGAGGCTCCAGGCCCACACTGGATGCCTGGAAACAAGCCAAAGGTGAACCACCACGGTCTCGACAGCGATCGCGAGTGCGAAGCCCGCCGTGAGAGAGCCGGAGCGCGCATTTCGATAAGTGAATGCCTCGGCGTCCGCCATGTGGTATTAAAGCGAATGTCGTCCAGGACCTCACTGCAGTAGCGCACACAATAAGAGCGCGGCCATCTGGCACGCAATTACCAGCTCTCTCCCTTACAAGCAATGCCATGCCTGAACCCGTTCACGTACCGTCCCCCTCCGCTACTGGCAGGCTCCGCTGGGGTCTATGCTGCCAGTTCCTCGACGCACCGATCCGCTTTCGCACTGCCACGCACCGCTATGTCGCCACACTCGGCCCAGTGGCTGGGCGAGCATATCTCAGCGCAATCGCGCGCGACAATGCACAAGCGCTGGCCGATGCGATGCGACAGTGCGCAACCCTGGGAATCGGCGCATTCCGCATCAACAGTCAGATTCTGCCACTCGCAACGCACCCGCAGAGCGGGTACACCCTGACGAACCTGGACGAGGATGGTAGCATTACCACCGCGTTCCGTGACGCTGGCAGGCTTGCTCGCGAAGCCGGAGTGCGGCTGTCCTTTCACCCCGACCAGTTCGTGGTGCTCAATTCCGAACGGCCGCAGGTAGTGGAGTCTTCGTTGCAGGAAATGCAGATGCAAGGCGAGATCGCGAAGCTGGTCGGCGCCGACGTACTCACCCTGCACGCCGGCAGCGCAGCCGGGGGATGCGCGGAGGCACTGCTTCGGCTCGAGCGAGGACTCGAACAGCTACATCACACCGCCCGCCAGAGGATCGCGCTCGAGAACGACGACCGGCGCTTCTCTCCGGAGCTGCTCCTCCCACTGTGCGAGCGACTGGATATTCCAATGGTGTATGACGTCCATCATCATCGGTGCAATCCGGACACGCTCGACGTCGAGTCGGCGACGAGGCGTGCCGCGGCAACATGGCGAAATCGCGAGCCTCACTTTCACATCTCATCGCCACGCGCAGCATGGGGAAATGGCGATCCGCGTCCCCACGCCGACTACGTAATACTGGACGATTTCCCCGATGCGTGGCGCGAGCAGGCGATCACCGTGGATGTGGAAGCCAAGGCGAAGGAGCGCGCGGTTCTCGCGCTACGCGACCACCTACTCCCACTCATCAACTCACGTCGCACGCCAACAAGACCGCAAACAGCATGAACGCCACCCTCAAAGCACAAGTCTTAGCCAGTGAGAACAGTCTCCTGGAGGCGATGAAAACCAGTAATGCTGAACTCCTCGACGCGCTGCTTCACGATGACCTTCTGTTCAACGGACCGAATGGCGAAACGGCAACCAAAGCCCTGGATCTGAAAAATTACCGTTCGGGAAAGATCAACCTGCATACGGTTGATTCGAGCGATGCATTGCTGAGTGTGATCGGAGATGACGTTGTTGTTGCCGTCACTGTACGGATTCAGGGAAACTATCTGGGCCAGGACATCAACGGGAAATTCCGCTACCTGAGGGTTTGGAAACTATTTGAAGGCGACTGGAAGGTGATTGCAGGAAGCGTGGTGGCGCTGAATCCCGGAAGCTGAAGCCGGCCTCAGGACAGGCGGATACGGTGGCGCGTTGAACTCACACTTTGTCCTTCCTTCGAATTTCGGCGATACGTGCCTTCACGAGTCGCTTCACAACAGCCGCTGGAGGCAGCTCGGATAATGGAAATCGAATCGTCCCTTTCGATGTTTCATATCCCTCGAGCTCGTCCGCATGAGCGCGGCGGACCGCAGCGCTCATCGGGTACAGGCTGCAGTGCTGTTTCCAGGCAGCGTACCATACCAGCGGTTGTCCATCGAGTCTGAAGCCTGGTATGCCGTAGCTGAAATACTCGGTGGCGCCGGGAGCCGCGGAGCGAATAGCTTCGCGCAGCTTCTTGAGGTCTCTCCGCGCATCGGGCGGCAACGACGCCAGGTAGGCACGCACGCGTTCCTCAGCCGAGTTTACGCTGGTTTTCGACGAAGTGCCGGTTTTGGACGATGTGCTTGTTTTTGACGATGTACTTGTTTTTGACGATTTACTGGTCTTCGACGCTGCAGATGATTTCACTGTTACCTCACAAGTGAAAGTGTGGTCGCGGCGGCGCTTGTCAGCTGTTCGGAAGAGATCTCCAGATCATCTGGTACGCGCTGTCCGGTGGCAGCGTTCATGGCCGGCGCCACGTCACGGCTCGGCGCGACGAACACTC
>JACMME010000115.1 GCA_014379205.1 Gemmatimonadaceae bacterium
GACGTCATGCCCCCTCTGAGCTGGCCGAACGGTGGCGAGTCCTGTTTCGGGACGTGTCTGTACGCGGCCATGCACAGCTGGCCGAAGCCGCGATTTCCTCGGCGCGACTTTCGTCACGAGGCCTTACGCCGATTGTGCTCAAGGGCGCTCCGTTATCCCATCGCTTGTACGGCGATCCGACGGTCAGGGCCTGTACGGACATTGACTTGTTCATTCCCGCTGAGGATCGGCTCGCCGCTAGGTCAGTACTCATTGAGAGTGGGTGGTGCCACTACGACGGCGATCTTCCCTGGGATGAGTCGCTCGAGCGTGAGACTTGGCACGGAAACTTTCATCTCGAGATTCACTCCTCGCTGATTCACGGAAGGTTCTCCTACCTTCGGCTGCCGCATCCAGAAAGCGAACTGATAGTACTGGATGGCGAGAGGCATTTGCGCCATGCAGGAGACGGGCTTCCGGCGTATCTAGCGATGCACTTGGCGACGCATGCCTTTCCACCACTGCTATGGTTGGTTGATTTCTCTACGCTGTGGGACTCCCTTAGTGAACCGGAACGCGGTGCGGCGCGCCGCGCGGCTGACAAAGCGGGGTTGGGGCGATACCTCGCCTGGGCGTGCCGCACGGCTGTCGCCGCTCGGCTTGCCTCGGAGGGAAGGCTACGATCGCAGCGTCGAATTGGAGTGAATGGGGACAATCGGACAAACTCGCATCCAGTTTGGCGCCACGTTTGGCTTGCACCGTCGCCCAGAGCCGCGTTGTCAGCGCTTCGATCGTGGATAGCGCCGCCGTGGGTGAAAGGAACTCCAATACAGATCGCTGCGCGCGTCACCACGCGCATCTTGCGTCACTGGAGAGCGACCTTGCCTCGGTCTCGCTCACCGCTGGTAACAACGTCCACTGATGACGAGTTTGTAAGTGGATGGAGCGACGCGCGGGTTACGCACGTTGCCGGCAGAACGATGCTCGAAGTGGTTGGTGAGGTGGTGAAGGAAGGAGGCGAGATGTGGATCGTCACCACTGGCAGCAGCATGCAGCCGACCCTCGCGCCGGGCGATCGTGTTCTCCTCAGCGCGGCGAAAGGCATTCGGAAAAACCACATCGTTCTGGCTGCCGTCAATGGCCAGCCGATTTTGCATCGCGTCGTTTCTGCTTATGGTGGAACGGTCACCACTCGCGGGGACGCGTGCGAGACAGCCGATACCAGCATACTGCTCACATGCGTTGTTGCACGCGCAGTCGCCATGAGAAATGATCGGGGAGTGAGTTCGCTGGATGCGGGACTGCGCTTCGGCGCACGCGCTCTGGTAGGGTATGCGCGCTCTCGAGCGCGCTTGGTCATTGCACGCCTGGTCATTGCGCGTCGGGCAGAAGCAAAGGGAATTCGTGCAGGGAATGAGGGTCAATGCACGTAGGAATTCCGCAGGCCCCGGTAGAGAAACGCGAGAGCTTGTTGTTGGATGTGGCGACACTGTCGTTCGGGGGCCAAACGCTTCGTTTTTTCTCGGATGACCCGGAAGTTCGATTCCTCGTGCGTGAACCCCACACACTTTTCCTGAAGCAGAATGACGCGCGGGCGGATTGTGAAGTCGCTTGCGCGTACGGCGATGCGACGCCTTCCCCTGCTGCGGCGGACTTCGACTCCGGCGGCATCTGGGAGTTGCGGTTGCTTCCGGAAGGCATAGAAGAGGTCTGTTTTTACACCGCTACTGCCGCGGGATCGCGAATTCCCATGATTCGGTTGACGCTCGACGCTGACGTCAGTTCTGTGCAGCTCGTGCACGCTGCGATTCGGGGCGACGACAGGACCATCTCCATTGGATATCCCGTCGACGAGTACTTGATGGCCCGGCTTCTTGGACGCTCAGGGGGAATCATCCTTCACGCGTGCGCACTGCTGCAAGACGATGAGGCTCTCGTTTTCATGGGCCACTCGGGCGCAGGCAAATCGACAATGACAGCGTTGGCGGAGGCGGCCGGAGCTGAAGTGATGAGTGACGACCGCACGATAATACGGGTTGACGATGGGGTGGTTATGGCATGGGGCACGCCCTGGCACGGCACGTATTCCAAAGGATCGCCCATTTCCAAACCGGTAAAAGGAATTTTTCTACTCGTGAAGGCCGACATTGATGCAGTAGCCCCATTCGAGGGGGCGAGAGGGTTTCAGGAAATGCTCGTTCGTCTCATTCAGCCTACCGTGAGCCGCGCCGAACAACATTCCAGCTTTGCGACACTCGAAAGAGTGATGCGTCTTGCCGCTATCGCTGAATTGCGCTTTCAGCCAAGTCCTGCTGCATATGCGCTTGCCCTTGATTATGCCAGAAGCGCGTGGTGACGTGCGGACTGCCTTATGATTGGATCTATTCATGCGCGTATCTCTTGATCAGACTGCCAGATGACCTTGATGGCTCTATATTTGCAAGAACCGAAGAATGGTTTCACTGACTAGCATGATCGAAAAGCAGTATCGACGTGGCGAGCGGCATGTCTACCGCAACATTGCGGGGGAGCATCTGCTGATAGCGTTGCATCGAGATACCGTGGCTCCAATGTTCGCTTTTACCCCCACTGCTGCGTTCCTGTGGAATCGGCTAGCCGCGTGGTCGACGAACGCCAGACTTGCCGAGCAGGTGGCAGAGCAGTTTGAAGTGTCCCTGGATCAGGCGGCACAGGATGTTGCGGGTTTTCTCGAGCAGTTGAGCGGAATAGGAGCACTTGAGACACGGGAGAGTTGAACGATGAGTTGCATGGTGCCCAGCATGCCAATGACAACCTTGCGGCAACGCATGGGGTCCAGGGCTATGAGCGAGCACATACCGCTTTGGGCGTACGTGGAAATCATTGCAACGTGCAACTTCAAATGCGAGCACTGCTACATCGCGCCGTGCGCCGAGCGCGAGGACGTCATGTCGCTTGCCCAGGCTGAACTATTATTCAGAAAGCTCTCGGACGCTGGTACTCTCTCTTTGCTTCTGACAGGTGGGGAAGTTTTCTCGCACCGGCAGTTCAAGGAGATATATCTGAGTGCCAAGCAGCACGGTTTCATGGTTTATCTCAACAGCAATGGCTACCTCATTGGCGAACGCTGGGCGGATTTTCTCGCCGAGTGGCCGCCGGTAATAGTATCACTCAGCCTTTATGGATTGAGCGATGAGCGGTATCAGCGCGTCACAGGGATTCCGAATGCGTTTCGGAGAGTAGATCGCGCAGTAGATCTGCTGCTCGAGCGGGGCATTCGGGTTGAGCTCAAGTGCCCGGCCTTGACTCTCACGGTCGACGAGCTACCGCGTATGAAGGAGTACGCAAAGCAGCGCGGGATCGAATTTCGTTACGATCCGATCATTACTCCGCAGGAAAAGGGCGATGTTCGGCCGATGCAACTTCAGCTCGCCCCAAAAGAAGTGCTCGAGTTGGACGAAGCTATGGATCCTGGCCTGGAAGCTTTCGCGGAATTCGCGAAGGGCTTTGGCAAACCAACGAGCGACGGCCGTGTGTACACGTGCGGTGGAGGACGGATCGCAATGTCCGTCAACGTGAAGGGCGGAATCGGAACATGTTTGACTTCACGTCAGTTCGTCGGAAATCTCTTTGAACAGCCGTTCGACGAGGTATGGGGCATGTTGCGCGGGAAGGTTTCCAAAAAGTTCGCCGATGGCCATCCCTGCGCCACGTGCAAGTTCCGAACGATTTGTGCCGGTTGTCCGGCGACGGTTGAGGAAGCTACTGGACTACCTGAAGGATACGTTCAGCAGTATTGCAAGATTACACACTTGCGCGCGCACCGAATCGGGCTGCATGCAACTGGGGTGCCGCGTACGGTAACGGAAGGAATTCCCGCACACGTCCGCACTCCCTTCGCAGCAGCGGCGCGTGCGCTGCCCATCCTCTCTTCCTGAGACTTTCACTTCTTTCTGAGGACGCGCATGTCGAATCGAGATGAGTATGTGAAGCCCGTGCTTATGCAACTCCACTACTCCACCGAGCCGGAAGTTGCTGTTGCTCAAGCGTGCAAGACGACCGGTTCGGCATCGGGTCCAGCGGTCTCAGGCTGCCAGTCGGCTGACGATCCGTTCGTGCCGTGCACGCAGCCCGGCAGTTGACGGTGAAGGCAAGTGCGCCAATTCGCAACTGACTAAACGTTTTCAGAATTACAATTCTCAAACTGGTGAGGTTTCGCGTGAAAGGGAAATTCGCGGCTTTGGGCGGTCGCGCGGCGTGCGCCGTGCTGATAGCCATGCTCATCGCGGCGTGCGACGATGATCCAACCAGTCCTCCGATTGATGATCTGGTGGGAGATCTTGCCCTGGTTCCCGACACTCTGGGAGTTCAGGAAGCAATTCGAATCGTCTTCAACCGTTCTATCGATCCGGCATCCGCGGTTGATCCGGCCAACGTCGTAGTCACAAATCTGTGTGACACGCTCAGGGTTCCAGGATCGCTCCGCGTGGGACGTGACCTGGTCAATGGGCGCGACACCATCATTTTCTCGCCAGCGCAGTCCGTCCCGTTTCTTACGCTGTTAGGCGTGAGAGTGCAAAACATTCTCGATTCGGAAGGCAGGGCGCTCGAGCAACCAATCACTTTTCAGCGCATCACCCAGCTACCACCCGTTTCTGATCTCACGTGGGAGTTTCTCAACTCCCCTACGAATGAGTCTGTGACGGGCATCAGCTTCGTGGACGACAATGTCGGCTACAGCCTTGGGCTGAATGGCACTGTGTATCGCACCAACAATGGTGGCGATCTGTTCGCGGCGATCTTCAAGGCAATTGACATTACCGATGCCTTCGCAATCAGGGCGATATCGGCTGATACCGCGTTCATGGTTGCGGCCATCAACGTGCTTGGCGTTCGGAGATGGGCTCTTTTCCGGTCGGTCAACGGCGGCTTGGCATTCGACACGATTAGAACCGTGAGCTCCCAGGTGAACACGCTCTCGCTCCGGCGGGGACTAGGAACAGGAGGCGCACCAGGCCGACCGGTTGCCTTGTTTGGGGGGAATGGTCCTACGGCGATCTATCGGTACGATGGGGCCACTGGAACCGTGACAACTTCGACGGCGCCCATAGGCGGATTGATCCTGATCGGAGTAGACCTCTCGACTGACACGATACACGCATTATCTGCATTGACGAACTTTGGAGTTACGCCTGCTGCTGGGGTTGCGGTCAGGTCGACGGATGGAGGACGGAGCTTCACATCAATCGCATTACCGGCGAACATACCAACGCTCCGTGGAGCGGGCTTCATAACAGCGCGCGAAGGATTTCTTCTCGGCGACTCGTCAACCGTGCTGCGTGTGAACGCAGCTACTGGGGTCGTGCAAGTACTCGGAGCTGCCCAGGGTATTCCCCAAACGCTTCGCGACAGTGTCACCCGCAGCGTGACGTCGTTTCAGTTCTCACGAAGCAGCTTTACTGCTGACGGAGTCAATGGGTACATCGTTGGCACGGTGAGAACCAGCAGGCCTGGTGCCCCGGATGCTCTCAGGGGCGTGATTCTGCAAACTCAAAACGGTGGACTCAACTTCACGCGCCAGGCAATTCAGGGGGCGACCGATAACGGCTTGAATTTCCCTCCAGTGTTTGATGTGCAAACTCGCTCCGCGCTTTTTGCCGCGCTGGCTGGTGGCAATGGACTTGTCGCGGCGCGCGTGGGAAATCCACCGAGTGTAGCTGCAGCATGTTCCTTCAATAACCAAGGATAACGAATACCATCATGACGCCCTTCCACTTGCTGTGGCGACGTGCGCATCGAGCTCGCGTGCTCGGTTTCGGTGCCGCGCTTGCGTTCGCTTCAGTCCTTCCAACTGTCCAGGTGCGCGCGCAAGCCTTGGTGCCACTCGGCGACTTCGATATCTGTGACTTCTGCGGTACGCTACGCGGTAACACAGCATTTCTTGTAGGACGGTCGGGATTCGGGACGACGAAGGGGGAATTCGTCCTTATAAATGCGGCGACATCGGATCAGGATGTCGATCGCGACGGTTACACACCTGGCATTAATTTCGACCGGCTGTACGTGTCCCGCATCGACGATTTCGCCAATATCGAAGATCCGGCACGCGTTATCCGTGGGTCAGAGCTTGCGTTGCAGGATGTGCCACGACCGCTCGTGAATGGGAACCAGAACACGGTCGGATTCGTCATCAACATCCCGAATGGAACCCCCGCTGGACGCTACCGCGGCAGCATTACGGTGCAGGATTCTACTCGCGCAATTGGACTTGGTCCGAATGGCGAGGCGCTTCGCGTAGATCGCTTTTTCGTCGAAATAGAGGTCGTACCGGACCGAGGCCTTGACCTGGTTCAAGCCGACTCAGCGGTACGTGCCACATCTCTTCTCCTGCGCGGACGCCCTGGCCAGACTGTGAGCGGAGTCGTGCGTGTCGCGAATATTGGTAATGCCAGTTTGACCAATGTGCGCTTTGACGCCACTGACCTCGTGGCTTCTTCCGGTACGGGCCTTCGAGTGCGAAGGGAACGCATCTCCTTCTCGCCCGCAAGTCTGACGAACGTAGCGTTCGGCGACACGAGTCGCCTAACCGTTACGGTTCGAATCCCGCCCGGACTTCTGGCAGGTACGTACAACGGTACGCTGATTGTTCAGGGGGATGAGATTGGCGCTCGGCAAATTCCAATTACCCTGATTGTAACCACGCCCGGCGACATCGTTTTCGAAACGAATCCCGTTGTCGGGCGCGCTGGTGACAATGCGGTAATAATCTTCAACGGCGATCCGGGGAGTTCCTACGAGATTCGGATATTCGACATGATGGGGCTGACCGTGTTCCGGTCAGAGCCCGGCCTTCAGGTATTCCCGGGGGCTGTCGGAACCGGTGGCGACGTGATCGCCGCACCCGATCAAGCCGTTCGATTTAGCTGGCCTCTAGTCAACGGACGCAATGAAGCGGTGGCTGGGGGGATGTACAACGTAATCGTCGACGTGCAGCAGGACGGCGCGCGTCGGCAACTTCGCAGTAAGCTCATGGTAATCCGGTGAGGGCCGGCCCAATGCACTATACGGCACGATTCTTCGGTCTCGCGCTTCTCGCGCTGCTCGCCTTTACGGCGCCTCCCTCACATGCGCAGTTCGCCGGCGGAGATCAGGACGGCGGTGTCCACGCCATGACGATGCTTGGAATTCCAATTTCGCCGCGATCCATAGCGCTAGGCGAGGCGATGGCGGCGATCGACCGTGACCCGTCGGCGATATGGTACAACGCTGCGGGCCTGGCGGGACTTGCCACTAATGCGTTCACCGTGAATGCGTCGCAGCGTTTTGCGCAGACTCAGCTGGTTGGCGCCGCGGTTGCGTTTCCGACCACTATCGCGACGTTCGGCGTCGCAGCTCGAATTTTCAATGGGGGCTCCGTCGATAATACGTTTGCCGGCGAGCCACTCGGTGGACGCACGCGTGCCTACCAGTTTGCGCTCGAAGGTGGAGGTGCGATTCAGCTAGCTCGCTGGTGGCGGTGGGGAGGAACCTTGGTGTATGCGCAGGAAACGCTCGGCGATCAGACGCAGGGATCAGTTGGAATCAATTCAGGAATGCAGTTTCCGGATATCTGGGGCCGCATAGCGCTCGCTGGCGGCGTAAGAAATCTCGGAACCAGCGTCAATTTCGATGAATCCTTTGATGAGTTTAGCCCGCCATTTTCGGGCTATGTGGGTGCGGGTATCGATTTATTGCGGCAGCGGAATCTCCTGCAAACTCCAATGCTATTCCGCGGCCAGCCAATCATCTTCGACGCGAAGGCCGTAGCGCAAGTCAACTTTCCGGACCAGCATGAGCCCTATTTAGGTGTAGGAATTGAGACAACCGTGAACGGAGTAGTTATCGCCCGGCTTGGCTATCAGACTGGCGATGACAACCGCGCAGGAGTGTCGCTGGGTGCTGGCGTGAACGTTGGACAGTTCCGTCTGGAGTATGCGTTCAGGAACTCCAAGAATGGCGGCGCTGGCTTCTTCGAGAACGATCCGGTAGGCGATGCTCATAACGTAGGGTTCACGTTCTTCTGGGGCGAGAAAAAGTCGAACGTGCCAGTGGTACCCGTTGTTGTAATGCAACCAGTGGATACGGCCGCTATCAACAATGCCGTCAGGTCGGCGATAGCCGAGGAGCTTGCTGCGCTGCGTCCGCTTCTGGATAGCCTGAAAATTCGCGATGTCCAGATCATCCGCGAGGGCGATGTGTCCAAATACATCGTGCCTGTATATTTCGGTTTCGATTCCGCCGAAGTGCGCGCCCAGGACGACACGGTACTTCGACAGGTCGGTGAAGTCATCCGTCGTGTCTACCCGACCGCGCTCGTCACGATCGAGGGCTTCGCGGATCCGGCCGGCACACCGCGCTACAATCTCGAGCTGTCTCGTCGCCGCGCTGAGGCGGTGAAGGCCTTCATGGTCACCATAGGCTTGCCGGAGCGCCAGTTCAAGACAGTGGGATACGGGGAACAACAGGCCCGTCAGGTGATGCCCGGCGCACAAGGCGATCAACCCGGTGCCTTGAGCAACCGACGGGTGGTATTCACGATCGACGCCACGCAGCGTTTCTAGATCGCGGTAACCGTCTGAAGGCCGAACGCGGGACAGAACCTGACGGTTCTGCCCCGCGTTCGTTTGTTATTGCGTTCATTGCCCGCATTCCTGAGCGCGGGTAACTTCAACGATTAAATCAGAAATTTCTGGACTATAGCTCTCACCATAATAAAGTGCGCATAACGATAGTTGGGACCGGCTATGTTGGTCTGGTAGTCGGCGCCTGCATGGCTGAAACGGGAAACGATGTTGTCTGCGCCGACCTCGATCAAAAAAAGATCGATGATCTGAAACGCAATATTCTCCCAATATACGAGCCCGGCCTCGAGACATTGGTCGAGAGAAACCAGGCTCAAGGACGCCTTACTTTTACGACCGATGTCGTTGAAGCCATCAAGGTTTCCAATGTGGTCTTCATTGCGGTGGGAACGCCGCCTGATGAAGATGGCTCGGCGGATCTTCGTCATGTTCTGGACGTCGCGACGCTCATTGGCAAGCATCTGACTCGCGAGATGGTGGTGGTAACCAAGTCGACAGTTCCAGTAGGAACTGCCGCGAAGGTGTCCAAGGCCATAGGTGCGCACGCCAGGCACCCCTTCCATTTATGCAGCAATCCCGAATTCCTCAAGGAAGGCGCGGCGGTAGATGACTTCATGAAGCCGGACCGCGTGGTGCTCGGTGTTGATGATGATCATGCACGCAGTGTCATGGCGGAGTTGTACGCCCCATTTGTCCGCACCGGCAAGCCAATATTGTTCATGGACATCCGTTCAGCGGAAATGACCAAGTACGCCGCCAATGCCATGCTCGCAACGCGTATATCCTTCATGAACGAGATTGCGAATCTGTGCGAGCGGGTAGGCGCCAACGTCGACCTGGTGCGCAAGGGAATCGGAAGCGACTCCCGAATCGGCTCCTCCTTCCTGTTCCCGGGACCGGGATACGGTGGTTCGTGTTTCCCCAAGGACGTGCAGGCTCTGGTCAGGACCGCGTCCGAGGCCGGATCCCCCCTGCGGGTATTGGAAGCCGTGGAGTCGGCGAATGAGCTGCAGAAGCGTCGCCTGTTCGAGAAGCTGAAGAGAGTGCTCAATAGTGATATCAACTCCGCACGAATCGCCATTTGGGGACTCGCGTTCAAACCGCAGACCGACGACATGCGCGAGGCTCCGGCGCTAACTCTCATCGAGCAGCTCCTGGACGCCGGCGCTTCAGTCGTGGCGCATGATCCGGTGGCGATACCCGAGGCGAAGCGCAGGCTCGGCAACAGCATCGAGTATGTGGAGCAAAACTACGATGCCCTTATAGGTGCTGATGCCCTTGTCGTCGTGACCGACTGGAACGAGTACCGACATCCGAACTTCGAGCGGATGCGCGAGTCTCTCAAGCGCCCCATCCTTGTCGATGGCCGTAACCTGTATGATCCGCGCAAGATGGCGGAGCTTGGCTTCCAGTACTTCTCAATCGGCCGGGGAGCAGAGTGAGACTGTTGATAACGGGGGCCGCCGGCTTCCTGGGCTCACACCTCACGGATCGGTTTCTCGCGGACGGCCATTCGGTTGTCGGGCTGGATAATTTCATCACGGGACATCCGGACAATATTGCCCATCTGATCGGGCACCAACGCTTTGAGTTCGTCCGTCACAATGTTTCGACATTCACCTACGTGCCTGGTCCGATAGATGGTGTCCTTCATTTTGCATCGCCGGCCAGCCCTATCGATTATCTCGAGCACCCAATTCCGACTCTCAAAGTCGGTGCGCTTGGAACCCACAATGCACTGGGCCTCGCCAAGGCGAAGGGAGCGCGCTTTTTTCTCGCATCTACGTCCGAGGTATACGGAGATCCGCTCGTACATCCGCAGCCCGAGACTTACTGGGGAAATGTCAATCCGGTTGGCCCGCGGGGGGTTTACGATGAAGCCAAACGCTTCGCCGAGGCGATGACAATGGCATACCACACGTATCACGGGCTGGACACGCGGATAGTGCGAATCTTCAACACGTACGGTCCGCGTATGCGTCCTTACGACGGCCGTGTGGTGTCCAACTTCATTGTCCAATCGCTTACCGGCCGTCCGATAACCATCTACGGGGACGGCTCGCAGACACGAAGCTTCTGCTATGTGACGGATGAAGTCGAGGGATTGTGCCGTTTGTTCATGCAAGGTGACAACGACCCGATGAACATTGGAAACCCGATCGAGTACACAGTGCGGCAGCTTGCCGAGGTCGTTGTCGAGCTTACCGGCACCAAATCACCAATCGAGTATCGCGACCTTCCGCGCGACGATCCGAAGGTCCGACAACCGGACATAACGCGTGCGCGATCCGTCCTGGGCTGGGAACCTGATGTATCGTTGCGGGAGGGCGTTACCAAAACAATAGACTACTTCCGGTCCATCATGGGCACCGACCGTCTCCCACTCAATGCCTGAACGAGTACTGGTAACGGGAGCTGCTGGTTTCATAGGTTCGCACACGGTTGATGCACTTCTGGCCCGGGGAGACGAAGTAACCGGCCTCGATAATTTCGACGGGTTCTATGATCCCGCGATGAAGCGGGAGAACCTCATGCAGGCCAACGCGAGCCGCAGTTTCCGCCTCATTGAAGCGGATATTCGCGATTCCAGCTCGATCCGCGGCGCGCTCAAGACGGCCAAGCCGGATGTTCTGGTTCATCTCGCCGCTCGAGCTGGCGTCCGACCATCCATCGAGGATCCGGCGCTCTACATGGACGTCAACGTCGTCGGGACCGCTGTTCTTCTAGAGGCCGCTCGATCAATGGGGATCAACCGACTCGTGATCGCCTCGAGTTCGTCTGTTTACGGGAACGACGCAACCGCCCCCTTCAGTGAGAGCGAAACCGCCATCAGGCCTGTGAGTCCGTACGCAGCGAGCAAGCGCGCCGCTGAGTTGCTGTGCGAGACATTTGCGTCTCTGTATACAGACCTTCGCCTCATATCACTGAGGTTTTTCACGGTTTATGGTCCGCGGCAGCGTCCCGATCTCGCCATACGCAAGTTCACGCGCCTCATCGAGGCTGGAGAGCCAATTCCCTTTTTTGGCGACGGTACTTTCTCACGCGACTATACTTACATTACCGACACCGTCCACGGTGTTGTCAGTGCAGTTGACCGAACGAGAACGACCTCGCCGGGTCACGAGATCTACAACCTCGGCGAATCCGCAACAACCACGCTATTCGAGCTTGTCTCCCTGATCGAGCAGGCTCTTGGCCGTTCGGCCAAGCTTCAGCGGTTGCCGGTGCAGCCAGGGGACGTGATCCGGACCTTTGCCGACATACGGCGTGCACGAGAGGTGCTTGGATACGCGCCACATGTTCCCATTGCCGCGGGGATTCCGCTTTTCGTTGAGTGGTTTCGATCGCGGAAGACCGCACTTGTTTGAGTGCGCTGCTGCCGCGAACCCGGCGCCGGTAACTCGGGTATCATCTCCGCTAGCTATGCTTCGTCACAATACTTCGCACCTCTGAATCGGTTTCCTTTGCGACGTTTAAGTCTTGCAATCGCTTTTGCGGCTCTGCTTCCGGCGGCCTGTCGTTCGGCGTTTCAGCCTCAGAAGTTCACCTCTCAGGAATCGCTGTATCGCGCATCCAAAAGAGAGTATGATGCCAAGCGCTACGAAAATGCCGTCGCCGGATTCGAGCGACTGACAATCGAGCTTCCGGCTCGCGACACCCTCTTCCCCAGATCGCTGTATTTCCTCGCGAAATCGCATGTGGGAAGGAAGGAGCACCTGCTTTCCGCTCAGAACTTCACGAGACTCGCGGAGTCTTTTCCATCAGATTCTCTGGCTGATGACGCGCTATTTCAGGCGGGACTTGCCTACGCACGGCTCTGGCGGAAGCCAGCGCTGGATGCTCAGTATGGGGAAACAGCCCTGAGCACGCTGCGTACCATGCTTGCCGTGTATCCGAGCTCCGCCCTGGCAGGTGAAGCGCAGAAAGAAATCAACAATCTTGTCGAGTGGTTTGCACGCAAGGCGTATGCGAACGGAATGCACTACTACCGTCGCAAGGCATGGGATTCGGCAATCATATATTTCAAGGATGTTGTTGCGAAGTATCCCGAAACGGCCACTGCGCGCGACGCACTGCTTCGCCTGGCAGTCGCATTCCAGGCGATCGGCTACAAGGAGGACGTCACCGAAACCTGTAATACGCTTCGCTCGGCGTATTCCGGCGACCGCCAGGTGCGGGAAATTTGCGGCGCTGCTCCGGTGGCCGCGACGTCACCCACGCCCTGACCGTGCGGTTGGGAATCTTCGGTGGCACATTCGATCCTCCTCATAACGGCCACCTGCTCGCCGCTTCCGATGCATTCGAAGCGCTCCACCTGGACCGGCTGATCCTCGTTCCCGCCAAAGAGCAGCCATTCAAGGCCGGGGCGGTGTTGGCCAGCCCAGCCCATCGCCTGCAGATGCTCGGGGACATGGTTGATGGAGATCAGCGCTTCACGGTCGACGCCATGGAAATCGAGCGTCCCGGTGTATCTTTCACCGTGGACACCCTTGCCGCGTTCGCGGAACGCCATGCGGACGCTCATCTCTGTTTTCTTATCGGCGAAGACCTTGTGGGCCAGTTTGCCAGTTGGCGGGAGCCTGAGCGGATCGCCGCGTTGGCTGAAATCGTAGTGCTGTCGCGTACTTCCGACGCACCCAAATCGCCGTTTACAATGCGTCAAATTTCGACGCGGCGCATCGATTTATCCTCCACTGAAATTCGCGCGCGCGTGCGTGAAGGGCGCTCGATTCGAGGTTTCGTGCCGGATGTCGTCGCGCAGTACATCGCCGCCACCCGGTTGTACCGATAGGAGTGCAATGCTCAAGCCGTTCATAAACAGAATCTTCGGCACGCGTCACTCGCGCGAGCTGAAGCGCGTGTCGCCAATTGTCGCGGCGATCAACGAGCACTACGAGCGCCTGGGGAGTGTTTCCGAGGCCGAGCTCCAGGGCCAGACAGCCCGCTTCCGCGCCTCAATTGCGGAGCGAACCGGCGACATCGAGCAGCGTATTGCGGAACTGAAAGAACGCAAGCGCACGGCGGCTGACGTTGCCGAGCGCGACGCAATCGATACCGAGCTGGGCGGAGCCGATGGGCGCGGAGGTTTGGAAAAACAGCTACGCGAGACGGTTGCGGAAGTGCTCGACGAGATTTTGCCGGAAGCCTTTGCCACCGTTCGCGAGGCGTGCCGGCGGCTCATGGGGACAATGGTTTTCGTCACCGGGCGCGACACGGTCTGGGACATGATCCCATATGACGTGCAGTTGATCGGAGGTCTTCAACTACATGAGGGGCGGATCGCGGAAATGGCGACAGGCGAGGGGAAGACTCTGGTTGCTACCCTGCCGTTGTATCTCAACGCGCTGGCCGGAAAAGGCGCGCACCTCGTGACGGTCAACTCGTACCTCGCCCGGCGCGACTCCCAGTGGATGGGACACGTGTACAAATATCTCGGCCTCACGGTTGGCTGTCTGGACGACACCGAGCCCGGCACACCTGAGCGTCGAGCCGCTTACCTGTCGGACATTACCTACGGCACCAATAACGAATTCGGCTTTGACTATCTCCGCGACAATATGGTGGTTTCACTTGACCAGCGAGTCCAGCGCGCGCATTGGTACGCCATCGTTGACGAGGTCGACTCCGTACTCATCGATGAGGCACGAACTCCACTAATTATTTCAGGCCCCGTCGGCAGCGAGAGCGACGCGGAATTCAGGGAGTTCAACGGAGGCGTATCACGATTGGTGCGCGCCCAGTCAGACATCGCGAATACACTCGTGGCTGAAGGTGAGCGCGCCCTGGCGGCCGGCGACACGTCCGAGGCGGCGCTGAGACTCTATCAGGCTCAGATTGGCGCTCCGAAGAACAAACGCCTGCTCAAGGTACTGCAGGAACAGGGCACGAAGCAGATGGTCCAGAAGATGGAGCTGGAACACATCGCCGACCGCAAGCAGCAGGGATCGAAGCAGCAATTCAAGGACATAGAAGAGCGCCTTTTGTTCGTACTCGACGAGAAGGGCCACACCGTGCATCTCACGGACAGTGGTGTCGACTACCTGTCTCCCAACGACCACGACGCGTTTGTTCTTCCGGACATTTCCGAAGCCGTGTACCGGCTGGATCACGATCACGACATGGAACCGCAGGCAAAGCTCGATGCGCGCGCCGTCATCGAGGGTGAATACGCAGCCAAGAGCGAAAAACTGCACATCGTGCACCAGCTTTTGCGGGCGCACGCTCTGTACGAAAAAGATGTCAACTACGTCGTGCAGGAAGGACAGGTACTGATCGTAGATGAGTTTACCGGTAGAACGATGCCGGGACGGCGCTGGTCGGAAGGGCTGCACCAGGCCGTCGAGGCGAAGGAAGGCGTTCAGGTAAAGGGTGAGACCCAGACGATGGCGACGGTCACCATCCAGAACTATTTCCGCATGTACGACAAGCTCGCCGGCATGACGGGGACGGCGGAGACGGAAGAGCAGGAATTCTTCCAGATCTACGGACTCGAGGTGCGAGTGATTCCCACGAACAAGCCCATCGTGCGGGACGACCGTCACGATCTCATCTTCAAGACTCGTCGCGAAAAGTACAAGGCGCTTCTGGAAGAGACAGAGCGGCTGCACAAGCTCGGCTACCCGGTTCTCGTCGGAACCGCCAGCGTAGATGTGTCGGAAACGCTTTCGCGTACGTTTCAGCGCGCCGGAATCAAGCACAATGTCCTGAATGCCAAGTACCACCAGCGCGAAGCGGAAGTCATAGCAGAGGCGGGGCAGCCAGGTACGGTAACGATTGCCACCAACATGGCCGGTCGCGGAACCGACATAAAGCTGGGTTCGGGCGTGACCGAGTCAAAACCTTCCACTGTAACCGATCCTGACGGCAAGGAGATCGAGGTGGAGGAGATGGGCGGGCTGCACATCATTGGCTCCGAGCGACATGAGTCTCGCCGCATCGACAGACAGTTGAGGGGACGCGCTGGCCGTCAGGGTGACTCAGGCACATCGCAGTTCTTTCTCTCCCTCGAAGACGACCTGATGCGGCTGTTCGGTTCGGAGCGAATCGCCAAGCTCATGGACCGCATGGGTGCGCAGGAAGGTGAGGTGCTGACGCATCCACTGATAACACGATCGATAGAGCAGGCGCAGAAGCGCGTAGAGCTTCAGAACTTTCAGGCGCGTAAGCGTCTCCTGGAATACGACGACGTGATGAACCAACAGCGCGAGGTCATTTATTCGCTGCGATCGTTTGCGTTGGAGGGAGGCGAGGAGCTCAAGAGCGAAGCAGTGAAAATGATCGAGGACGCCGTGAAGAGGCGCGTCAAAACCAATCTCGAGACGTATGAATCGGCGGAGGAATGGGACTTCGCGCTGCTGCGGCAGGAACTCCTGATGCACTATCTGTTGACGATTCCCGAGTTGGAAGAAGACGGTGATCGTCCCGCTTCTATCCCGGAAGCGGAAGAGGCGGGTCGTTCGGGCGGCAGACGGGCCTTTGATTCTAAGATTCAGAATCTCGCCGAGTATGCGCAGCAGCTGCTGGCTCTTGTCATGCTGAATGTGATCGATGAAAAGTGGAAGGATCACTTGTACGACCTCGATCAGCTCCGTGGTGCCATTCACTATCGGTCGTGGGGACAGAAGGACCCTCTGCTCGAGTACAAGCAGGAAGCTTTTACCATGTTCGAAGGTCTTATTCACGACGTGCACAACACGTTCGCAGAACGGTTTTTGCGGGCGCAGCTCGTATTCAACGCGCCTCCGGAACCGGTTGCTCCGCAGCAACGGAATGAGCAGCGACCAACGAAGCGGTACGATGCAATGGGAATGCTGGAAGACATTCCTCTGGAGGAGCTCGGAGGGAACGGTGCTGCCGCCGATTCGGTCACGGATGTGGGGCCAGATGAGGCGCCCAAATCGAAACCCGTGACCAGACGCGATCCTGTGATCGTTGGCGCCGGACGAACGCGATCGCTGTCCGGCAATCAGCCGGTCAATTCTGTCACGGACTGGACGAGCGCTGGCCGCAATGATCCCTGTCCGTGCGGGTCCGGAAAGAAGTTCAAGAAATGTCACGGCGCCCAGATCAGGTAGGCGTGTAGCCAAAAGACGGTTGCTTGGGGTGGCGTGAAAGCGATGCGGTATCCGTGACGGTGCGTGGCTAATCAGTGATAGCCACGCACCGTTGGCATTTAAGCCACTTGTCCATCACCGGAGCCGCGATGACCGAGCACGCTAGCCACAAGCGAAACGATCAGTTAACTATACGGGAGATGCCGCGCACTGAACGCCCTCGTGAGCGGCTTAAGAATCTTGGTGCGCATTCGTTAAGCGCCGCGGAGTTGCTGGCGATTCTCATAGGATCGGGAAATCGCAACCGGTCGGCGCTCCACCTTGGACAGGACGTGCTCGCTGCTTCGCATGGATCGCTGCGGCGTCTGGCAGGCCAGCCGGTCGCGACACTCACATCAGTGAGCGGAATTGGCGCGGCAAGGGCCATTGCGATTCACGCGGCGCTTGAGCTCGGCAGACGGCTGGCGGCGGAGTCGCACGAGGAGGGAACGCCACTGCGTTCGCCGAGAGACGTTTATGCGGTGTTCGCCGTGCGCCTTGAGGATTTGCCCGTGGAGGAATTTCACGTCGCCATATTGGACGCACAGCATCGTCTCGAACGGGATGTCATGGTGACACGCGGGATTCTGAACTCCTCCCTCGTGCACCCTCGAGAAGTTTTTCGCGAGGCCATCGCCGAGCGCGCGGCGGCGATAGTGCTCGTTCACAATCACCCGAGCGGTGATCCGACGCCTTCAGCAGACGATCGCCTGGTGACGGATCAGCTCGTGGCCGCGGGACGGCTTCTCGATATTCCTGTTCACGATCACATCATTATCGGACGCGGCCGATACGTAAGCTTCGCGGAGAAAGGCTTCTTGTGACAACGCCGACGCTGCACGCACGCATTCCCGGATGGGAGCTGAGGGACGGGTCGCTCATGGAGCGTCTCGACCCGGAGCTTCTGCTGCGCGCGTATCAGTTCAGCGAGCACGCTCATCAGGGACAGAAGCGCCAATCGGGTGAAAATTACGTCTCGCACTGCGTAGAGGTGGCGAAGATCCTCGCCGAGCTGCATCTCGATTCCGTGACCGTCGCAAGTGGATTGATCCACGACGTGGTGGAGGATACGCAAGTCACCGTGTCCGATGTCGAGCGGGAGTTTGGTGCCGAGATAGCGCAGATAGTCGATGGTGTCACGAAGATCGGGAATATCACATTCCGGTCCAGGCAGGAGCGCCAGGTAGAGAACTATCGGAAGCTGCTCCTTTCGGTAGCCAAGGACGCACGCGTCATCCTGATCAAGCTCGCCGACCGTCTGCACAACATGCGGACGCTCGAGCATCTGCAGGAGGAGAAGCGCAGGCGCATCGCCCAGGAGACGATGGACCTGTATGCTCCAATGGCACACCGCTTTGGAATGGCGAGGATGCGATGGGAGCTCGAGGATTTGTCATTCAAGCATCTCGAGACCGACGAGTACAAGAAGCTCGCGAAGTTCGTCGCCCAGAAGCGCGGCGAACGCGAAGCTCTGATCGCCCGGATGCGGGAGCCCCTCGATGCCGCGCTGCAGAAGGCGGAACTGCTCGGCGCTGAGGTTACGGGACGGCCGAAGCATCTGTGGTCGATATTCAAGAAGATGCGGCAACGCGAAAAGCCGTACGATGAGATCTACGATCTTCTTGCGATTCGCGTCCTCGTGAATACGGTGCCCGAGTGCTACCACGCGCTCGGCATAATCCACGATGGGTGGACGCCAATACAGGAGCGCATCAAGGACTACATCGCTCAGCCCAAGAGCAATGGCTACCAGTCTCTGCACACCACCGTGTTCGGACCTGGGAAGCAGCTTTTTGAGATCCAGATTCGAACGCGCGAAATGCACCGCACGGCAGAATACGGCATCGCGGCGCATTGGCTATACAAGGAAAACGCCAAGGCTGCGGACCAACTCGACGAACGTCTCGGATGGTTCAGGCAGATACTCGAGCTGCAACTCGACGCCAAGAATCCTGATGAGTTTCTGGAGTTTCTGAAACTCGATCTGTATCAGGAAGAGATTTTTGTGTTCACACCGACCGGTGACGTCATCCGGCTGCCGAAGGGAGCTACCCCGATAGACTTCGCGTTTGCCGTTCACACCGAAGTCGGTCTGCGCTGTCAGGGTGCGAAAGTCAACTCGCGCATTGCCCCGCTATCCAGGCAGTTGAAGAATTCGGACACCGTGGAGATCCTGACTGCGGCGTCCTCACGTCCGAGCCGCGATTGGCTTGCACACGTACGCACGGGTCGCGCGCGGCACAAGATCAGGCAGTGGATCAAGCAGGAAGAACAGTCGACTTCTGTCAAGATCGGGCGCGAGATCATCGATCGCGAGGCGAGGCGACGGAACCTCACGAAGCCGAATGACGCCCAACTGCTGGAAGCAGCTGATGCTCTAAACCTCACGGATGCGAAGCATCTGGTTGCGTCCGTTGGCCAGGGCGATGTACAGGTGGCGCAGGTCATGAAGATTCTCCATCCGGAACTGGATGATTCTCCGGAGCCGGCTGTCAAGACCAGCGCTTTCGAGCGGCTCGTGCGCCGAATGCGGGGAACTCCCAAGGGCGTTCGCATTCAGGGTGTGGACGGCCTCATGGTGCGCTACTCTCAGTGCTGCCAACCAGTGCCGGGTGACCCGGTCGCGGGATATGTGACTCGCGGACGAGGAGTCAGCATCCACCGCGCAGATTGTCCGAATTTGCTGCTCCTGTCGCATGAGCCGGAGCGCCGCCTCGACATCGACTGGCAGGAGATGCAGGGGGAAATATTCCTGGTGCGGCTCGCGCTGGAGGGATCCGACCGGCGTGGTTTATACGCGGATGTCGCCGCCGCAGTTACTGAAACCGGCACCAACATCAAGAGCTTCGACTTGCATAGTGGAGACGGTGGCGGAGTGTCCGGTTCGGTCCTTGTTGAAGTGGAAAATCTTGCGCATTTGCAGAAAATTCTCAAAGCGGTGCGCCGGATCAAGGGAATCACCGATGTCACGCGAAGGGAGCGCCTGTCGGCCGCAGAACAGTGACCTCACACTCCCGAAGAGAGGCCGAAGCCGTTACCTTTCTTTTGTATGCCTGCCGCCGACTTCCAATTAATAGCACCCTTCAAGCCCGCTGGTGACCAGCCCCGCGCCATTGCGGAGCTGAGCGCCGGGCTGGCGCGCGGAGATCGTTTTCAGACACTGCTAGGCGTCACGGGGTCGGGAAAAACGATGACGGTGGCAAACGTAATTCAGGCATTCGGCCGCCCGACGCTCGTGCTATCGCACAACAAGACGCTTGCAGCGCAACTCTACGGCGAGCTCAAGAGCTTCTTCCCCGGAAACGCCGTAGAGTACTTCATCTCCTACTACGACTATTACCAGCCCGAAGCATACGTTCCAAGCACGGACACCTACATCGAAAAGGACGCGTCCATCAACGAGGACATTGATCGCCTGAGGCTGCGGGCGACGTCAAGTCTGATGGAGCGTTCCGACGTGATAATCGTCGCGACGGTTTCAGCCATTTACGGACTCGGTGACCCGGTCACCTATCGCGAGAAGATGGTGGTGGTAGAGAAGGGGAACGTCATTCCTCGCGATCAAATTCTGCGTGCCCTGGTCGATATCCAGTATTCGCGCAACGACGTGAGCTTTGAGCGAGGAACTTTCCGCGTCCGTGGCGACACCATCGAGATTCTGCCCGCCTACGAGGAGCAGGGCGTTCGAATAGAAATGTGGGGGGATGAGATCGAGCGAATCTCCAAGATCAACGTGTTGACCGGTGAGACCATCGCTGTGCTCGACCGTTCGGCCATCTATCCCGCGAAGCATTTCGTCACGTCCCGTCCAACGCTGGAACGCGCGGTCAGTGCCATCCGGTCGGAGCTGGTCGAGCGCCTTACGGTCCTGCGCGAGGAGGGGAAGCTTCTCGAGGCGCAGCGGCTGGAGTCACGTACCAATTTCGATGTCGAGATGATGCTCGAGATCGGCACGTGCGCCGGTATTGAAAATTACTCGCGGCATCTATCCGCGCGCCAGCCTGGTGAGCGGGCGGCCTGCCTGATCGACTATTTCCCTGGCGATTTTCTCGTTGTCGTGGACGAGTCGCATGTCTCCCTTCCGCAAATTGGCGGAATGTTCAATGGTGACCGAGCGCGAAAAACGACGCTCGTAGAGTATGGCTTCCGCCTGCCGAGCGCCCTGGACAACCGCCCCCTCATGTTCGACGAGTTCCTCTCACTGGCGCCGCGTGCGCTTCTTGTCTCGGCGACGCCTGGCGAACTGGAGCTGCAGTTGTCGGAGGGCGTCGTCGTCGAGCAGATAATCCGGCCAACCGGGCTCGTGGATCCCGTGATCGACGTGCGTCCCGTGCGCGGACAGGTGGACGATCTGCTCAACGAGATTCGGATCAGGGAGCGGCGTGACGAGCGTGTACTGGTGACGACTCTCACGAAGCGGATGGCGGAGGACCTGACGGACTACATGCAGCAGATGGGAGTACGCGTTCGCTACATGCACTCTGATATCGATGCCATCGAGCGCGTAGAGATTTTGCGCGGACTCAGGCTCGGTGAGTTCGACGTGCTGGTGGGAATCAATCTTCTTCGGGAGGGACTCGACCTCCCCGAAGTCTCACTGGTTGCCGTGCTGGACGCTGACCAGGAGGGTTTCCTGAGAAGCGATCGCTCCCTCATTCAGACCGTGGGTCGCGCCGCGAGAAATGTCGAGGGGAAAGCCATTTTTTACGCTGACAGGATAACGGGCTCCATGCAGCGTGCGATGGAAGAAACCTCCCGGCGCCGCCAGTTGCAGACCGAGCACAACCAGGCTCATGGAATTACTCCGGCAACGGTGGTGAAGAGTCGTGAGCAGGTGCGCATCATCACGCGTGTCGCCGATGCCAGGATGGAAACCCAGGGCACGGCTCGCAACCGCAAAGTGGCAGAGGCACGGCCCACCTACGCGTCCGAGATGGATGCGGAAGGCATGATCATGCAGCTGCAGGAGGAGATGAAGAATGCCGCGGCCGCACTGGATTTCGAGACCGCTGCAAGGCTGCGTGATCAGGTCTTCGAACTCAAGGCGCAACTGGACGGCGGAACGAAGAGCGGCGCCGCTGTGCGGGCCGCCAGTCGTTAGCTGAACATTGCACAAAGTTCGTGGTGCCAGGCCATCCATAGATCGGCAGGGCCATAGCGTCCTGACAGAGCGCGAACTGAACGATTGGGGTGAACGGTTCGGTCTGGCGGTATCGGCACCGCTCGTCGTGACCCTGTCAGGGGACCTCGGCGCTGGCAAGACGACGCTTGCGAAGGCGATTTGTCGGGGTGCTGGGGTAGAAGATCAGGTGTTGAGTCCTACCTACGCACTTGTTCATGAGTATCATGGCGCCCGCTTTCCGGTTTACCATCTGGATCTATACCGGCTGGAAAAGGCGTCGGAAATGACCGGCATCGGCTGGGATGACATTCTTGCGACAGAGTCGCTGGTTCTCGTTGAGTGGCCGGAACGCGCAAGCCGGTTCATCCCACCGGGCGCAGTGAAAATACAACTGGAACACATGCCCGGGGATCTGGAGCGGCGGCTGCTGTTGGCGGGATGATGGAGTCGCCAATTCTCGCAATCGATGCGTCTACCTATACAGGCTCGGTAGCCATTATCTCCGCAAATCGTGTGGTGTGCGAATACGAGGTCGCGATGCGGGGCAGAGATGAAGAGCGCCTGATGCCCGCTGTTGCGGAGGCGCTCAAGGTGGCTGGTATCGCGACAGATGACATTGGCAGCGTTGCGTGCGGCAGCGGACCGGGAAGCTTTACCAGTCTCCGAATCGCCGCTTCAATCGCGAAGGGCTTCGCTTTCGGAGGTGGGATACCCCTTTACGCCGTTCCTTCACTGTTGCTCATGTTGGCTGGGTCAGCCTGGTCCACGACAGGGGGGAGGTATTTGACAGTACTCGACGCCATGAGGGGCGAGCTGTTCGCTGCGTGCTACGAGGTTTCGGTTGGCGACGGGATTCGGGAAATCACGCCTGTGGCCCTACTTGGAACTGCCGCTTTGGACGCAACAGCGGCACGCCTGGGAGCGTCAATCATGGGTATCGGCCGACAACTCGACGCATTTCCACGCGCGAGTGGAGTAGCTCATTGCAACCGGGCCGACCTCCTTCGAGTTGATCTCGCGAAATGGGAGCCGGAGTATGGTCGCCTTTCTGAAGCGCAGGTGAGGTGGGAATTGACCAATGCGCGCCCCCTGAACGCCCTTCCGTGACACAGGAATTCATGGAACGGAAGACGAATCCATGGATTCGGCCGGCTGCGCCAGGTGACATCGATCAGATCATGGAGATCGAACAGGCGTCCTTCTCTGATCCGTGGCAAAGGCGCTCGCTGGTTTCCCTTATTGGCAACAGCAGAGTCTTTTTTGCGGTAGCGGAGGGAGAGGCTGCCCGAATCCTGGGATACGTGACAGCGTGGTTTGTACTGAACGAGGGCGAGATCGGCAACCTCGCAGTTGATCCGCAGTGGCGCTCCCTTGGGATAGGATCGGCGTTGCTCGACGAGGTGGTTTCCCACAGTGTGGAGCATGGCATCGAGACGCTTTACCTCGAGGTGCGCGACTCCAATACCCCCGCACGCCGCCTGTACGCGTCGCGCGGTTTTGTTGAGATCGGACGGCGAAAGCGGTACTATCGGCAGCCGGTCGAGGACGCTATTGTACTGCAGTGCCGCACCGTCACGAGAAGATAAACAATAGGATGAGATAGTGCAACAGAAGTGCATGCTGTGCAACAGATTGATTACGAGACTTCAAGTAGTACGTGATACAATTACCAGCGAGCAATGCTGCTCCAAGCCCAGGAGGGAAATGTGAGTCGAAGCTTGAACAAAGTTACCCTGATCGGAAATCTCGGCGCCGATCCGGAGGTGCGGTCCACCACGGGAGCCAATCGCGTAGCTACCTTTTCGCTCGCGACCAGCCGGTCCTGGAGTGGCGCTGGCGGAGAGAAGCAGGAAAAGACCGAATGGCATCGTTGCGTCGTTTGGAATAGCAAGGTCTCGACCCTCGCTGATATCGTCGAACGGTACCTCAAGAAGGGCGACAAGGTTTACGTCGAAGGTCGAATCGAGTACCGGCAATGGCAAGACAAGGAGAATCAGACCAGGTATACGACTGAAATCAACGTGCGCGAGTTGATCATGCTGAGTGGCAAGAGTGGTGGGGAAGGCTTTGATAGCGAGAGCAGTGGAGCATCGCGGGCACGGATGCCAGCTGGCGACCGCGTCCGCGCCACCACGGGGGCCGGTGGAGCGTCCGGAGGCTCCGATGGATTCGAGGAGTTCAAGGACTCGGTGGAGGAGGAGGACGATCTGCCGTTCTGATTGCGAGAGAAACCATCGCGGGAAGCGGTCTGGCAAGAGAACATGACAGCGTGTACCGCGTCATGTCTCTGCGCCGCTTTCCCGCTGCCAGTTTCGTAACCTCGTGACCTGTAAGCCGCCTGCGCGTCAGATATGCGTAACCACCGGCCGTCGCACCAGCGGCGTCATCGCGTACGCGCACTCCAAAGGGTACTTAGCATGATTCGTTGCGGCTTCCTCTCGAGCTCTCTTTGCTCCGTGCCTTTCCGGCGCGCGCTTTCCCTCGCGGCGCTCGGCACCGCTCTCTCTGCACCCGTCGCCATGTCTGCGCAGGACGACGTAAGCGGGCGCTCGCATGTCGTGAGATCGGGAGACACTTTGTGGGATCTGGCTCGTGTTTACCTCAGTGATCCATTTCAGTGGCCTGAGATCTACCGGGTCAACGATGAAGTCGTCGAGGATCCACACTGGATTTACCCAGGGGAGACTCTCAGCATTCCCGGAGACGAGCCGATCGCCATGGTACAGGCGGTTGCCCCTTCCAATACTACGATCTTCTCGCGCGCTCGTGTCGAACGGCCCGCTATCGTAGCAGCCGTCCAGACTTACCAGGCGCCGGTCACGTCGGAGCCCAACGGAGTCCGTGAAGGGGAAGTGTACGCAGCCCCCTGGGTCGAGCGTATCGGCGGTCCGGAAGGGCAGGGCGAACTGCTCGAGCGGGCAGCCGAGTCTGTTATTTCCCAGGCCGCGGAAGGAAAGTGGCTGCAGGTGCAGGATCGCGCCTACGTCAAGCTGCCGGCGGGATCCGGCGCGCGCCGCGGCGACCGATATGTCATCGTCCGGCTCGGCCCTGCGGTTGGCGCGAATGGTCAGATCGCCATACCAACCGGCATTGTAGAAGTGGAAGACGATGAGAAGGGAGATGTTCCCATAGTGCGCGTCGTTAGGCAGTTCGATGCCATAACGGTAGGTCAGGCGATAATTCCTCTGCAGCGCTTTCCAATTCCGGACAAGGCCACGCCCGTGCAAAAGGTGCTCGGAGTGAGGACCAGCGTTGTCTGGATTTCGTCCGAAGCTGTACTGCCGTCCGTGCAACATTATCTGGTATTGGCGGCGACACTGAAAGATGGAGTCGCAATCGGGGACCAGTTCACCCTGCTGCGGCCGCGAGTGCGGCTGGACAATGGTTCGGTGCTTCCTGAGGAGCCTCTGGCGCTCGCGCAGGCAGTCCGAGTCACGGATCGCGGAACGACGGTGATTCTCATCGACCAGAGGCATCCATCGATAAGCGTGGGAACAGCGGCACGACTCACCGCGAAGATGCCGTAGCTTCAACGAGCGGTTACATTTGGGGCGGCGCTTGGTGGCGCCGCCCTTTTTTTTTGGCAGAAACCGTTGTCTGAAAGACGCGCTCATTTTTAACGCCGTTCCGCCTGTAATCTCGCCTATGATACAAGCAGCCTTTTTGCGACCAAGAGTTCGACTGCATCAGCGCGGCGACGTTCGAACTGCCGCACCGTTTTCACGGAACCGACCACTCAGTAAGGGACTCGCTTGAAGAAGACAGCGCTCGTTACCGGCGGCGCCGGTTTCATCGGCTCACACGTCGCCGAGCGGCTCATCGCCGAGGAGTATGGCGTGACAGTGATTGACAATTTGTCCACTGGAAAGCGGCATCAGGTTCCACATGACGCAACGTTTCACGAGATGGACATCACCTCCGCCGAAGCAGGCAGACTGGTCAGCGAAGGTGGATTCGACGTCATATGTCATCTCGCCGCGCAGATTGATGTGCGGAAGAGTGTCGCAGACCCCGCGTTCGATGCGCAGCTCAACATCGGCGGGAGCCTCAACCTGCTGGAGGCAGTTCGCAGGAGCGGCAAGCGCACCCGGTTCGTGTTCTCCTCAACCGGCGGTGCGGTATACGGGGATATGGTCGAGATGCCCGTAAGCGAGACAGGGGAGAAGGACCCACAATCTCCATACGGCACTGCAAAGCTGAGTGTCGAGTACTACATGGGCTACTTTGCTCGCGTACATGGATTGGACACGGTGGCCCTGCGATACTCCAACGTATACGGCCCGCGCCAGGATCCGCACGGCGAAGCCGGGGTGGTTGCAATATTCTGCAACCGGATCCTTGATGGTATGTCCCTGAACGTTTTCGGCGACGGTACCCAGACGCGGGATTACGTGTACGTAACCGACGTAGCGCGCGCGAATGTGCTCGCGGCGAGCGCTGACCTCAACCCGATGACAACGCTGGATAGCCGGGCGTTCAACGTTGGCACCGCGATGGAGACTACAGTGGTGGAGCTGGCGGAGATTCTAATGTCCGTAGCCGAGACGAATGTGCCATTGGAGTTCGCCTCCACACGCCCGGGCGAACAGCTTCGCTCATCCGTTCGAACGGACAAATCCCAGGCGCTGCTCGGCTGGTATCCGGAAATGCCGCTACGCCGCGGCCTGTCGAATACTCTTGGGTGGTTTGCCGCTCAGCGGCAGGGCGCGAAGGTGTGACGGGGTTTCTCCCGCAGATCGGAGCCGCTGTCCCAACGACACCGTGGGAGATGATAACTCACGCTTCGTTGATGACGCAGCTGGTGCTGGTCCTCCTCGTCGTTTTGTCGCTGATAAGCTGGATGGTGATGGCCCTCAAGTGGCGCGAGCTGCGGAGGGTGGCCATGGCGGGAAGAGCCTTCAATTCCGACTTTGAGCGCGCTTCGGGGTTGGAAGAGGTAGACCTGATCGTCCGTCGAAGCCAGCCGAGCCCGTTCACCCGGATTTTCAATCGGGCTATCAACTTTTTCGCCGAAATGAAGCCAGGGGCATTGCGTGAGGTCGCCTCTTCACCGCTGAGCGGTTCGCAGGTAGAGGCTTTACGTCTGGTCCTGGACTCCGAGACATCCGACGAACGCGAGCGCCTCGCGCATTACATTCCGTGGCTGGCAGTGATCGGCTCCGTGAGTCCCTTGATCGGCCTTCTCGGTACCGTGCTCGGCGTAATCGACGCGTTTGTCGGAATAGCCACGAGTGGTTCTGGTAACATCGGAGCCGTCGCTCCGGGCGTCGCGGAAGCCCTTATCGCGACAGCAGCGGCGCTGGCAGTGGCAATTCCCGCCGTGTTCGGGTACAACATTTTCGCCAGCCGCGTCAACCGCCTGGAAACCCAGTTGGAGAACTTCGGCTCTGAGCTGATCGCGATGATGGTGCGCGAGGGACGCATCTAGGTGTTCTTCTGATGTCACGCCGTCGCTCGAGTGCGGGTATGCCGCTGAATGCCGAGATCAACGTGGTGAGTCTCATCGACGTGATGATGCTTCTAATGGTCATCTTCATGATCACTGCCCCCATAATGCAAGGTGGCGTCGACGTAGCACTGCCCAAGGCGGAAGCCAGGGCCCTCGACCCCAAAGCCGGTCTTGTCGTCACAGTGAACCGGCGCGGCGAGATTTTCGTGGATGAAACGCGCCTGACTTACGCCGAATTTCGCGCCAGCTTCAAGTCGCTCGCCTCGGCACGCGGCCGCGAGGGGGTTTACTTACGCGCTGACGAGACTGTGCCGTACGGAGAAGTCGTACGTGTGTTAGCCGTTATGCGAGCCTCGGGTGTGGGAGACGTCGGGCTCGTAGCTGAGCCCGAGGAGAGGCGGTGACCGCCGTCAGGCTTCAATCCCATCCGGCCGATCGCCCCGCGCTCGCGGGTCCGATTGGTACATCCATTTTTTTGCACGTAGTGGCTCTCTCTGCTGTTTTTTTGCTCCGACCAGAGGCCCCTTCCGCCACAGTGCCGATTTATCGTGTCGACCTTATTGCTGCGCCCGCTGGCAGGCGGGCGGCGGGGATCGTCGGTAGCGCCACGGCGCAAGCGCGGACAGCACCGACTCCGCCCAGGCCAAGACCGCCTGAGGCAGAACCAGTCGCGCGTGAGGCCACAGTGCCCGTGCTCCGAAGACAATCGACCCGCGCGACTCCGTCGCCCGCTTCCAGCACACCGCTTCCCCAAGCGGCTCCGCAGGCCGCGGGCGGGGGGCCGTTAGGAGGGCGGGGTACCGATGTTGCGACAGTGCGCACCGAGGGGATCGAGTTTCCCTTTCCCGGATATCTGGAGAACATCGTCCGGCAGATCGCTGTGAGGTTTGACCCCCCGGGTGGTGCCGCCGTGAGCGCCGAGATCAAGTTTTTGATCCGACGGGATGGCTCTGCAACCATCATCCAGTTTGTCACACGCTCCGGGGTATTCGCTTTCGATCTGGAGGCGCAGGCCGCGGTCGAAGCAGCCAGTAACGCGCGCGCTTTCGGCCCCTTGCCCGGCGGTTTCCCGGACGATGTCCTTCCCGTGGTTTTCAGCTTTGATCCAAAGGCAATCCGGTGAGATCCTGGAAGTTTATGCTGGCCGTCGCGGCGATGGTTTCCACAGCTAAGTGTGCAACGGCGCAAGACACCACGCGCAAGGGAGTTCGCATCGGCCTGACGTACCAGCCCGGTACGAAACCCGTTGTGGTTGTGTTGCCGATATCGGGCGTCGCCGGCGACAGTATTGCTGGAATATTGTCGCGCGATCTCGACTTCAGTGATCGCGTCGAAGTCGTAACGCCAACGAGCGCCGTGGCGTTCGACGCAGCGCGTGGAAATGGGGGTCGCGCGCCGAATTACGGTCTCTGGAAAACTCTTGGCGGCGCCGCCGTTGTTGAAGGCAGTGTGACAGCCGCCGGCGTGCTGATCAATGTGCATGATGTGGGGCAGGCTCGCATTGCCGAGGCGCGCGAGTTCCCGTTGCCGTCTACGCCACTGAGCGGTGACTGGCGCATGGCGCTGCATGGTCTTTCCGACGAGGTTTTGCGCTGGATCTCCGGAACGCGCGGTAGCGCCCAGTCGCGCGTCGCATATGTGCGTGACAAGCAGATTCACATAGTCGACTCTGACGGCGCGGAAGATCGCGTTGTCACACAGGGTTCCACGGCCCTGTCGCCGGCCTGGCACCCCAAGGCTCAGTACATTGCGTACAGCAAATTCGGGGAACGCGGAACGGAAATTCACATTGCGGATCTGTCGAACGGGAGCACACGTCGCCTCACAGCCGCCGGCGGGCTGAACATTACGCCCGAATGGTCTCCCGACGGCCAATGGATCGTTTATGCGCACGGCGCCGAAGACGGTACCGATCTTGTGATGGCCGGCGCGCTCGATACGGGACCGGTGCGCAAGATCACTGTAGGGAAGGGGACCGACAATACTTCACCGTCATTCAGCCCGGACGGCCGTCGTCTGGCCTTCACATCCGGGCGGTCGGGACATCCAGAGATTTACGTAATGGACACGGATGGAGCGAATGCGGAGCTGCTGACTCCATTTCAGTTCGGTGAAACGAGCTATAGATCGGGTCCCTCCTGGTCTCCGGATGGACGCAGGGTTGCATTTCAGTCACGAATCGATGGGAGGTTTCAGATCGTCACGATCAATCTTCGTGACCGAGGCATGAAGCAGCTCACGAATGAGGGAAGTAACGAGGACCCATCCTGGTCTCCCGATGGGCGCCACATCGTAATTGCATCCAATCGGTCCGGATCGAAACAGCTCTGGGTACTGGACGCCGAAAGTGGAAGGGCGCGTCAGCTGACGCGATCAGGTGGCGCACGTTTGGCAGCCTGGTCGCCTATTATTTCTGGCGCGCGCTGATGTCTGTTGTGCAAACCGACCTATAACTGGAGACTTTACATGACGCGTCGTGCTCGTATCGTTCTCGCGCTGGCTGCCGCAATCTTCGCCGTTACGGCGAGTGCCTGCAAAAAGAAGCAGCCCCCCGTCCCACCAGCTCCGGAAATCAACCAGGACTCCCTGGCCGCGGCTGAACGGGTTCGGGCCGACTCGGTAACGCGCGCAGACGCTGCTCGCCGAGATTCCCTTGCCCGCGCGCAGGCAGCCGCCTCGGCGGAGAGTGCGGCCAGAGACGCAGCACGGCTGGAGGAAGTGCGGAGCACTCTCACGGCTCCGGTGTATTTCGACTACGACAGCGACGGCCTCAGCGATGAGACAAGGGTTGCGCTCGACGCCAAAATCCCTGTTCTGAATGCAAATCCGTCGGTGCGTCTTCGCATCGCAGGACATGCGGACGAGCGCGGCTCTGACGAGCATAACCTGGCGCTTGGCCAGAGGCGGGCCGCGGCAGCCAAACGCTATCTCTCCCAGCGCGGGATAGCTGACTCACGCATAGAAATCATCAGCTTTGGAGAGGAGCGTCCCGCGATGGAAGGTTCTGATGAGTCAGCGTGGTCGCAGAATCGCCGCGACGAGTTCGAGATCACCGCGGGTGGCGACCGCTTGAATCCTCCTTCTTGATGCGCCTATTTCTCTTCCGGCTGGCACCACTGGCATTGTTGCCGGTCCTCGGCTGCTTCGCCACGCGCGAGGACGTACGTCTGCTTCAAGCGGACGTGATCGCGTCACGCTCGCAGATCACGCAGTCGGACTCAGCGACCCGTGCCCAGCTCACCCTTGTAATTGCCGCCCTCGGCACCGTGGTGGATTCGGTGGGCCTCTTGAGCGGACGCCTGAACAAGCTTCAGGGAGACGTACGCGGGGAGTTGTATTCACTGAGCCAGCAACTGATCCAGGTGCAGGAGCTGAGCGGACAGAGTCAGCGCAGGTTGCAGGAACTTCGTTCTGCGCTCGAACAGAGGGTGCAGGAAGTGGCGCCCGCGCCGCTTCCGATAGGTGGTGCCACCCTCAGCCCGCAATCGACCGGCGTGTTACCTCCGCCTTCCACAAGCGCAGCTGCTCAGCCTTCGCCTGCTTCCGCGGCGCCGACTGCCGGGCCAAACACGCTGTTTCAGCTCTCGCTCGACCAGTTGCGTAGAGGTAGCGCCGTTGCGGCGCGAACGGGATTTGAGGAATTGCTGCGGCATTACCCAAATTCGGAGGTAGCCGGCGAAGCTCAGTTCTACCTGGGTGAGGCCTACAGTGCCGAAGGCAACCGATCGGCTGCCGACTCGGCATATGCCCTGGTGGCGGAAAGGTACCCCGCGTCGCCGCGAGCCCCGACTGCACTTTACAAGAGGGCTCTCGGTGTAGAGGCCGCTGGCAACGCTCCCGCCGCGCGGGCGCTTCTCACGCAGTTGATAGAGAAGTATCCACGTTCTGACGAGTCAGCGCTGGCGCGCGAGCGCCTCCGCGTAATGAACTGATGTAGACGTGGCTTTCCTGAAGAAAACACAGACTGGCGCTGAGATGCCTTTCCTCGATCACCTCGAGGAATTGCGCTGGCGTCTGTTATGGTCGCTAGGCGCCCTTACGCTTGGCGTCATAGCGGGCTTCGTAGTGGTCATGCAATTCGACGTCATAGGACTGCTTGCCCGTCCGATAACGCCGCTGCTGCAAGGACAGAAACTTATCTTCACGCATCCCAGTGATCCGTTTTCGATCATCATGAAGGCGGCATTTTCAGTTGGGATATTGCTGGCACTACCGGTCATTCTCTATCAACTCTGGGCGTTCCTTGCGCCGGCGCTGCATCGTCACGAAAAGCGCATCATCATTCCGATGATCCTCTTCGCCGTGGTGCTTTTCGTGGCCGGTGCTGCGCTCGCGTACTTCGTTGTCCTTCCGCTGACGCTCAGATTTCTGCTCGGCCTTCAGACGGAATCCCTGCAGTCGATGATCTCGGCCGCGGACTACTTCGGGTTCGCCATCAGCATGTCGCTCGCCTTTGGCGCTACTTTCGAGCTGCCCATCGTGATTATCGTACTCACTGCCCTGGGAATCGTCACGCCGCAGCTGCTCTCCAGGTACCGGCGCCACGCCCTGGTGCTCTGCCTGGTTGGATCTGCACTCATCACACCTGGTGCCGATCTTACATCACTCGTTGCGATGGCCGTACCGTTGTATTTCCTCTTCGAAGTGAGTCTCGTGCTCTCGTACGCTGTTCAGCGGCGGCGCGATCGCCGGAGAGCAAAGGAAGAGCGTGAGGCGGCCGCCACGGGCGACGAGGTGCCTGCGTGAAAACCCTGTGCGCCACTTTAGTGCTCCTCGTCGGTGCGAGCGAGCTCATGGCGCAGCAGCCTGTTCCTGTACCTCCACGTCCTCCGCCGGATACCGCGGTTCGTATGCAACCGAGGGCGCGCGCGGATTCAGCGGTGCGTGATACTGCACGGAGGGATCTGGTGCAATGGGCGCCAGAAGATTCGGTGATGCAGGAGCTCCTGGCGAGAGAGGGTTACGTAGTCACGCGC
>JACMME010000116.1 GCA_014379205.1 Gemmatimonadaceae bacterium
GACGAACTGCTTTTCATGGTCGTGCATCAGGCTAGCGAGCTCTGGTTCAAGGCAATACTGCACGAGCTGGAAGAGCTGGTCGCGCGAATGGAGGGGAAAAATGCCCTGGGCGCCTTGTACACTGTCGGCCGCCTGAACGCCCTCACACGCATCGTCACGGCACAGCTGTCGGCGCTGGATACGCTCCCGCCGCAGCACTTCGCGCAGTTCCGCGGATTTCTCGGCAGTTCAAGCGGTTCGCAGAGCGCGCAGTTCCGCGCCATCGAGGCCGCCAGCGGGCTTCGGGAACCGCACTTCCTGAATGCCATTTCCGAGCATGGAGAACCGCCGGAGATCGTCAGAAAATGGATCGCACGCCCCACCCTTCAGAATCTACTCGACGGCATGATAAGCGATGCTGGTACAACGTACGAGGAGCTGTACTCCGGGCCCGGACCTGGCGCTCTCGTGCTGCTCGCCGAAGGGCTGCTCGAGTACGAACAGAGCTTCTCGCTCTGGCGATTCCTCCATGTGCAGTTGGTGGAGCGAATAATAGGACCCGGCACTGGTGGCACCGGCGGCACACTCGGCGCCAAGTATCTGCAACGCACAATATCGACCCGCTTCTTTCCACGTTTATGGGAAGTACGGGCAAAGTTTTTCGGGGCGGCGAAGAAATAGGAGTGGATAGCAGATTGCGGATTGCGGATTGCGAAAGAACTGCGTGCTGCGATGACGTAATTGTCGAATGATTGGCCGCGTCGAGTAAAGGGAACGGGCGGCGCAAACCTCTGACATACCGGACGGAATACGCAGATGGACAGAATACCACGCATACCGATTACTCCCCATCCTTGGCGTGGTAATTGGGAGAACGCAGTACGCATTTCGCAGTCAGTCCGTAATCCGCAATCCGCAATCGGTCCCCTCCGCAATCCCGTTATATTCCCCTGATGCCCGCTCCCATCTATCTCGACCACGCCGCAACCACGCCGGTTCATCCGGAGGTCGTCGATGTGATGGCTCCGTTCTTTGGCGCGCGATTCGGTAATCCATCGAGCGGGCACCGCTGGGGACGAGAGGCGCGGGTGGCGCTGGACGAGGCGCGGGAGCGCGTCGCTGCCTGCCTTGGTGCGCACACCGATGAAGTGTGTTTCACTTCCGGTGGAACAGAAGGAGACAACCTGGCCGTGCTCGGACCGTGGCGCGCGCTCCGCTCGCGCGGCAAGCGCGCCGTCGTCGCCAGTCGGATTGAGCACAAGGCTGTCCTGGCCGCAGTGCACCAGGCGGCGCACGAAGGGGCGGAAGAGAGACTCGTCGAAGTGACGCCGGACGGAGTAGTCGACGAAGCGTCGTACGTGGCGGCGCTCGGTCCGGATGTCGCTCTGTGCTCGATCATGTGGGTAAACAACGAGATTGGAAGTGTGCAGCCCATCGCGCGTCTCGCCCAGCAGGCGAAGGCAGCGGATGCAATTTTCCACACGGACGGCGTTCAGGCGTTTGGCAAGATCCCTATCGATGCCGCCTCGACGCCGTTCGATCTCCTGACGGTCTCTGGGCACAAGATCGGTGCTCCCAAGGGAATCGGCGCCATCTTCGTGCGACGCGGTACGCCGCTCGAGCCTCTTCTGCACGGCGGAGAACAGGATCGGGGACGCCGACCGGGCACGGAGAACGTTGCCTTTGCCGTAGGGCTCGCGCGCGCGGCCGAGCTCGCCGTCGAGCACATGACGACGGAAGTTGTCCGGCTGCGATCCATGCGCGACGCGCTTCAAGCTGCTCTGCTGGAGCGGATTCCGGATGCAGTCGTACACGGGCGCAACGCGATTCGCGCACCTCACATCCTGAATTTGTCGGTGCCGGGTACTGACAGCGAGTCTCTTCTCATGGCGCTGGATTTGTCGGGGGTGGCATGCTCATCAGGTTCGGCGTGTCAGACCGGTAGTGTAGACCCCTCTCACGTACTAGCCGCCCTTGGCGTTCCCCGTGATTTGGCGATTGCCGCGGTACGAATGAGCCTCGGATCGATGACGACTCCGGAGTGCATCGAACGCGTTGCAAAGCTCTTTCCCGCCCTCATCACAAAGGCGCGGCGGCTATCGGGCGTGGTGGCATGACCAAATCGCGGGAGCGGGTGCTGGTCGCAATGTCAGGCGGCGTCGACTCCTCCGTTGCCGCAGCGCTGCTTGTCGAGCAGGGGTACGACGTAATTGGCGCCACGATGAAGTTGTTCTGCTATGGCGAAAACGTGCCCGATCGTCCTTGCTGCTCCCTGGACTCTATCGACGACGCGCGTCGCGTTTGCGAGCGCATCGGTATTCCGCACTACGTGCTCAATCTCGAAAGCGCTTTCGGGCGAGATGTGATCCAGAACTTCGTGGCCGAATACGCGCGTGGGCGGACGCCTATCCCGTGCGTGCGCTGCAACACTTTCACGAAATTCCGTGATCTTGTGACGAGGGCTGATGCTGTCGACGCTCGCTGGATCGCTACCGGGCACTACGCCCGCGTAATGGCAGGCTCACTCTACCGTGGACTCGATCGGTCCAAGGACCAGAGCTACTTTCTGTGGGGAATCGACAGAAGCGTCATCGCGAGAATGCTTCTCCCCGTCGGTGATCTGACCAAGCCGGCGACCAGAGAGCGGGCGCGCTCTCTTGGGCTTGACGTGGTTGCCGGCAAGGTTGAGAGCCAGGATATCTGCTTCGTTCCGGACGGAGACCATGCCAAGGTCATTGCGCGTCACCTGGGGAACGATGCCCCGTCGCTTTCCCGCGGCCCGATCATGACGACTGATGGTCGCATTGTGGGCGAGCACCGCGGATTCGCACGCTACACGATCGGTCAGCGGCGAGGGCTTCCTGGTGGCCACGCCACACCGATGTACGTCGTGGCAATTCGCCCTGCTGAGCGGGCGGTGATCATCGGAGAGCGCGGGGAGCTTCTGGGTCTTGGCGTGATCGCCCGCGAGATGAACTGGCTTGTTGAAGACGTGCCCAGCGTAGGGCAGCGTATCTGCATCCAGGTGCGGCACAGAGCGTCACCTGCGCGAGCCGAAATCGTGCGGCTGGAGGGCCACGAGATCGAGCTCGCGCTGGATGAGCCAGTCGCGGCGATCACACCCGGCCAGTCGCTGGTCCTGTATGACGGGGATCGTGTTCTTGGCGGCGGGTTCATAGAAGCGTCTCGCAGCGCCAGACACTCGTTGCCAATCCTGGCTGCCTAGCGGCCGAGCTCGAGACGATGAAGATATTGGGCCGCGGCAGCATTACTTCAAAGTGCGTGCGGAACTCCGCGCACTCGACGCCATGGCAGGCCAGCAGATTGGTGCTAGGGCTTTGCGCACTCTCGCTTGGTGGGACCGGAGACCTTCCAGCTCAGCGCACGTTCCGCGGCGTAGGATCCGATCTCAGAAGTGGCCTGGGGGACATCTGGTACATCTGGTCTTCGCCCGTGCACGCCGACTCGCGAGACTGGCTCGGCGCTGCCATGGCAGCGGGTGCGGTGGTGGCAACGGCACCACTCGACAATGATGTCGACAGCTGGATCGTGAAGCACCCGAATTCCGCAATTCTTCGGGCGCTCGAGCCCGTCCGCGAGAGAGAGTCCGGAATAAAGCTGTACGACCTTGGAAGCGCCAAACTGATTCATCCGATTGTCGGAGTCATGTACGCCGCGGGATTCGCTGCCGACTCGAGGAAACTCCGCGATGCGGCCATGGGTTGCATGGCTGCGCAGCAAGCCAACGGACTCATTCGTCAGGCGATCTACAAGACCGTCACGCGGCCGCGGCCATTTCTCGAC
>JACMME010000117.1 GCA_014379205.1 Gemmatimonadaceae bacterium
TCAATAACAATCGAATATCGCGGCAGGGAGATCGATAATGGCGGACCAGCCCAACACTCAAGGGGATAGAATGGACGAGCGAAGCGGAATCAGCGGAGTTGGAGGTGGAAGCGGAGGTGGAACGAGCGGAAGCAGAAACGAAAGCGGAGCTGACTCCCGAAGCACGAGCAGCGTCAGTCGGAAGACGCCACGCGGATTTGCCGCGATGGATCCTCAGGCCCAGCGCGCAATCGCAGCCAAGGGTGGACGCGCGGCACACCAGAAGGGGACGGCGCACGAATTCACCAGTGAAGAAGCGCGCGTTGCCGGAAGAAAGGGTGGCGAAGCATCTCGCGGCGGACGAAGATCGAGCACATCGAGCGACAATAGCCGCTAACCGACCCAGGCCGGGACGGAGTCGAACGAGGCACGGTGAGAACCGTGCCTCTTCGTTTTAGTTAGGCCCTGGAGTTGCATAACGGATGTTTCTGGAACGCGCTCTCGATCCCTCACCGCATCGCAGACGATGGACCCCAGGCAGAACCAGGGAACGGCCGATCTGCGCGGAGCACCGCGCAAAGCACGCGAGGCGAGCAATCTCTTTGCCGACGAGGACCTCCGCCTGCAGAACCAGCAGCTCCGCGAGCTGAATCGGGATCTCGAAGCCCGCTTAGCCTCCCGAACGGCGCAGCTCGCCGCCGCGAACAAGCTGAAGGACGGGCTGTTGGCGAGCGAGCGTGCAGCCCGCCAGGAAGCGGAGATCTCCAATCGCGTCAAGTCCGACTTCCTCGCGCTACTGAGCCACGAGTTCCGCACCCCCCTGCAGGCGATCTTCGGCTACACGGAGCTCCTTGAGCGGGAGATCCACGGACCTCTCACCGACGCGCAGCGCCGCGACCTGGTGCGCATTCAGCAGAGCGAGCAGCACCTCCTCGGTCTGACCAGCGCGATCCTGGACTTTGCCAAGCTGGAAAGCGGACAACCCGTCGAAGTTTCCCTTCACCCGATCGTCGTGCACGAGATCCTCCTCCACATGGAAGGGCTGGTCGGTCCGCAGCTCGAGGAGAAAGAGGTGAGCTACGTGTATCGATGCGACGAGCCCTCGATCGTCGCGCACGCCGATGCCGCGAAGGTGCAGCAGATCGTGCTGAATCTCCTGGCCAACGCCATCAAGTTTACTGCCCAGGGAGGGAGCATCACGCTCGCGTCCGAGTTGGAGCCCGATGCCGTCGCGATCCGCGTGAGCGACACAGGCCTGGGAATACCGCCCGATAAGCTCGAGGCCGTTTTTCAGCCCTTCGTCCAGATCCGGTCGAAAGGCGTCATTGCGAATGGGACCGGACTCGGACTCCCAATCAGCCGGAGACTGGCGAGCTCAATGGGCGGCTCGCTCACCGCGACGAGTGAGCTGGGGCGAGGCTCGACGTTTACGCTGCGCCTGCAGCGAGTTCACGCCGACTAGGCCGCCGGAATCTTCCGGCAGCACGCCTCGAGCATCTCCACCAGCTCGCGCATCGTCGTCAGCCCATGATCGCGCGCGTAGAAAGTGCGGACCTCCTTATAGCGCTGGTCCTTGGGGAGCAGCATTCCCTTCTCCATCACCCACTTCTGCAGCTCGCGGGGTCGCGGGCCCCACCAGCCGCACTCCTGGAATTTCTGATTCAGCAGGATGACGATCGGTATCGACCGTGATGTGCCCGTCAGGTGCGAATCCATTATGTCCAGGTTTTCGTCGCGCGCCAGAATCCTCATGTCCATGTTGCTCACCGACTCGGCCAGCTTCGCGACTATCGGGACGATGTTCACCGAATCTCCACACCAGTCTTCGCTCAACACCAGCAGATGCCAGTGTCCGCCGAGCGCTTCGACGCGTGCGGAGATCTCAATGGGGATGGTGACGCGCTTGTAGAGCGCCACCCACAGGTCATGGTCCTTGATTGGCCGGGCCAGAAACTCGGCGAGTGTTTCGCCCTCGCAGTACCGCGCTTTGGTGATCAGATCAGGCCCGTGTTAGCGAAGCATGTCGACGTGGATGATTCCATCTTCCTCGTAGGGGGCGGACACCGTCCTGAAGCCGAGGTCCAGGTAGAACTTCTCAAGCCTCCGCTGGGCGGCAATCTTGATGGTCTGTCCGGGCGCGAGGCCTTCGAGACGTCGCAAGGCTTCAGCCATTAGCGCCTTTCCCAATCCCGTGCCGCGAACCTCGGATGCCGTTACCACTCGTCCGATGGATCCCTCGGTGTACCGCAATCCGGGTTCGAATATCCGGGCGTAGGCGACGAGGCTTCGTCCATTCTGCCCGTCCGACCAGCCGAGGAGGTGCCAGGCGTGGGGATCGCGCCCGTCGGCGTCGTGGTAGGCGCATTGCTGCTCGACGATGAACACCGCCTCGCGAAGGCGCACAACCGCATAGAGATCTTCCGGCCTGAGCTCGCTGAAGCGCGACCACTGCCAGTATGTACTCGCGGCAGTTGGCGTTTCTTCCGTGCCCGGAGCGTTCCGCGCGCTTGTCTTGCTCACTTCACGCCAGTATTCTGAGCCGTCGAACCCGTCCTCATCCGGATAAAAATAACATGCACCGACTCGAGCTTCGCTCCCTCGCCCTGGCCGCGGCTTTTTGCGTGACGTGCGCCCCTCTCCCGCCACAGCGGGCAGTCGCGACTCTCACGACTTCCGACATCACGATCGGCCTCACGAGTGATCCGGCTATCCACGCCGTGATTCGTGATATTTCGGCCGAGCGAATCAGGGCCACTGATTCAGCGCTTGTTTCATTCGGAACGCGGCACACCATGAGCGACACCTTGAGTGCTGCGCGTGGAATCGGCGCGGCTCGTCGTTACCTGTTCGCCAAGCTGAGCGGATACAGCAACGCCTGTGGCGGATGTCTCCGCGTCGAGTACGATCCGGCGATGCTGCAGATGCGCGGGCATCCCGATCGCCCCCTGGTAAACGTCGTCAACGTGCTCGCCTGGTTGCCGGGCCGCGATACGTCCAGAGTGCTGGTGATGGGTGGCCACTACGACTCGTGCATCTGCGCGCGCACCGATCTTGGTCCGCTGGCGCGGTTCGAGGCGACCCAGGATGCTCCCGGTGCCGACGATGACGGATCGGGAACGGCCGCCGTGGTCGAACTGGCTCGCGTTTTCTCGGAGCGCTTCCCGCGCGGGCTCGAGACCTCCGTGATCTTCGTCGCCTACGCCGGGGAGGAACAGGGTCTCTACGGCTCGACGCACCTCGCCCAGCAACTTCACGCCGCGGGATACAAGATAGTTTCGGCGTTCACGGACGACATCGTCGGCAATGTTGTGGCGGAGGACGGGACCGTCGACTCGACGAGTGTGCGGATTTTCGGCGCCGAGCCGGACAACGGTCCAAGCCGTGAGCTCGCGCGCTACGCGTGGGCGGCGGGAACGATCTACAATCCTGCTTTTCAGATTGTTCCGGTCTTCAGGCTCGATCGCATTTCGCGGGGGGGCGACCACAGTCCTTTCGTCGGTCTCGGGGACCCGGGCCTTCGCTTCACCGAGAGGCTCGAGAACTACAAGCGCCAGCATCTCCCGACCGATGATTTTGCGCACGTGAATTTCGGCTACGTCGCCAACGTCGCTCGACTCAATGCGTCCGTCATCGGCACGCTTGCCAACGCTCCGGCGCCGCCCGTTGCGCTGGCGCGGCGCGACCAGGCGTCGGGCGGGGCCAGATGGATGCTGACCTGGCGCCCCAGTCCGGGGGCGGCGAGCTACGAGGTTCTCTTCCGCCGCACCACCGCTCCGACCTACGAGAAGATCTATCAGGCTGGAGCGGGAACGTCATTCCTCCTCCCCGATCAGCTCGATGATGGCTGGGCGGCTGTCCGCGCGGTTGGCGCGAACGGGCATCGCTCCCTCACGAGCGCGGTCCCGCCGCCGTGTCCGATTCTCACCACGCGCGCCGATTCAGTGGCGGCGGGAGATCTGATCAGGAACTGCATTCGGCCGCCCGCACGGTAGATAGAAACCTGCGCGTGCAAATGGAGATGAAACGATCTGTCTATTCTTTCCTGCTATGTGTACTCACATTTTCAGCCTGTAGTGTCCCGAAACACCTTTCATTGCCACCCCGTGTAGTCACCGCAGAAACAGGAAGCGAGTTCTATAAGACTGTTTTCGCGATTGACAGGATGCAGAGAGAGGAACTGGCAAAGAAAGAAATATTGCAAGGCAATATTCCCTCATTCCTGAGATCATTTGTTGAAATAACAGCTTCAATAACTACTGCTGAAGGGAAGACGGTAAATGCCGTCTATTTCGTACTTCCCGACTATTTAGCCATAGGCTCCGAACAGGATTTTGCAAGAATTCCACTCACGCCTATGACAGCTCAGCTCATTGCAGACAGTCTTCACTGTTTTCTGCCAACAAGGAAAATGGTTGATGAGATCTATAAAGCAGCCGCAATAAGATTGGAGCCAGTGCCCATGTACGCTCTCCGCGATAGCGCCGTCACTATGTACCAGCACAATCTCATTATCGAAGGCCAACGCAGGTTACGGAAAGGATTGATAGCAGGCATAAAAAAGGATGTAGTCATTACCGGGAAGGTTTCGAGAGACCCCAAACCCGATCGAGTAGCCATTTACGGGTGGCATAAGACAGATGGCAAGCCAATACAACCCTTATATACAGGGCATGTAAACTGGTACGTTGATTACAGCCATGGCATCCGCTTGGTATATCGAACTATTTATGTCGACAAAAAGCCCATGGACTATGTCGATGTACTGAAGGACAGGACATTGCAGGCTTTATTGTGCGATGAGGATGATTGTGATTTTTACAGGTATGACGCTGTCATTTCGCAGAATTAAGATGATCAAGCGCGCGGTGTTGCCTGCTGCCGTTTGTCTCGTGACGATCGTCGCCTGCCAGCGCACATCCGGCGCACCGCCTATGCCGGAGGGAGGGCGGTTCGTGCCGCGAGCCGCGTGGGGAGCACGTGCCCCAATATTGCCGATGACACAGCACGTACCGAATCGGCTCA
>JACMME010000118.1 GCA_014379205.1 Gemmatimonadaceae bacterium
CGTCGATCGCGCCAGGATTCACAAGAGCCACATCCCAGGTACCGTCGCCATGCTTGACGAAGCATGGATCAGCATTGTTGGGGGGCAATACCATCGTAGGCCAATGTACAGCGCCCTCACGCGCTAGTATTCCGGCCGACCGTCCAACCGGATCGCTGAGATCGCCGATGCTGCAGCCATTTGGCCTCAGGACGATGGGATTGTGCAGCGGTCGCACGGGAACGCCATCGCACGCTTCGAATGCGGCGCCCCCCAAAGGCAGAGTGGCCAGTACAACAAGAAAGAATCTCGCCAAGCGCTTCAGGAACGATCTGCTCATTTGCGTGCACCAGTGGATGGAACAACGTCCCAACATTCGAGTCGCGAGCGGCTGGCAAAATAGCCTCCGGGCTTTACACCAATCGCTGTCGCTGCAGAGTCGATCTTGCGCACGAGCTCCTTCGAGTCGATGGTGTTTATCACATCTTCAGCTGATGGTGGCCGTGGTATAAAAGGATCAGCGGCTACGAACGTCTCGCGCGGCGGTTGCGAGTCCACCGGTAAACGCGGGCATCGAGGCGAGCCGTCTGAATTCATGCCGCACGGCACGAATTGCGTCTCCGGTGTTCTCGCTACTCGAACCGATCCGACTCCGGGAAGCCCTTGCGGCAGAAACAACATCCGCGTTTGCGTCTCGACGGCCAGCGCGGAAACCCCCGTCACTCCGTGACCATCGGGTGAAACGAGAACTTCGCGGCGCGCTACAGGCTCCAGGCGGAATGCCAGGTCCGCAATGACAGGCGAGAAGCGCCAGTCGGTGTTGAAGAGGAAGAGCAGATAACGCCGGCCAGCAACGTAGCGCGGGGATTCTGATGCGCGAGCATAACGGCCATCCGGAAGCGGCCCCCCGAAGACTCGAAGCTCCATGTCGCCGGCGTGCGGATGCCCCAGGAGAGACCGCACGTTACGGAGGTGAAGCACGGTGCGCGGACCTTCGCAACGGTCGAAAGCGGTGGAGATATCTCGGACATCCGCCTGTACTATGGCATTCAGCTGGCTGACTACGGAGGACAGGTCGTTCAAGGCGCGCGGACGCACGATGCCAGTGGTGTCGCCCGGAAAGCGGGCCGTTCTCTCCCGACCCTGGCAAGCCATCAGACCTGCGCAGCCCGCGATCAGCAGAGTCGTGATCGCATCGTTCAGCCGAAAGCCGAGCGCCTTGCCGTAGATCATCGAGCCTCTGAGTAGTGGATCTCGGGAAGCGGGAGACGATATTCCCCAACGAAGCCATGGCGCAAGGTGCCAGACTTTGCAAAGAGCGATGGCACTGTTTCGCGGCACGCGGTACTCCCGGACGCCGATTGTACCACCCGCCCCACAGCTGCATCTTGCACCACCGAACGCGTTCGGCGTGAAGTAATGAGTTCGCAGAAGTAGCGCTCATGGCTCCGCAGCCTCGTTGCAGACGGTACCTCGACTTCGCGCCTCCTGACATCATGACCGATACCAACGCTGCAGCGTTCCTGGATCTCGTCGCGTCCCGCCGCGGGCACTTCCGGCTGGAGTCGGGGCATCACAGCCGGCTCTGGCTGGACCTCGACACACTTTTTGCGAAACCTCGCCGCATTGCGCCGTTCGTGGAGACACTCGCGAAGGCAATCAAACCGCATGGCGTATCGGCGGTTTGCGGCCCCATGCTCGGAGGTGCGTTTCTCGCGCAGCTGATCGCGCACGCCCTTGACGTGGAGTTCTATTTCACCGAGCGGGTGACGCCGGCCGATACTGACGGGTTATATGGAGTGCGTTACCTGCTACCGCAGGCGTTCAAATCGCGCGTAAGCGACAGGCGGTTTGCAATAGTCGACGACGTGATGAGCGCGGGATCCGCGCTCCGCGGAACTTTTGAGGAGCTGCGAGCACATGGAGCCGACCCAGTCGTCGCGGGCGCTCTTCTGGTTCTTGGATCTCCAGGCGCCGACTTTTTCGCACAACAGGGATTGGCCGTCCAGGCTGTCGTCAGGGAGGAGTACGACCTGTGGCTGCCCAGTGGCTGCCCGCTTTGTTCCTCGGGTGTTCCCCTGGAGAACGTGGCAATGCCTGCTTAGGCAAGATTCGCTTGATCCGGTGCTTGAGGCGGAGCTCGCTCGCCGCGTCCTTGGGAAAGTAATTCTGCACATGAAGGCGGCGAGTTGATGCTGATCTCAGGCACGTCAGCCCAAGTCGCCTCACCCCCGTACATTCCGATGGCGTCTCTTTCCAAACGCTGGTCGCGCACCCCCGGAACTACGCCACTCTCAGAGGGACACATCCTATGCGTCGTTTAGTTTTCATGCTCGGCTTGGTGATCGCATGCGACAGCCCCACTGCAGCTGAGAACACTCTCCTGAGAGTGTCGGTACGCGACGGAATCGTCCGTATTACCAACCGCTCGGATGAAGTAGTGACCTTCATTCTGGCCACTCGAACGTACTTGGAGCTCGTCGATCCCCTGCCCTGCACAACGCCCGGTGGCTGCACCCCCACGTTACCTCCACGCGGCAGCATCGCGATACCATACTCCGAGATTCTTGGTTATGAAGCCGGAGATCGTACTGCAGTGCTGATTCATTGGGTCGAGGCTCGCACTGCTTCTCCGGACGACGTACACCGGACAGTCTTGCTGCTGCGATAGCCTTCGACAGTTCCACCTTCAGCTTGCTCCCGTGGACGGGTCCGGCTTGCGCAGCCTTGGTCCGCGTCTTCCCCTTGAAATGCTTCGTCGCGGGAAGTCGCCGCTCAATGCTACCTACCTTAAAACCCCTTGAAGCTGCCTTCACACCGCCTGCCTGGCTCTTTGTGGGGTCGTAGGACTGCCGGCTGGCACTCTTGCAAAGCAACTGACCGAACGCCACACTAGCCGCTCCCTTCCCGCCCCTACCAGGACAACTGATGAGCCTTGCCGAGATGCTGTTACCGGAATTTGACCAGGAGATGGCCACAACCCGGAAGTTGGTGGAGCGTGTGCCGAGCGACAAAGGATCCTGGAAGCCTCATCCGAAGTCGTTTTCCCTCGGGCACCTGACTCAATTGGTGTCCTCAATGCCCGGGTGGATCACAACCACGCTTCGCAAGACCGAAATCAACCTCGCAGGCTCTCCGGGCTACAGCCTGGAAACTACGGAGACTTTGCTGGGACAGTTCGACAAGCACGTGAGCGAAGCGCGCGCCGCGCTGGAGACGTCGGCTGATTCGGATTTCAGTGTGCCGTGGTCTCTCAAACGGGGTGAACAGGTTCTCTTCACCACGCCACGAGGGGCCGCCGTGCGAATGCACATAAATCACCTCATCCACCATCGGGGTCAGCTCAGTGTGTATTTGCGCCTCAACGACGTGGCGTTGCCGTCAATTTACGGCCCGACAGCAGACGAGCCCTGGTGATGCCCGTGCGGCGAAGCGCAGGCGGACCTAACCCGAGATGAAAACCAACGTTGTCGTAACTGGCGTCGGGCCAGTGAGCGCGATCGGCAGCGGACGTAACGAGTTCTGGACCGCGCTCACGAGCGGGCAACATGGTTTTGGACCTGTCACGCTCTGCGATGCATCCTCTTCGCCATCGAGGATAGCCGCAGAGGTGAAGAATTTTCGGCTCGACGACTATGTAACACACGGCAACGTCATGGCGCGCCGCACGCCGCGGGCGGTTCAGCTCGCTCTCGCCGCGGGCGTTCTTGCCCTGCACGACGCCGAGATCGATCTGGACGCCTGTGATCCCGACCGGCTAGGGGTCTTTGTCGGCACATCCATTGGCAACCTGGATGTCATCATGTCGCTCAAGGAGCGTCATACCGCGTCCGCTCCGTTACCTCCACATGCGGCTTTCCACTGCTTCAATCACTCTGCTGCATGCGTGCTGTCCAGCTTCTTCAATATCCGCGGGCCGGTACACACCACGACGTCCGGCTGTAACTCTGGTATCGATGCGGTCGGGCAATCAGCTCGCTTGATCCAGGCAGGAGCAGTCGACGCGATGCTCGTTGTCGGCACCGACTGCGAGGTGGTACCCGAAGTGTTCCATGCTCTGAATGCTTCGGGGTCGCTCGCGACGCGCTTTAATGACGATCCCGGGAAGGCTTCGCGTCCCTTCGACCGAGCCCGCAATGGCAACGTCATAGGTGAAGGTGCGGGAGCGTTGCTTCTGGAGTCGGAAGAGCACGCCAGGCGCCGAGGCGCGCGCACTTACGCCAGGCTTGCCGGGTATCACGTGGCATCGGCCGGGCAGAACCGGCAATACAGCCACGATGCGCCCGAGCTCGACACGCGGCCCAGCGTCCGCGCCATGCGCGGAGCAATCAGCGAAGCAGGTTGGAACAGCGAGGATGTCGATCTCGTTAATGCCAATGGTTCGTCGTCGGTGCTGTACGATCGCCTGGAGGGGATCGCGTTGACGGAGCTCTTTGGAGATTCGCTGCCACACGTGCGAGTTCAGTCGCAGAAGTCCATGCTCGGCCAGCACGGCGCAGGCTCTTCCGCACTGCAGGCCGTGGCAGCTTGCCTGACCATTCGTCGTGGCGTCGTCCCCCCAACCATCAACCACGACGATCCCGATCCCGCATGCGGGACGCTTCGTATTGTCCCGGACGCCGAGGTGTTCAGCCCCACGCGGGTGCTTGTGCACGCGATCGGGCTGGGTGGCTTCTACTACTCGGCGGCGGCCTTCGAGAGCCAGTCGGAGAGCGGGCGGCGTACGGGTATGTTGCAAGTACGTTGGAGTGACGATCACAACCCGAAATTCCCGCCCGCGGATGACTTCACGCTCCCACTCGTCCCGTGGGCTCCGCGACAGGACGCCTGATGGCTCGGGCTCGCCACTCACCCGCAGCAATAGCATCGACCATCGCCAGCGCGAGATTCCGGCCTTCAACGACAAATCGTAATTTTAACGCGATGGACTCGGCGTCGTTGCACCAGAAGATGGCCCGCCGGGATGAAAGTTCGAGGAGCTGACAATGAGCGACTCGTTACAGCGGGGTAGCGCTCCTCCGCGAGATCACGCCGCGGAACGGCAAGCCGCAATACAATCCGATGATGGTTTCGCCGCCGACCTGCGCGGATTCGGACCGGTTGGGATTCTCGCCATTCTTGTCATCCTCGCCGGCAACGCGGTTGTCGTGCCTCTCAGCGCACTTCTGGTCGTGGCGTGGACGTGGCGATCGCGGACACCGTGGCGCGATATCGGGTACGTGCGGCCCAGAAGCTGGCTGCGCACTCTCGCTGTCGGCGTACTTTTTGGCGCCGCGTTCAAGCTGCTGATGAAGGCGGTGGTGATGCCGCTTCTTGGCGCCGAGCCGATCAATCAGGCTTACCACTACCTCACAGGAAACACTGCCGCCATACCAGGCGCCCTGTTTGCCATGACGGTGGGTGCGGGTTTCGGCGAAGAGACTGTCTTTCGCGGATACATGTTCGAACGCCTCGGCAAACTTTTCAAATCTTTGCGTGGCGCTAAGGCATTGGCTGTGGCGCTCACGTCCCTCTGGTTTGGGTTGGATCATTATGCCATCCAGGGGCTCGCGGGCGTACAACAGGCTACCATCGTCGGCGTGGTATACGGCACAATCTACGCATGCACGGGCCGCGTCCTGATGCTGATGTTCGCGCATGCTGCTTTCGATTTGACGGCGTACGCGATGATCTACTGGAATTTCGAATCGCAAGTGGCTCATCTCATCTTCAAGTAGGGACGCCACGCTCACCTATCTTGAATAGATAGCGGCTCCTCAGATCAACCTATCGGATCGAGCGTCCGCGTCACGACACCACATGCCGCCTCGCCACAGAGAATTGCATCATAGCGGTGACATCGGCTGGCTTCGCGCTGCCGTACTCGGCGCGAATGATGGTCTGATCTCGACAGCGAGTCTGGTTGTTGGGGTAGCGTCTGCCGGTGCGCCGCGCAACGCGGTGCTCGTATCCGCGATCGCAGGCTTGGTCGCGGGCGCGCTGTCCATGGCGGCGGGAGAATATGTATCGGTGGCTTCCCAGGCAGACACTCAACGTGCTGATCTGGACCTCGAGAGGCGCGAGCTTGCGTTCAACGAACCAGCCGAGCGAGCCGAACTCGCCGCTATTTACGTTGCACGGGGACTCACCCCCGCCCTAGCCGATCAGGTGTCGCAACAGCTCATGGCACAGGACGCATTGGGCGCGCACGCGCGCGACGAGCTCGGGATGTCGGCAACGACCAACGCGCGGCCGCTGCAAGCGGCGCTGGCATCGGCCGTCGCATTCGCCGCTGGTGCCGGATTTCCGGTACTACTAAGCGCAGTCACGCCGCTGGACCTCCTGACGAAGGTCATCATGGGATCGGCGATGTTGTTGTTGGCACTGCTTGGCGGCCTCGCCGCGCGCACAGGTGGAGCCCCAGTACTGAGTGGGGCGGTGCGAGTAATGTTCTGGGGAGCCCTGGCAATGGCGGTTACCGCACTGGTCGGCTCGCTTTTCGGCGCGCGCTTGTGACGCGGCTTGAAGGTTTAGATCGGGTGCGCGGTTGCGGTGGGACGGTTCTGGTTGATCACGTATACAGGTTGATGGGTTCAACCAGAAACCGAGGAAATACAAGTCTCATATCGTCGCCCATTCCGTGCCGCCGCAGGATGGGAGCGAGCACGTTGCGGTAGTTGGTCGTCACAGGAAGATCACCTGGGCCGTCCAGCACTCCACTTTGAAGGCCAGGCCAACGTCCGAGCACCTGCCCTCCACGAACACCGCCACCCAGCACGAACATCACGCTTGCACGCCCATGATCAGTACCGAAAGATGCATTCTCGACCAGGCGCCTGCCGAATTCCGTCATCACTACAACTGTCGTGCTGTCCATCCATCGTCCCATGTCGCGGGTGAACGCCGCGAGCCCCGCTCCGAGACGCAGCATCAGCGGATCGATAAGCGTGCTCTGCGTGAAATGTGAATCCCATCCGCCCAGGTCAATGGATGCGGCCTCGAGGCCTACACGCGCCTTGATGAGTCTCGCTATTTGACGAAGTCCCTGCGCGAAATCATCGTCGGCGTAGACGGCGCCTGACGCAGTACTGTATGGTGTCTTTCGCAGTTGCTCGATCCGCCTCAAAGCATCCAGCGTGTCGCGCCCCGCGGCGCCGAGATCGTTCTCCTCCGCGGCGTACAATTTCTGCAACTGGCTGGAGAAGCGGGCCGCTCCTGCTCCAAGTGAGAACTCGTCTATCGATTGCATGACGGACGCAGCGGGCGCTCCTCGTAGACACTCCGGTAGCTCCTTCCCCACGGCAATCGCCGAAAGCGCGGAGTTCTGTGGTTTCTTTCCCTCGTTGGTTGCGGGCCGATAGCGGAGAAAACGGCCCAACCATCCCCCACCTGCGGTGCCGCCATGCTCCATCAGGTCCTGCGCCTCGAAATGCGAGCGTGAAGTATCCTCGGAGCCAGCGCCGGTCACCACCGCAAGCTGTCCCTCGGCATAGAGAGGCTGAAGTGGCTTAAGGTGTGGATGCAATCCGAAAAATCCATCCAGTTTCACACCTTCACGCTCGGTAACCCGAAGCCGCGGCCTCGCCTTCTGATAATCGTCGTCGCCGAGCGGCGGAACGAGCGCCAACCCGTCAGCTCCACCTCGCAGAAAAACCACGACGAGCGAGCGACTCTCGTCGGCGTTGCCGCTTATGAATCCACTTGTGGCACTCATGTCAGGCCATCTGGAAGGCAGGAGACGCAAGGATCAGCGCCAGCCCAGCGCCGGATCCGGCGTAGGCGGCCAACTCGGCCGAAGTCGGCTTCCTGCCGAGCATGTGCGACATCAAGCCTACGTCGCCACCAGCCGCCCGAGTGAGGCCGGGCACGTCGACGTGCGTTCCCGCGATCCGGTTCTCCGTCAGGGCGACGGCAAAGTTCCAGCGCCAGAGAAGAGTTCCGAGCCATGGCGACGCTTCCTCGGGATATCCGTCGGGCGTCGGATACTGATAAGGTGCATGACCCATGCGCAGGAGGAAGTCTGTGAGTTGAGCGCCTGCGTCCGTGCGCGCTCCCGTTGCTCGCAGCGCAGAGACCACGTAATTGAATGGCCGCTTGAACTTGTTCCCGCGCGAGGCCACGAATTCCGAACGGCCGAAGAGTGCGCGCAGGGTCACGCGAATGTCCCCATCACTTTCGAGGAAGGCGCGTGCAACCGCGCGTGTGGCTGCGAGCGGCGGTTCGTCGGCAATGAATCGGCGGCAAAGCTTTGTCGCGATGTGCTGTGCAGTGGACGGATGGAGAGACACTATCTCGAGCACATGAAAGAGATCACGCGGTCCCTGACCCGCGGGAATGGTATGGCCGAGGACTACTTTAGTCCCGTCATCGTGCAACGCCGCAGCGAACTCCACTGAACCAAGTCTGAATGTGCTCTCCTTTTTGGCGCGGACAATCCAGCCTGTGAGGGCGCGCGCTACTTCCATCACATCCTTCTGTGTATAGCCGCCTTGTACGCCCAGCGTGTGCAGCTCCAGCAATTCCCGCGCGTAGTTCTCATTGGGTCCCCCACCACTGTCTCCCGCAACGCGATTCACCCGGCCATCGAGATACCAGAGCATTGCCGGACTCAACGCCGACGCGCGCACAAGGTCAGGGAACTTTCCAAGGGCATGCTCGCGAACTACAAGCCGGTCGTCGGCCGCCTTGAGCCAACGGCAGTCACCTTTCGAGGAATCGATGTTGAAGTGATCGGTCCAGAATTGAACCATCACCTCGTACAGCTGTCTTTCCGATAGTGCCGCGCGCAGCAGCGCAGCAGAAGTCATCTCGCCCAGAAGAAAATCTTCCTTGTACTCGAAGAGCTCGCCGGCTGGGGCATTCAGACTCTCAAAGCGGCGCACGGCGCGCTCGGCGATGGAATCATCGATGTCTCGAGGACGAAACTGCTCATCCAGGTATGCTTCGAACGCGGCATCAGGCACAGGCGCGAGATGTCTGATGCGTGTGTAATCGCCAGGCCGCGCACCGAACGAGAGACGGTTTAAAGCATGAGCAACGAGATCCATGGACCCCGAAGCGGGCGGCTGAAATGGGTCAAGCTCAGGCTCGCCCCGGCTGTACAACTCGAGCACGGAATCCGGCAAGCGATCGCAGCCCACCGTCGCGGCGACCACCGCACCTCCCACCTGCAGAAAGCGCCGGCGCGAGATCGTCACACGGCCGCCTGGTTGGCAGCGCCCTCGAGAGCGACTGCTGGATCCCGTCCGGAGCGCAGGGAGGCCACCGCGGCGCCGACTCCGCTCACGAGTGCCCAGGGGAATACCACAAACCAGCCAATCACCGGCAATACGAAGGTGAGAGCGAGCACGCTGCCACCGCGGAGCACGCGCCGCCACGGCTGCTGATCATCCGCAAGCGTCGATAACCCGTATCCGATGCGTTGGCTGAGACCTGTAGAACCAATAAGGCCGAGGAGGACTAGCGTCGAGACAACTGCCGCCCCAAGCAGCTTCACAGCGGGATTCGGCGATTGCAGGAGCACCATGCCAAGCAGCGCCGAAGGTGCGACAACCGCAATACCCAGGAAAGTCATGCGAAGTGGATGCGTCTGATACTTACGTCGCGCGGCGTCGGTGAATGCGGGAAACAGGGCCGTGGACGCAAGCCAGTAGCTGACGAAGACGATCAGCGTGCCGAGAATGAGGAAGACGATTTTGAACACATCGGCCATTATCATCGTGGCGCTCCGGGAACGGTTCTCGATGTCTACCCTACGTCTCCTTGAGCTGAAAGTTGCAATCTGCGCCTATTACCGGCTAAGCACACCGTCAGTGGTTGCGGCATTCGAAGTAGTTGCTTTTTGACGACGTACGTTTTCCTGGTTGGCAAGCGATTTCCAGCAGTCGCTGATGGCTGAGGCCCACCATTCAACGCAGTCGCACGAGTTTCGGCGGGCGCGGTCCGTGACGCACAGCACCAACAACGGGCGCATACTCCAGCTCCCGGCCTTCCGTTACCTGCCTAAGGAGAAGTCCCCCACGGCTCATATCGCCCCGGCCCACGAATGCGATCGGGAATACAAGCCGCTCACCGAATACTTCCATCAGGGCGTCGACGTACTTGCCGGTGGCGATACTGCCGAGAAGGATCATGAGTACGTCGGGACCGATCGCCTTGTCGAGGCTTGCGATGTCGCGCCGCAGCGGTTCGAGGTAACGCGCATCGCCAGCGGCGATGTCAACGCCGGCGAACTCCACCAGGTCAGCGCGCACGACACGTTCGTCCGGTGTACGAAGCCCCCGGCTGGTTGTGATGATCATGATGGGCATCGCCTCACCGGCCTGAATGGCGAAGTTCCGTGCGTAGGTGAGCTTCCCGCGGAAGTACAACCCACTCAGAAAGCTGAAGACTTCGCCGAGTGACGCTCCTTCCGGCTCCCGCAATTGCCGAGCAAGCGCGAAATCGGCGTGCGGATTCAAGAGAAGCTCTGCTCGCTTCCCGTCGCACCGGGCTGGTGACAGCAGATAAACCTTGTTGGGTGTCATCATCTCGTGTACGCGTAGCTCTTGCGAGGTGCAGTCATAATTGAGGGTGACACGAATCACCACGCCGCTTGTTTCAATGACGCGCGTGGAGCACGTTAACCGGCATGAGCCCTGCTTCTAAGGCGCGAGAGCCACGTTCTTCCATTTCAACAAGCAACTCCGAGAAAAGGGGCATTCTGGCCGGCTGCGCGGGTTGGACAATTCCCGTCTCCGCCGCGAGCCATTTCCCCCTCGCCGGAAGCCACCTCGAGCGCTATGCGGCCGTCCTGCCCGCCGTAGAAATAAACTCGTCATTCTATCGCTCACACCGTCCCGAAACTTACGCCCGGTGGGCCGCAAGCGTGCCGGCTGATTTCCGTTTCACGGTAAAGGCGCCGAAGATCATAACCCACCTGTTGAAGCTGAGCGGGACCACGCAGGCTCTGGAGAGTTTTCTGTCTGAAGTCGCGTCGCTGGGGTCCAAACTTGGTTGCCTTCTCTTTCAGCTTCCTCCGAGCCTTGCGTGTGATACCAAAGGTGCCAGGATTTTTTTTCGCGAGCTGCGAAACCGGTTCGACGGTACCGTTGCATTTGAACCACGTCACGCGAGCTGGTTCGACGCCAAGGCTGATGCGCTCTTGCGCGACCTGCACGTGGCGCGAGTAGCAGCGGATCCTCCGGTAGTTCCAAGCGCGGCGAACCCGGGTGGATGGACGGGCGCGGTGTATCACCGCTTGCACGGCTCACCTAAAATGTACTACTCCGCATATCCAGAGGATTACCTCCGCCGACTGGCGGAGCTTTTGAGAAGCGAGGCCTCCACAGCAGCCGCGGCGTGGTGCATGTTCGACAACACCGCTGGCGGGATGGCAATGTCTGACGCGCTAAGCCTCATCCGACAATTACCAGATTCTTCCGGGCAATCGACCGGTCTTACACGCTCGGAGAAAAGCGCCGGTGGTAAGAAGAGTGCCGTGCAGTTGAGCAAGCCCGTAGCAGCGTCTCAATCGTATCTTGTCCAGCTATCGTTGCCGCTGGTCAACGGTGCCGGCAAGGCGTTTCCACAGGAGCTTTTTCGCGAGGTGGAACGCGACTTGACTGCACAATTCAGCGACACCGCGGTGTTTACGCGGGCGCCACTGGCCGTGCCGTCGAAAGGCAACTCCACGGTCACGCCGGCCGAAGCGTCAATAACTTACGAAGTAACGATTCAGCAGGTGGATCAGGAGTGGTGGCGTGAATACCGGCGGGTTTTGCATAAGCGCTTCCGTGAGCATCCGATTGACGTAAAACTGGGGTCAATGAACGCTTTAGCGCAGCCAGAACGGTCGTAACGATGCCGACCTGCGTTGACGGAGGCATTGTATGGCAGGTTCAGCGCTTGACTCTCCACTTTGTGCGCCGAAACACCCCAAAATGCCCTGCAGGGGGTTATATTTCACAACAAGAAACGCGCATATAAAAGGAGCCTTGATGACCCGAACTCTTCCCGTCGCACGTACCGAATTCATTCAGGCGATGAGCCGTGACACCGTTCAGACCGAACGGCCGCGCTTCGTAGCCGTCCTTGACGCAATGATTGCATGGAGTCTCGCTCGTCCCGATCTGCTGAGATTCCGCGCCGAGGATTCCCATAGAGGGGTAGTAAGTTTCGAGCGTATCGGCTCCAAGGTGGTCTTCTGGTCCGCTTATACAAAGAGGGAGGATTGGCCCAAGCTGGAGCTTTTGCCACAGGCTTCACGCACTCTCACGCCGGATGAGCGGGCGTCGGCAACCGATGCTCTCAATGCCAGCTCGCGCGCGCAGCTCACCAAGGACGACAAACTCCGCATTGGTTTTGGCGCGCTGAAGAATGTCGAGGCGCGCGGCGCCATTCTCTCGATGATGGAAAAGCTTCTGCTGGTGACGTGACGGCCGGAGTTTACCCTGCTTGCAAGGAAGCAGCTGAGTTCGAAATGTTGAATGGAGGCGATCGCTGAACGCATTTCGTACTCGGTCCACCAGTGTTGCGGTGTCCGTGCTGAGCGTCGCCGCTGGACTGGCGACGCTTTTACTATTGACCACCGTTTTATCGCACGACCAGCTCGTCTTGACCGTTGTCGGGGTCGTGGTGCTGACGGGCTGGGCCCTCCGAACATTCTGGACGCGGGAGCTTCGCGGAAAAGCTGTATGGCGCGGGCTGGTAACGGCGCTGATATCAGGCATCCTCATGGCGCTGGGCTACCTTTGGATCGTAGAGCGACTGGCTGAGCGCCCCGTCCCTCCCCGCGGCGGTATTCAGGTTGCGACTCCCCGAGAACATCCTCGACACCCTTCCTAGCGAATCAGGATCGTAACAACGCTTCGGCGCTTCGCGACGAATTCGACAGCGCCATCAATCACTCTGATTTCCTCAGCCGGAGTTTCATCCAGGCGTGCGGCGCGCGCTTCGTGGATTACGGTGTCTGTCCGCCAACGTCCGCTCACATCCCGCTCTAGCAAGTTCACACAGCGGAGTACCGTCCACGCCCCGTCCTGGCTCTCCTTGCACGTCGAAAACGCGAGGCCATCTCCTTCGAGCGTGAGGGCTGCAACTTCCGTCGGAATCGCAAGCGCCGGCCGAAGTGTCCTCCCCGAGACTGGCAGAAGGACATCGCTCGCCACACGCTCGATCTCCGAAACAGTTTCCTGGTCACGTGGACCGTGCAGAAGAATGGCAAATTGCGCCTCGAAATTTCCGAGTGACTGCGCCTGAGCGGTCTCCACTGGCCAACCCGCGTGTCCGGGTCGCTCCGGCAGGTCATTTCGCGAAAGCTCGCCGACCCCACGCACCAGAGTCACCAGGAAATCCCCTTCCGATGACACCTCATATTCCGCGAGACCATCAGAGAAGAAGGTCACACCACGAACGACACTCGAGATTGTGAGGTAACGCGCCAAAGGAGCTGTTGCAGGGGGCGTTTCGGCCAGCATCGCTTCCGGTGAAACAATTATCGGCTTGCGAAGGACGGCGCCAAAGGCGGCATCGGCGTAAACCTCCCCGGCCCGGACACCCGAGGCAAACTTGACGCGAAGCCGATGGTCTCGAGAGGCATTCCTTCCTCGTACGCCAATGCGAAGAAAGGCGGATCCTGCGTCGAGTGTGAGCGTAACAGTTAGCGCATGCCTCTCAACAGAAGTATTCCGCCCCGCCCGCGAGGAGCTCGCCGGCACGTCCATGAGGTAGGATATTGCGATCTCGCCTCGCAGAGGACCGCGATGCAGAAGTTCGGCGCCGAGAAACGTCAGCTTGCGGACCTCCGGCTGGATGGGCGAGAACGTGTACAGGTCGCCGGCATCTCCCAGATCTTCGAAGCCGACTAGTTGCGTTATCGATTCGCCCGTCGCCAATGCGAGCACGCTGACTCCGCCCGCGCCATCGACTTCGATCCGCATCTTATCGTTCTGGAGCCAGTGCTCTTCAGCGTGTACGCGCGGATGCTGCAGCTCTCGCGCTGCTGCACGATCCGTGATAGCGAGGGCGCGAATGCCGTAGCCACCGATTGGTTCCAGCCATGCGACCACGTGCGACACTTCCACGAGATCCGCATCGGGATAGTGCCTGGGTGATTCTATCAGCTCATGACGGACCGATTGCTCCAGCAGCTGGAACGGGACGCTTCCGTCAGCGAGCGACCAGGGCTGGGCAACCACCGGCGTTTCTCGAGCAGCGCGAGCGGACTCTGGTCCAACCGGGACATGTTCGCGGAAGGTGCGTACCTCCAACTCGGCTACTCCCCCTCTCGC
>JACMME010000119.1 GCA_014379205.1 Gemmatimonadaceae bacterium
CCAGCTCGCCCGCGGCACTCAGCTTCTTTGTGAAGGCCTGCATGAATGCGTTGTTTGCCTCGATGATCTTCTTTGGCCAGTTCATATACTGGGTGTAGCCGTCGCGCGGGGTGTTCATGATCAGCATGTATTTCATTTCACTGCTCCTTAGCGGTTTGCGGCCCCAAATAGTCCTCTTGCGCATAAGTCGGAGCCGGTGCCCGGATTTCGACACGCAGCAGAAACTGTCTGGTTCTTCAGCTTGATCGCCTGAGCGGCCAGGCTCAGCCATACCGTGTAACTTGGTAATAGCCATAGCCAAATGGGGAGGGTCGGAGCGACGTTACGCGGCCGCCGAGCGGCGAAGGCGCTCGGCGGTCACCGCATCGGCCGGGAAGAAGCATTCAAGCGCTATCTCGGCAAGCGTCACGTCGATAGGCGTACCAAATACGGTAGTGGTGCTTATGAAGGACAGCATCCCATCGTCGGTTGACAGTTGCAGCGGGATGAACACCCCGGCCCCGTCATCCACCCTGGCGGGCGGCGCGCTGCGCCGAGTAGACGACATCGGATAATGGCTGAGCTCGTCAAATAATTCAGCAAGCGCTGGATCCCCACTGGCTTCGCATTGTCGCCTCAAGCGCTCGAGGATATGTGCGCGCCACTGCTGAAAGTTGACGATGCGCGGCGCCAGGCCCTCGGGATGAAGACTGAGCCGAAGCACGTTCACCGGGGGTCGCAGCAGCGAGGGCGCCGCGCCAGTGAGAAACGGCGCGACTGCGCGGTTTGCGCTCACGAGTGTCCAGAATCGGTCTACGGCGAGCGCGGGATACGGCTCATGACCGGTGAGCACCCGCTCCACCGCGCTGTGCGCAACTTCAAGAGCTGGATGAGAGAGCAGGCGTTCCGCATACGCAGGCGCGTAGCCCGCGGCGAGCAGCAAGCGGTTGCGTTCGCGCAGAGGAACATCGAGCTGCTCTGCCATTCGAAGCACCATCTCGCGGCTTGGTTGCGCCCGTCCAGACTCGACGAAGCTGAGATGCCGCTGTGACGTGTCGGACTTGAGCGCCAGGGCAAGCTGGCTCAGATGCCGGCGCTGGCGCCACTCGCGCATCAGCGCGCCGAAGGCTGGATAGGGCATCGCCATAGCGGTCATACGATCATGGGTAATCAACTGCGCTCGAACGGCCAATTACGTCGCAGGTAATTGAGTGCAGGGGCGACATAGCGAATCATAAGCATGCGGTGACGGGAGCGAGGTTGGGCACCTGACGGTTCAGGTCGACGACATACGAAGTCGCACGGCGGCACTGGTAGCGTCGCCTGCTTCACTGAATACCATGCGCAAAGACACAGCACAACTTCACAGGAGATGATCAGATGGGAAAAGCACTCAGTCGTCCGACGGCACTTCGCAGCGCACTCCTGCTCGACGCGGTGGCAAGTGGCGTCATGGGCCTCCTGCTGCTGCTTGCGGCAGGTGCACTCCAGCCATTGCTCGGATTGCCCATTGGCCTGCTGCGAGGGGCCGGGATCGTACTCGTCCCATTCGCGGGACTTCTGGTTGCGGTCGCAGCGAGTGAGCGTGCGTCGCGCGGTGTTGTCCTTACGGTGGTCGCGGCCAACGTACTCTGGGCAGTGTGCAGCGTCCTGCTATTTCTGAGCGGGTGGGTTGCACCGACGGCGCTCGGCAAATCCTGTATCCTCGTGCAGGCCGTAGCAGTAGCAGTCTTCGCCTATCTGGAACACAACGGCCTGCGTCGCGACCGCGCTGCGCTCGCATTCGAGAGCGCACACTGAACGCTGTGCGGTGTCGGCCACGCAAGATCACAATTTGCAACGGCGCGAGAATCTCCTGCCAGCGAGTGCGTTGCTCGGCGATGCTTCACCCATCGATCAGCGGGAGTTTTGGCTTGCAAGGCTACGATAGCTTCACGCGCTGCCGTCTCGCTCGGAGCGAACAGTCGAGTCTTGCTGGCGTAGCTCGGCGTCCAGGAAGTCTCTGGTGCCCGCCGGACCGGAAAGTCGCAGGAAGACAGGGCCTCCATTAGGCGACAACTCGATATTAATGCTGAGAAACGGGCATCACCTCCGCTCGTTCGAGACGAATCGCGCGACGTCCTCGAACATCTCCGCATTGAATCGGAAGATGAATCCGTTAGGGGCATCCGTCCGTTCAAGCCCCGATTCGCGCAAGAGGCGTGTGACCAGGGCGAAGTGGGTCGGGCGCTCTGAGGCTGGAATTGCGCCCGGCACGCAAACCAGAGTCGGCGGAGACTCTACTTCGGATTGGGCTTTCGTACTCTTGGACATGGTTCCTCCAAGGGGTCTCTCGAGCCCAGTAACGACATCCGCGCTAGAGCGTTGAGACCGCCGCCGGCTTGGCGCGCGGAAGCGTCAGGGCAAACGTACTTCCCACGCCGAGTGTGCTTTCGGCCGTCAGATCGCCGCCCATTCCGCGCGCCAGATCGCGGCTGATTGCCAAACCGAGCCCTGTTCCGTCCTGAGGGGCATTGAGCCGGCGGTCAATCTGCACGAATGGCGCAAAGACGAGCTCGAGGCGTTCGGACCCGATCCCGATTCCCGTGTCGCGGACACCGATACAAACCAGATCGCCACGATCCTCGCAATACATTTTGATCGCGCCGCCAGCGGGCGTGAACTTGATTGCGTTGGAGAGCAGGTTGACGAGCACCTGCTGCAACTTGTCGGGATCGGCTCGGACGACACGGCCGTCCCCACATTCCTCGCGACTGAAGCGCAGCCCCTTCACATTCAGCTGCGGTGCGATGAGCGGCTCGAGGGTGTCGACCGCCTCGCGCACCGATACGTCCGCGAAATGGTACTCGACGCGCCCCGCTTCGAGCTTCGCGAAGTTCAGCACATCGTTTATGAGACCGAGCAGATGGCGTTGGCTACGCTGGATTCGGCTGAGCGCGTCGCGTTGCTCGTCCGTAACGGGGCCATGGATACCGATCTCGAGCAGCTCAACGTAGCCGGCTATCGCGTTTAGTGGAGTGCGCAGCTCGTGACTCATTGTCGCCAGGAAGTCCGTCTTAGCCTGATTTGCATCTTCCGCGGCCTCGCGGGCCAAGCGCTCGGCCTCGACGTCGGTGTTCGTTCCGAACCACCGGACCACGCGCTCGCTTCCATCCCGCAGGGGAATGACGCGTGTGAGGAAGCGCCGGAGCAGTCCGTCCGCCCCCCGCAGGGGAAAGGTCATCTCGAAGGGCTCCCCGCTCGCGATGGACGCCTGCCATTTCTCCATCACCTCGGGAAGCGCGGACGAGTCGTGCACTGACTGCCATCCCCAACCGGTCATTTGTTCGGCAGTGGTACCGGTGTACTCAAACCAGCGGGCGTTGTACCAGTCGATGTAGCCATCGGCACGGGCAGTCCATGCGAGCGTCGGGATCGCATCGGCAAGGGTGCGGAGCTGGTTTTCGCTCGCTCGCAATGCGATCTCAGTTCGTGTGCGCTCAGTAACGTCACGCCAGAATACAGCGATGCCCCCGTCCAGCGTTGGGTAGGCACCGACGTCGACGACCAGCTCGAGGCGCCCGTCCGAGTAGTCATGAATGAAGTGAGCTTCCACGCGGTCCCTGACAATTCGGCGATAATTCCACTCAAAGGGCGTTCCCACGGTACCCGGAAACAGCTCCCAGATCGTATGACCCAGCAGCGCGTCCCTGGACAGCCCAACCCCCCGCTCCATAGCGCCGTTCACGGAGATAAAGCGGAACTCGGCATCCAGCACGAAGTGCGCGTCCGCCATGGATTCCAGTATGCTTTCGGCTCGCTTGCGCTCCGACTCCGCCACGCGTCGCGCCGCGTCAGCTTCCTCCGTGCTGTCCTCGAGTTGGGCAGCGGTCGCCTGAAGCTCCTGTGACTGCAGCTCGAGCTCGATGGCGTTCTCCTGCAACTGCTGATTTACCATCTCCAACTCGGCCTGCTGGTCACGCAGCTGTGAGTTGGTGCGCTCGACCTCCTCGCGGTCTCGCTCGCTATCCGCGAGCAGTTGTTGGGCCTCACGTCGGC
>JACMME010000120.1 GCA_014379205.1 Gemmatimonadaceae bacterium
CCCTCAGCCCGGCGTCGAGGATGTCCACGTATCCGCCGATTGAATTGAGTGGCGTCCGGAGCTCGTGGCTCATCACCGCCAGGAATTCAGCCTTTGATCTGTTGGCGGCATCAGCCGCGGCTCGCGCTTTCTCAACTTCCATGATCGCGGCACGCATTTCGGCGTTGGTGAGTGCGAGCTCGTGGGCGAGCTCACGCGCCTCACTCGTCTGGTGCTCGAGCTGCTGGGCCTGCTCCTTCAGCAGGCGGTTCGCTTCCTCGAGCGCGGCCATCCGCGCAGCCGCGAGCTCACGCTGCTTTGAAATTCTCACAGCGCGGATGACGGCGTTGAGCTTCGAGAAAGCGAATCCCATGTTCGCGCCCCTTCGTGGGGATACTATGGAGACGACTGTTTTACACCGTCTGGCACCCCACGGAGGCGATCGGATGAGTTGAGCCGTTCAACACGGCCTCAACGCATATTTGTGATATCGTCCCACTGATGAAAGGCAACGGGCTGGATCCTGAGGAGATGGGAGCGGCGGAATAACTTGCGCTTCACCGTCCCCTTCTGACATTGAGGCAGGGGTTTTCGGCCATAGACATTTTCGCGAGGTGCATGATGTCCAGATTCGTTAGTGCGATAACGCTCGTTGGTGCCTTGAGCGCGTGTTCCGTTTTCCGATCCACAGCACCGCAGCGACTGATTTACGAGGGATACAGCACCGTTGTCGCGACGAACCCGACAGTGGTTGACGCTGTAGTCACCGTGCGAAACACTGGCGCCGCGGCGGTGCAAATGAACAGCGGGCTGTGCGTGCTTCATCTCGAGGCTTACACGAATGCCGCGCGTGAGGGAACGCCGGCGTGGGGCTCGGGAATGCCAGCCTGTCTTGCCCTCGGGCTTGTTACCGTCGAACCCGGCAATACCTACGACTTCAAGACGCGGGGAACGTTGCCCGCATCGCTTTCCCCAGGCGTCTATTACCTGGCGTTGGTCGGCGCGAGAGGACAGGACCGTATTCCGGTCGGCCGGGTTACGTTGCCTTGAGTGGCGGCAAGCTCACTGGCATTCGACCAGTGAGCGAGCTGCCTGGGCGGCCAACAGCGCAGTGTCGCTCGCCGCCACGACCTCTTAATATCAGCACTTGCTGTGGACCCGGTAGCTCAGTTGGTAGAGCAACGGACTTTTAATCCGTAGGTCGTGGGATCGTTCCCCACCCGGGTCATACCGCGCCGGCCAAATGCGTTAGTTAGGGCCGACAAGCTCGCCGCAACTGCAGTCGCGGCAAAATCCTTGTCGGCCCTTTCCGCGTTTGAGCGAAACGAGACGACGATTGAAAGAACAGGCGCGGCTCGTCCCCCATTCGTGTTCGTTGCACGATTTTCTATGCACCTGGGTAGGTCGCACCGCCCGAACGGTGTTCGTACCACTGGCTTCTACGTGGTTGTCGCAATGATATGAAATCGACGTTGGCTGATAAGGAACAGGCGTATCGCGGATACGTGTAGGTCACGACTATGAGGACACGCAGCGGGATGGGCTCGCACCACACCGGCACTCGTGGTCGGACAACGGTGCCATCGCCTTCCTCCGTTGCGGAACCTTAGCCGTTATCACAGAGGAGCTTACTTGAAGGATACCCCACAACGCAGCGGAGCGGCGGTCAAGCTAGGCCTCGCGGTCGTATTGAGCGCGCTCGGTTGTAGCGATGGACTTACGTCCCTCCGATCGTTTACTCCTGAGGTGCGGAGCGTCTTTGGAGCGTTGCCGTCCGGCATTATCCATGAGGTCGGAGCGGGACCTACAAGCGCGGCCCCAGACGGGGGCGGTCGACCTTATGCCGCAACGGGGGCGATGCTCATTCCAGGCACCGTCGCCCGAATCCGCGCATCCGGAAATGTGACGCTCTCTAGAGACGGTAGGTGCGATCCGCAGCAACCTCCAACCTATTCCTCACCGATTACTCCCCATGGTTTGGCGGATGGATCGGGTAGAGTGCTCGTCAATCTCCCGGGGGGTGATCCTGGAAACTGGGCAGGCAATCAACCCGGCGAATACGTAATGCATTTCAATGGCGGTTTCGACACCGCTATTAGCATTGTCGCCGGCCGCAAGGGGATCGTGGCGTACTGCGGCCTACCCAACGAACCAGCTTCCATCCCTGAGTTCGCTCTCTCAGGATCAACCACCCTGACCATCGACATTCTTGGTGTAAACGTAGCGGCGTCTGCTAATACGGTTCAGGCTGGGCAATCGATCCGGTTCACGCCCACGTCAGTCAATTTTTCCCGAACTGGACAAATCCTCTACTTCTTCGACACGCTAACCTCCCATCCGCAAATTGAAGTCACGAGTTGCACAAACCTCCTCGAGTGTGACTATTTGCCCGCGCAATCGGGGCAAATGATGGCTTGCTTGTACAACGAGCAAGGGTACCCCGTATGCGGAAAAAGCGAACAGATCAACGTGATCAAATGTCCGACGGGGGACACGTTACTTGATAATCCCGTTTTTCGTAGCGCGCTGAGAAAGGCTCTCAAAGACTCCAAGGCTGACTCAGTGCCCACCAGCGTTAGACGCGAGGTTGGTGGGTATGCGTTTTTCGACACTACCGGCCTCCGCGTCGTAAGAACGGAGACAGCGTCCACGCCATGTTCGGTCAATTACTTTGCACCCGCCAACGCAGTTTTGATTTTTCATACGCATCCGTTCAATCCACCGGAAGGCCTTTCCGTACCAGACAGGTTTCCCTCGAACTGTCTCGGCGGTCTCGCCGGGTTGCAATACGATGTCAACTCTTGGGGCGGCCCGAGTCCGGACGATTGGCGAAGTTCGGTGAACTTTGGGAAACCTGCCTACATAATCGACAAGAAGCGGATATACGTCACAAATCCGCTAGTGAGCGACAGTACTCAGTGGCGTAACTCGACAAAACGCTTTGACTGGAACACCAGGAGATGCAAATGGTAGTAATCAATGTCGCTGTTCATCGGAGAACCTCAATGCGTTTCGTCGCGCTCGTTGCCACGGTCGCAATAATCGCAGGATCGGGCTCGATCCAAGCACAATCTGTTTGCCGTCCTGCCGACGCTCAAACAGCTAACATGATTAGGTACATGAAGGTGCTCGTAGCGGCAACAGTGCCTGCTGATTCTGAGTCCGTCGGAGTGCGGACGGCTTATAAGATTCCGGCTGCGAGTCCGACGCAGGTAACCCTCGTGGCGACCGAGTCCAAATGCAAGTCCGCTCTGGCTGCGTTCAAAGCGAAAGTTCCTGGTCAATCTCCGGTGCCCACAAGAATTTACGTCTTGGCTGTCGGTTCCGTTTACGTGGTATGGAACCCCCGCCAAGGGGTTGAGTCAGAGTGGGCGCCGCACCTCATTCTCAATTCCAAGTTTCAGTTCTTGGAAGGGTTCGGTGGTTAAGGTCAGAGTGGTCCTCACCCGCGTCCCGAAGACGAGCTCAAGCAAAGGTTGCTTGAGCTCGTTTGTTTAGACATGGTTTCTTGACCTCCCAACCGATGCAATCGCCCAACTCTCGTACGTTGCAGGACTATAACGCACTGAACTAGCCACACACCTCCCCGACACTCGCTTCTTTTAATCCGTAGGTCGTGGGATCGTTCCCCACCCGGGTCATCAAACCTGTTTGAGCGCACTCCGTGCCGCGACAATCGCGGGCACGTCGTCCGTGACCATGCCGCAGATACCGAGGCGCCAGAGGAACGCGGCTTCACTCGCATCGTTGACGGTCCAGATGTGAGTTGGCTTGCCTTCCCTGCGTAAGAGCGCGGCAATGCGCTCGACCGGGAGCGGAAATCTCCGATACCGGCGCGGAATGCAGATGGCGGCGAGCTCGACCGCGGGCCACCTGGTTCCCAGATATGACCGCGCGATCAAGCGCGCCACGCCATCTCTCGACGGGCCGTGCGGGATTCCCGATCCCCGGAAGATCTCGAGCGCTTCAGCGTGAAACGAATCGACCAGGCATCTACTCGCTGCGCCGTGCTTTTCGATGAGTGATCGGGTCAGCGCTGATGCCCGGGGCGTCTTCACTTCGACGATGATCGGTATCTCTGGAAAGCTCTCGAGGACGGAGTCCAGTGTCGGGATGCGGCACCGGTGGCCGGGGAAGCC
>JACMME010000121.1 GCA_014379205.1 Gemmatimonadaceae bacterium
AGCTGATCGAGGGTGCTTATACCATGATGATGTCTTTCCTGAATCCGGAATCCACCCGCGTTTACGGCGCGCCGCTCCATGCGGCAAACCGGGATTTCATGGCACGATATCCTGGAGATTCGGGCCGGAGGCAACCAGTGCATACCGTTTACGGTGGCGCGCACCTCTTCAAGTACGACTCGGCTTCCAGGCTGGGCGGCGTGGCCCTGAGCGCCATGAAGCAATACGCCCCCGATTGGGAAACCTTCGCCGCCGCCATTGGACTTCGCGGAGCCGAACCTGTCGCGCTGGAGTCCGACCGCGTGTTGCCCGACCGGGTTGACGCGCACGGAACCGACCCAAAAGAACGGGGAGACACTGCTGCCGAGCCTCTCGCGCGAACTATCTACTGGCGGGTAATGGAAAAGCTTCGCGCAGAGCCGGTAGAGGACTTTCGGCTGGACTACGAAGACGGGTACGGTAACCGTCCCGACACGGAGGAAGACGCACACGCCGATTCGGGGGCGCGAGAGGTCGCAGAGGGCATGCGAAGGCAAACGCTGCCACCTTTCATTGGGATCCGCGTCAAGCCGCTGAATGAGGAGATGCGGGTCCGAAGCCTCCGAACGCTGGAGATCTTCCTGACCACTCTGGTGCATGAGACGCAGGGAAACCTTCCCCCCAACTTCGTGATCACCCTTCCCAAGATCACCATTTCCCAGCAAGTGGAATTTTTCTCAATCGCGCTCGCCACGCTCGAACAGGGGCTCGGTCTGAAACGCGGATCTCTCCGTTTCGAAATGATGATCGAGACACCGCAGGTTATTCTCGGCTCGGATGGCACGTCCGCGCTCACCGGTATCCTCGCAGCCGCACATGGGCGCGCGGTAGCGGCGCATTTTGGCACCTACGATTATACGGCGGGAGTGAACATAACGTCCGCGCACCAGCGCATGCGTCACCCGGCGTGCGATTTCGCACGGCACATGATGCAGGTTGCTTTCGCGGGAACAGGGCTCTGGCTATCGGATGGATCCACTTCCGTACTGCCTGTGGGTGAACACACTGTCGAAGAAGGGCAGGCGCCGACGGAAGCGCAGGCACGGCAAAATCGCGCCAGCGTGCACCGCGCGTGGAAGCTGCACTATGACGACATCCAGGATTCCCTGGTGCGGGGTTTTTATCAGGGATGGGATCTGCACCCTGCGCAGCTGCCCACTCGCTATGCCGCGGTGTACGCCTTCTTCCTCGGCGGTCTCGACGCGGCCGCCAATCGTCTCCGCAATTTCGTTGACCGGGCCGCGCAAGCCACCCTCGTAGGCAACGTCTTCGACGACGCCGCCACAGGGCAGGGGCTGCTGAACTTCTTTCTGCGAGGAATCAACTGCGGAGCGCTAACGGAAGAGGAGACGCTTTCCCGCACCGGACTCACTCTGGATGAGCTGCGAGGCAGAAGCTTCCTGCAGATTCTCAAGAACAGGCAGCGATAAACTGGTGATACCACTGGCGGTAGGGGCTGGCCAATCGAAGTCCTTTTCCTTACGCCGTACCTCCCACGGTTCTCTGGCATGCACCACGAGCCGTGGCTGCACGTCTCACTCCTTGCGCGCCGTGCCCGGCTCACCGCGCAGAAAGTGCACCCGCTCGCCTGTAAACTTCTTTTTGGTGCTATCCCACGGAAATAGAATTGCAACGGTGAATTCGACTCGTTCGCCGGTTCCACGTTCACCCTGCCATTGTCCGCGGTGCGTCGCGGAAACGCGAGCCTCCTCGTATACGCCCTGTGGTCCAATCACAATGTGCGTAAGCTCGAAGACAATGTCCGGAAAGGCCGTGAGCAGCTCAGTGTAAAACCTTCGGGCGCCAGCATGTCCCTCCCACCTGTGGCCACCCGGATGCACCTCGTAAACGCAGTCTTCCGTCAGCGTGGATATGAGCCCCGCGATATCACGCCGGTCCTCCGCGATGGAGTGCGTCTTCCATTCCTCGCGAATGCGGTTGTACTCGATCGGGTCGACATCTCGCCGCAGCAGCTCGACGACGTGTTCATTGCCCATGCTGCCACCCTGCTGTGAAGAAAGTACGAGGCCTGCACCCTACGGACATTCCAGATTCACAGTTTTCAGTTGGCATTTTCGCTGTTGTTCGCAGTTCGCGCTTCGCAGTTCTCAGTTCTCAGTTCTCAGTTCGCAGTTCGCAGTTCTTTGTTCTTCATCCTCTTCGCAACACCGCTTCTATCAACCCGTACGGTTCTTCAGTCGGCACAAAGATCTCGTTCTGGTTTTCGAGCGCGAACGGCGTCAAATCAACGAGAAGGTGATGTTTGTTTGGCATCGCTAGCGCGATCTCCACGATTTCTGGTCTGCGGTTCAGCACTGCCTGTCCAACAGCATACAGCGTGTGCTGTACGGACCGGCTATCGTGTCCAGCAAAGGTTTCCAGAATGGTTTCCCTGACGACACTCACCACGCTGCTGTAATCAACGGCAGACGTCCCATATTTCCAGGTCGCTGAAATGGCTGTCGCGAGGATGCGGTCGTTCGTCTCACCGAGGGTCGTGTAACCGTCGCTGAAAAATCCGGTGAATGCCGAACCCGTTGTTTTCAGTACGACTAGCTCGCGGATTCCGGATTGCGCCTCTGGAGTGCTATCCCGGCTTGCCGAGATGGTGGCGACGCGCTCTTCGCCGCTTCCCCGCGCAAAAGCATGCGGTTGAGGGATACCGTCAACCTCCAGACGGTTCCAGCGGCGCTCGGTGAGATCGATGCGGATTCTGGATACATGCGCGGTCGTTCTGAAAAAGTGCTTCGCGAGCGCAAATCCCAACCCTTCGATCTCGTCGAACGACTCCTGTTTGGCCAGGGCGTACACCGTGTTTTTCATCGTGTCGGTAGGCAGGCAGCGCGCGTTGTCGCCCTCCGAGTGCACAGCGGCGTACTCACCCTCGAAGCGTATGCCTACAACTATGTCGAAGATCTCATGTCTATCGGAATGTCTCGTGACCTTTACCAGCCGTACCCGTTGCTTGCCGTAATTGTCACTCGCAAGTGTAACGGTCATTGCCTCAGCTTCCGCGGTAGGTGGAATAACCGTACGGAGAGAGCAGCAATGGCACGTGATAATGCTCCCGTGTGTCGTGCACGTCGAAAGCGATGATCACCAATGGATAGAATGCGCGCACTCCTTTCGCGCTGAAGTAAGCGCTGGTGTCAAAGGTCATGCGATATGTGCCGCTTTGGAGGTCATCACTTCCGTCGAGCAGCGCGCTCACGCGTCCGTCCACGTCGGTCACAGCCAACCCGACGCTCTCCCAGTCACCATTCTTATTGGCCCGCGCGAGGTTGACCGGAACTCCGGCCGCTGGGCAGCCAAGCGAGGTGTCGAGAACATGCGTGGAAATCGAACTCATGGGATCATTCGGACAGGCACTCGCTCAAGTGCGACACGCCAGCGCTCGCGTGCGCACAGACAGATTCCGGACTTCCTGTAACCCGCATCATTTCGAGTCGTTGCTCGTCTCGACAAATGGTCTTCCGGGCCAGAATGTACCACGACGCAAAGACGTCACGCAATTCGCTCGGTAGCTCTGTAACCGTGCGCGGAGCGTGACTTATGTGTGAGTGTAAGTCCTGCGCGGTCCTTCAACGGATCTCAACTGTTCGTCACTGCTCGTGTGAGAAGCTTCTCCAGTCTCAGCCGGGTGATCCTGCTCTGTTCTTCAGCGGCCACTCGCAGCTCGGTATCGGGATCATTGCCAAGCCGTACTCGCAGCATTGCCAGCATTTCCTCGCCGCTCTTCCCCGTCGCGCAGACGATGAAGATGTAGCCGAAGCGCTCATGGTACTCGGCGTTGGCTTGCGCGAGCACACCGCGAATGGCGCCGGGCGCGGCATGCACTCCGGATTGCTCTGTATCCGACCAGGCCTTCGCTTCATGGGACTGCGGTGCCTCTCCCACCCGCTCTCCGATTCGGGGGTGCGCCCGAAACGCCTCCAGCCAATCGTTCGGCGTAAGATTCCACCAGACTTCGTCAGCGATCGCGTACAACTCGCTGGCATCACCAAATGGTCGCCGCGACGCTACGCGGCGTGCCCACGCCGTTGATCCGCAGCATGACCCAAGCTCCTGCACGGCGAGTGGTACCGGTAGCGCATTCAGCTGCGCTAGTCCAGTCACGCGGAAGGCGCACCAAACAGGCGAAGCCGCGCGATTCCGCCGTCCGGAAAGATGTTTAGCCGCACATGCGATATTGGCGATCGCGCCGCGGACTCACACTCGAAGGAATGCCGCGTGTGCGGCTGGAGGCTCGTCAGCGGAATGATCTCCCCCCACGATCGAATCGCGGTAGTCAGTTCCTCCTGTGTCACTCCGGTTGCTTCGCTGCCTTCCAGCGAAAAAGCTGCTGGAGCGTTTCCCTTGTAGTGATCGGTGTCCAGCTCTACGCGATGAATTCTTCCCGACGCGGCAAGCCGGATGATCGACCAATCATGACCGGCACCGCGACGGCGCTTCGTCTCCCAGCCATCGCCCATGTGTGTCGACCGGCCGGGCAGAATGAGATTCTGGCGATGCCCGAAGAACATGTCGCTGCATGACACCACGAACGCCCCGTTTTCCATCGCCGCCAGGTCCACTTCGCCATGCACACCGCTGATGCGCGACGACTTGGGAACCACTTCGCCAAAGACGCGCAGACGCGCCACTCCACCGTCGGGAAAAATGTTCAGCCTCAAATGCGTAAGCCGATCAGCAGCAGCAACGGCAAATTCGTTCCGCGTGTCGCCCTTCAATGACGAACGCGGAAGAATTTCTGTCCACGATGCATCCAGGAGCGCCTCAGGACCGGGGGTTCCTTGGGTGGTGGTTCCCTCGACTGAGCATGCTTCCGGATAGTTGCCGCGAAAAAAACTGGTGTCGACCACGATGCCCCGCACCACTCCCGGTAAGCCAAGCCGTACAAGACACCAGTCGTGGCCAGCCTCGCGCCGCCGCCGCGTCTCCCACCCATCCATCCATTTCCCGCGCTCGGTGTAGACCCCTTCACGCCACTCCGGCGCGCCCGCCTTGAGGAGAGCCTCCTTGGGCGCAAAGAATTCGTCGTTGGCAGAGATCACTGCGCCGCCCAATCGCTCGGCGGCGAGGTCTATCAGGTCGGTGAACACGGTGGCGGCAGTGGGCGGCTTGGACGCGCGCAGATGAGTACCGGACGAAGTTTTTTTGAACAGAACGTGAAGCAGTGAGAATGTACATTCGGAAGCAGATGCGTGTTAAGCCGAAGTTCACCTTGCATTGCTATCCGTTCTTGCCCGCTCCTCGATACGGCTTCGGTGTCGCCTCGCGCTTTTCGGCTTTCAGTTCCACTGACCTTCGCGCCTCCTGCCTAACGGCTACCGGGTTGCCCGCTTCGCTACGGTACCACATCTCCAACTTGCGGTTCTCAGCTCCCGGTTCCGGCTTCCGCGGTTACTCCCTGTTCCCCGCTTTCTCCAGCTCCCTGATAGCCGCATCCAGATAATGCCCATACGCCTCGAACTGGACGTAGTTCGAATGCCTCGGAGACTGGACGTAGCGAATTCCGCCGGAAAGGTCGGGAGGTGAGCCAAGCTGTTTGCGCTCGAAGGCGGCTGTGCCTTCCGGATTCGAGTCGCGTGCACGGATGAGCGCAGCTATAAGCTTTGCCTGCTTGCTGACGACCGGGTACGCGCCGCCGTCCGTTTCGAAATGGCCCACGAAGAACAGGTCGCGGTGATTGCGTGGGAAAATGTTCAGAAACGGCTTGTGCGTGACTTCCGCCAGAGACTTGTCCAGAAACGGGATGGCAGATGCATATCCAGTCGCATATACAATAACGTCGATTTTCTCCTCGCTCCCGTCAGCGAACAGCACCCGGTCGCCACGCAGCTCTCGGATGTCCGGTTTTGCCGCGATATCGCCGTGCGCGAGATAGTGAAGCAGCTGAGTGTTCATTATCGGGTGACTCGCGAGCACCTTGTGATCCGGACGCGGCAGTCCGTAGCGCGTGAGGTCACCAACCAACAGGCGCAACAAGAACGCCAGTAGCGGCTGCGCGAGCCATGCAGGGGGCTCAGGTCCGCTCCGAAAGAACACATCCGTTGGCTTGCCGAATATGTGCTTCGGAAGAAAATGATAGCCACGGCGAAGACTTATGTACGCCCGGCTCGCTGAAATCGCAGCGTCGCACGCGATATCACACCCCGAGTTTCCACCACCAACAATAAGCACGCGTTTGCCGCGAAACTCCTCAGCGGACTCATAGTGGAATGAATGATATGATTTGCCCGTGAAATCGCCTGTGTATTCAGGCATTATCGGGTTCCAGTTACGACCCCCTGCCGCAATGATTCCGCGATACCGTCTTTCCTCGCCGTTCGAAAGTCGTACGTGCCAGGCGCCCTGGTCGGGCACGATGCGCTCGACGTCGGCGCCGAACTCCACGTGGCGGCTGAGGTCATGCTCATTCGCGAAAGCGCGGATGTAATCCAGAATGAGCTGCCAGCCGGGATAGTCGGGATAGCCTTTCGGCATCGGAAAGCCATCGAATGCCGAAAGCGTTTTGGATGAGATGAAGTGTGCCGACTCATACATCGGTGACTTCCTGCCCTCGGCATTCCAGATTCCACCGACGTCACCATGACGCTCCAATACGTCGAACACGATTCCCGCCACCGCAAATGCCCGGGCCGTCGCGAGCCCGGAAGGGCCTGCACCGATGATGCAGTAGCGGCTCGAGCGGTCGTCCATGGCAGAATGGTAATGCGCACTCGTAGCGCATCGTAGTCCGCATTACCATTCCGGCATGCACGCTCCCGTACGTTTGCCTGTCGTACTCGTCACGCTGACAGTGTCTGGTGTCGCGCTGCTCCTCTTCGCTGGCCTGCTGGAGCTCGCCGGCTACGATGCCCTTGCGGCGCTCCGCGCGCTCTGGACGGGTTCCTTCGGTAGCTGGCACGCGCTCTCCTCGGCAACTCTTGTTCGAGCCACTCCGCTGATCCTCACGGGCCTGGCAGTAGCGCTCGCCTTCAAGGCAGGCGTCTGGAACATCGGTGCCGATGGGCAGCTGGTAATGGGGGCCGCGGCCGCGGCGGCTGCTGCGTTGGCCCTCGGCGATACGTTGGGAAGACTGGCGCTTCCAGCTGCCCTCCTCGCCGGAGTTCTCGCCGGAACGCTGTGGGCCGGGATCGCGGCAATCCTTCGGCGCAAGGCGGGCGTTCTGGAAGTGATCAGTACGATCATGCTGAACTTCCTTGCGCTCTACGCGGTGTCGTATCTCGTGCGTGGTCCGTTGCAGGAGCCGTTGGGCATTTATCCGCAAACGCCTTCAATACTGAAGGTCGCGCGTCTGCCAACGCTCATTCCGGGAGCGCGCACCAGTTGGGGGTTGGTCCTGGCGATAGCATGCGCCTTGACGCTCTGGTGGTGGATAACAAGAACGGCCAGCGGTTTTCGAGTTCGCGTCACCGGTGCCAACCCTGACGCGGCGCGCGTAGCGGCCCGAATTGACGTCGGCCGAGTGACGATGCGCATACTCTTCGCCAGCGGAGCCATTGCTGGTCTCGCGGGCGCGATCGAAGTAACCGGCGTAACCTTCGCACTGTACGAGAACATTTCGCCTGGGTACGGTTACACGGCGATAGCGGTTGCCTTGCTCGCCCGCCTCAGTTTTCCGGCGGTAATCGCGTCGGGACTTTTTTTCGCGGCACTCGAGTCGGGCGGGCTCGCAATGCAGCGAGATGCGGGAGTGCCATCAGTGGTCGTATCGGTGATAGAGGGAGCGGTGATTCTGGCGACGATGGTAGCGGCACGGCGGTGGGGCCGAGGTGACAACCGTTGGCTTCGCGGGGGGCCCCCCCCGAAGAACATGGATGCCATACGCCCAGCAACATCACACCACCCAATACTTCCCGTCACAATCGATACATCCCCATGACGTCGCTGGCCGAATCCTTCCTCGAGGCGAGTATTCGCACGGCGACTCCACTGGCGCTAGCCGCACTCGGTGAAACCGTTGCGGAACGATCGGGGGTAATAAACATTGGCCTCGAGGGGGTCATCCTGGCCGGCGCATTCGGGGCGCTCCTGGGTGGCTTTTTCCCCCCACAACTGCACACAAGCGCAGCAGCGGTTCTGGGAGGCTCCGTAGCCGCCGGCTACGCGCTGTCCATCCTTGCCGGCATGCTGACCGCCGCCATCTTCGCGCTGTTCACTGTCTCGCTCAAAGGTGACCAGATCATTACCGGAACCGCCATCAACCTGCTCGTGCTCGGCATGACGGGAACCCTGTACCGCATTTTGTACGGCGCTGGTGGCGCGGCGCTCTCAATCAAGACAGCAGGATCGGTGGAGATTCCCGTTCTTTCAGCCATCCCGTTCGTCGGCCGACCACTGTTTGCGCAGCCATTGGTGACCTACGCGTTGTATTTACTCGTTCCAGCGATATGGTGGATTCTGTACCGCACCTACGCCGGCCTTGCGCTGCGCGCTGTCGGCGAAAACCCAGAGGCGGCCGCAGTCGCCGGAGTGTCCGTGGTCCGAACCCGGTGGACGGCGATCCTGATCGGTGGCGCACTTGGCGGCGCCGCTGGGGGCGCGCTTGTCCTCGCACAGTCGGGGACATTTGCGGAGGGAATGTCCGCGGGACGGGGGTTCATTGCGATAGCGATAGTGGTCCTGGGGCGCTGGCACCCGATTGGAGCAGCAGCCGCAGCCGTGCTGTTTGGTGGCGCAAGCGCCATCCAGTTCGTCATTCAAGCACGCGGGTGGTCAGTCCCGTACCAATTACCGCTCGCGCTGCCATATTTGCTTACGCTCGGTGCACTTGCTCTGGGTGGCCTCCGATTTGGAGGAAGCAGGCAGCGCGCAATGCCCGCGGGCGCTCCTTCGGCGCTGGGAAAGGCCGAATAACCGGGTTGGCGATAGCAGCCTGCCAGGTTGCACGGCCGATCACAATCACGCTCACTCTCTCACAGCTTCATGCGTCAATCCATCGTCCTTCGGGCAGCACCGTCGCTCCGCCAGGCAAAAAGAATTCTGATTGGGCTGCAGCAGATGCTCGTCGAGCGCGGTGCGACCGTTGAGCTCGTAGGGAACGACGCGTTGCGCTTCCGTATGCCATATCCGTGGCACACCCACCGGCTGGGCTGGCTGATTCCGGTGACCTCGGGGCGCGCCGAAGTGAGTGCGGGAGGAGGAGGGCCCTGGCGCGTCCGGTATCAGCTCAATTTTTCAATGCTGCGGTATATCTGTATTACTCTCAGCGTAGCACTGGCTGTCATCGGGCGAGGGTGGCCTCGACTGACTCTTCTGAACGGTTTGGTCATTCTCTGGCTTGCCTGCTATGCCCTGGTGACCTCCATCGCGAGCTCACGATTCTCGAAGCTGCTCGAGGCAGCCTCCAGTGACATCGTCGAGCGACGACAAAGATCCCGTACGGAAGCGGCGTCAGCGGCGGGATCCGACCCCGCTCCCGGCAAGGATGAGCCAGAGATCGACAGGGATACAAGGACCGAACCGAGCGCGGGTTGACCGACACCATCCACCGCTGATCCAGTCGCCGGTCGTCAAATGATCCGCAGTTCCGCCTCGCCGAACCGGCCCATTTCGGCCACGACATCCTTGTAGCGACGCAGATGACGCAATTTCACATCATCTCGCTCGTACTCGGGCTTCTCGCTTCCGCCGTAGCCCTTCACGCCATATTCCTGGCGCCACGCCAACTGCGAATCACCCAGACTGAGGCTCCGATTCCGGGGCTTTCCCGAGAGTTCGACGGCTATACGATCGCGCTGCTGAGCGACCTGCATCAAGCGACGCTACCGGGAGTTTCGCACTCGCATCGCGCCGCTCGAATCGCTCAGTCTTTCGATCCCGATCTCATCGCTCTTACTGGAGACTTTGGCGTCTCATTCAACGCTTCGTACGCGGCGTCTGCTCCATTCTACAGGAGTGGCATGCGTGAGCTCGCCCCCGTTATCGCTGATCTCAGCGCGCGCGACGGAATCATCGCGGTATTGGGAAACCATGACTACTACTACGACGCACCGGCCGTTGCCGAATGGTTGAAATCCCTGCAAGTGAAGGTTCTGATCAACGAAGCCTTCATGGTTGAGCGAAACGGCGCGAGGCTCGCGATTGCGGGCGTCGATGATACGGAGGAAGGAACCATCGATCCTGCCGGCGGATGCGGCGCCATTCCACCGGAAGTGCACCGAGTCATTTTCGCACACAACCCGGATGCGGTTTTGCACCTTTCGGCGACGCTACCAGTATCGCTCGTGCTAGCGGGGCATACTCACGGCGGGCAGGTGATTTTGCCGATCGTGGGTGCACTGGTGCGCCATTCCCGAATTTGCGCCGCGAGGTACCCCCGCGGGTGGGTGCCGAACGAGCGAGTGCCACTGTTCGTGAGCGCGGGGGTCGGATCGCAGATTCCGCTGAGGTTTCGCTGTCCACCTGAGGTGGTCATCGTGCGACTCAGAAGTGCCGAGAGCGATGCCATGCTCCCGTGAGTTCTTCGAAAGGACCAGGCACCAGGTACCTGTTACCTGGCCTATCTAATCGGCGCGTGACGCGATCGCCTGAACGCCCACAACGATCTGCCAACCGGACAGGAGCGCTGCAGCTGCAAGGGTGAACCGACTCGCCTCGTCAAAGAATGCGACGCCAACCAATCCGCCGATCGCGGCGAGCCACGCCAGCCAGGCAATTATTCGAGGCCTCGATTGGTCGCGCCACTCTATCAGGCCCAGAATCATCGCGCCCAGTGCAATGATGAAGTTTCCCAGCCGGGCGGAAACCAGCCCTATCGGATGAGTCGCATCGAAGAGAGCCGCCATACTCGCGTTCCCGCTCTGATAGAGTTGAGCCATCCGCCAACCGCTTCCAGCCATGAACGAGATATTGAGCGCGCTTACCACCAGCCCTATTGTGATGATACCCAGGGCAGGCGCCAACGCCTTCGCGCTTCCGGAGTTATCAGTTACCAGACGTACCCATATTCCCAACATCACAAGTGCGCTTCCCGACAGCATCGCGAAATGCACCGCGCGCCACGATGACGTCGCCGCGATGTGCCGAAGCTGCGTTGCAGCATCCCCATCAAGCACTGGGTGCAGTACGGCTCCTCCTCCCAGGAGCACGGTGCCCAGCAGAAGGGCGATAGCGAGAACGCGAGCGATCGAGAACATTGACGGAAGAATCCCATACGGCAGCGTCCTTGGCAATCGTTGGGCGGCACGCCGACGCTAGAGAGGTACGTGAGTCGAGGATGTAGGCGGATGCGCGAGGTCGGAGGCGGCGAGAAGTCATCCGTTCACCCTGTCATGGCACTCTGATGCTTGCGCCCCGCATCTCGGCTGGAACGCCGACGCCGCAGCTATGTCGCTGTTGTATCATTGATCGCTTGGTGACTCTTCTCGCCGCTCGTTAACCAGTGTTGAACCACTCCGGTCCCACCGCACGGTCAATGGCCGGCCGGGTCTGCCTGATAACCGGCGCTAATCGCGGTATCGGCAAGGCAACGTCCATGGGTCTGGCCCGGCTCGGTGCCACCGTCATCATGCTCTGCCGCGACAGTCAACGCGGTGAGGGCGCGGTCGCAGAGGTCCGCAGTGATTCTGGTAACCAGGACGTTGAGCTGCTCGTGGCTGACCTGGCCTCGCTTTCCTCAATCAGGAACGCCGCAGTACAGATCGCCGAGCGACGTGCGGCGCTGCACGTGCTTGTTAACAACGCCGGAGTGAATGTTGCGCGACGCCGCGAGAGTGTGGATGGATTCGAGCTGACGCTCGCAGTCAATCACCTTGCCCCATTTCTACTCACGAATCTGCTACTGCCACTGCTGCAGGCCGGCGCACCTTCCCGAATAGTCAACCTGACATCGAGCTTCGAGAGATTGGGGCGGATGCACCTGAGTGATTTGCAGCTCGTGCACGGCTACAGCGCCACACGCGCGTACACGCAGTCGAAGCTTGCCAATGCCCTGCATACATATGAGCTCGCTGACCGATTGCAGGGCACGGGTGTGACGGCGAATTGCGTACACCCCGGGCTCGTAGCCACAGATCTGATGCGCGATCTGCCACGCTGGATGCGGGCATTGTGGGGCAGGCTTCTTCTCACTCCGGACAAGGGAGCACGCGGGGTGATCAATCTCGCCGTTGCTCCCGAATTAGCTAACGTGAGTGGCGAGTATTTCAGTCGCATGAGGATGACACGCTCCTCCCCGCGCTCGCGCGATGCCGGGCTGGGCAAGCAGCTCTGGCGTATTAGTGCACAGATGACAGATAGTGACCTCGGCAATCTGTCTCGCTAGCGCGAGATTGTTGCGAGTTGGAGGGCGTAACAACGGTTCTTGCCAGAGCTATCCACGCCACTAGCTTGAGCGATTCCGGAACGCACGCATGATCCCGTAAACCGGAACACCGATGCACGCGTCGTCCATTTACTGGAGACGCCCAATCCTCACCCGGAAATTATGACAACCTCATCGAGTTCCGGTCTAAAATCAACGCTGTCCAGTTCGCACTTCGCACTTCGCACTTCGCGTGCCTCACCCTCCGTTAGATAAAGTTTGTGGAATCCGCCACTAAGCCGCAATCAAGCCGGCGGCGACTGTCGCGCGCCGCTTTCTACATCCATCTCTGGATCGGCATAGTTTTCACGTTCTCGTTGATCGCAATCTCC
>JACMME010000122.1 GCA_014379205.1 Gemmatimonadaceae bacterium
ACCAGCGCCGAGCTTTTGGCCGTGTTCGACTCGGTGCGCAAGACACAGATCGTGGCTTACGCAGACACAGTTTCGTCAGGGCCACTCATCGAGAGCACGCCGAGAGCCGGCAGCATCTCGGCGCAACGCGAGATCAAGGATCTGGGCGTCACGTACTGGACGCTGTCGAACGGTGTACGAGTCATTCTAAAACCCACCGACTTCAAGGCCGACCAGGTGCTGGTTCGTGCATACAGCCCCGGCGGCACTTCCCTCCTCTCCGACCGGGACGTCACCGCAGCGGGCTTTGCCTCCATCGTAGCACAGTCCGGCGGCGTCGGAAGGTTTAGCCAGATCGACCTGCAGAAGGCGCTTGCCGGGAAGCTCGCAGCGGTCTCTCCTTCGATCAGTTCGCTTCAGGAAGGGCTCAATGGGAGCGCCTCTCCCAAGGATCTGGAGACGCTCTTTCAGCTCATCAACCTTTACTTCACCAAGCCGCGCCAGGACAGCTCGGCGTTTCTCGCCCTGAAGGGACAGATCAAGGCCAGCATTGCCAACCGTGGGTCGCAGCCAGAGGCGGTATTCGGCGACACTCTCCAGGCAACGCTGACGCAAAATCATCCGCGCGCCCGGCCACTTACGAACGAAAAGCTCGACTCCATATCGCTCGTGAAGTCAATGGCGTTCTACAAGGAACGATTCGCCGACGCGAGCGACTTCACCTTTGTGTTCGTAGGGAACTTCGACCTCGATTCAATCAAGCCTCTCGTGAGTACCTACCTCGGCGGACTTCCTTCCCTCAAGCGAAAGGAGAACTGGCGCGATGTTGGGATCAGATATCCCACAGGCGTAATCAAGAAAGTCGTGCGCAAGGGATCCGAGCCCAAAGGCCAGACACAGATAGTGTTCACGGGACCATTTACCTGGAATCGCACAAACCGATACGCAATCGCATCGCTGACTTCGGTGCTCCGCATCCGGCTTCGCGAAGTATTGCGCGAAGATCTAGGGGGTGTTTACGGAGTGAGCGTGGGCGACCAGACGTCGTTCGAACCGAGGCCGGAATACTCATTCCGTATCGGATTCGGGGCATCGCCCGACCGGATTGACACGCTGCGTGCCGAGGTTTTTGCTGTCATCGATAGCATCAAGAATTCCGGACCCACCGCTCAGGATCTGGAAAAGGTGCGCGAGACACAGCGGCGCGGTGAGGAGACTTCCAGAAAGGAGAATGGGTATTGGCTTGCAACGCTCATCGCGGCCGACCGTTTTGGGGAGGATCCGCATATTCTGCTGGACAACGAAGCAATGCGCGCAACGTTGTCCGCGGAAATGATCAGGGACGCAGCCCGGAGATAACTGAATACCGCGAATTACGTCCAGGTGACATTGATGCCCGAGGGTAAGTAGAAATGCATGAGGGACCAGGCACCAGGCACCAGGAACCAGGGGACCTGCGCGGGCATGTCAGGATAAAAAAGAGGCGCTAGCCATAAGAAGTGTCGCCAGCGAGAATACTAGCACAGTTCCTGTTCCTGATCTCTAGTCTGCTGGTTCCTGGTTCCTGGTCCCTGGTTTCTCAAGAGGCTCATGCTTACTGCTCGCGTAGCGTTTTTCCCCGCAATCATCCTGACTGTAGCCACGGCGGCCTGTAGCCCGCGCTCCGGCCAAACTGCCGAAGACGGTGCGTCAGACACAGCTTCTGCGCCAGGGACGTCTGGTACCAGTGCGGCAGCAACCTGCACGCCGCTTGAAACACGTCCGCCGAACGCGCCCGGGCAACGCCCGGCGTTCGCGGGTCAAACGCGCACGTGCGGAATTACGTCCAACGCCGCCTTCGATGTTGTCGTCGTGGCAAAGGGACTCGAGCATCCATGGGCCGTAGAGCCCCTACCCAGCGGAGACTTACTGGTCACCGAGAAGCCGGGCCGCATGCGCATCGTGTCCGCAATGGGCGTCGTTGGGCAACCGATTACCGGTTTACCCCGGGTCGATGCGCGCGGGCAGGGCGGCCTTCTGGACGTCGCCCTCGGTCCCACCTTCGACTCCGACCGCACCATCTTCTGGAGCTATAGCGAGCCTCGAGAAGGTGGGAACGGCACCAGCGTCGCGCGCGGAGTGCTTTCAGCCGACGGACAACGCGTCGATCAGGTACGCGTGATCTTCCGCGTGCTTCCGACCTATGATGGCACCATGCACTACGGCTCCAGGCTCGTCTTCGGTCCGGACGGAATGCTGTACGTGACACTGGGCGAGCGCTCTGACAAGCCAATGCGTCGATTCGTGCAGCGGCAGGACAGCCACCTGGGAAAGATCGTGCGCATCAGCCCGGACGGCTCCGTGCCGAACGACAACCCATTGGTCGGACAGCCGAACGCCCTGCCCGAGATCTGGACGAGTGGCCACCGGAACATTCAGGCCGCGGCCTTCGATGCGCAGGGACGGCTCTGGGAGATAGAGCACGGGACGCGGGGCGGCGATGAGTTGAACCTTGTCGTGAAGGGAAAGAATTATGGCTGGCCTATCGTTGCTTACGGTGTTGAGTATTCGGGGCAGCCCATACCTGATGCGGTCACCGCCCGTTCCGGCTTTGAGCAGCCCGTGTACTACTGGGATCCCGTGATCGCTCCTTCCGGCGCGCAGTTCTACACGGGTGATGCGTTCCCAATGTGGCGAGGCAGCCTTTTCGTCGGCAGCCTCAGGGAGCAGAGGCTCGTACGCCTGACTATCGAGAATGATCGCGTCACTGGAGAAGAGCACCTTCTCGCTGACCGCGGCCAGCGCGTTCGTGATGTGCGGCAGGGCCCGGATGGAGCCCTGTACATCGTCACGGACCAGCAGAATGGAGAACTCTGGAAGATTGCGCCGCGTCGTTAAAGGACGCGGCGAGGCACATCCGCTCTTGCTCGCCGCTAATGGGAAGCATACGGTGAGGCGTCATTGGCGCACGCGACTCCTGCAGTCGCGTCCCGTTGCAGAGTCCTTCGCTTGCTGACGGCCAAGGTTACGATGCTCGCCGCGCTCTTGCTGCCCGCGGCATCGCGCGCTCAGACCGAAGTACTGACGTCCAGTGACTCCGCGCTCATCGGTCGCATCCTTGTCGCTGAGGACCGGCGCGACTCCACAGACGCTGCGCTCCGCGATGGCATGCAGCATAGTGATCCGCGTGTACGAGTACTCGCGCAACGCGCCCGCGGCCGCATCAGTCATCCCGAATTCCCTGCGAGGGATTCCCTCCCCCTACCCCCACCTCCGGTGATGTGGCCGGAGCCGGCGTGGAGGTTGCGATATCGAGCCTTGGCGGAGAGGCGCACCGACTGCAAGGCCCTGGGCACAGCGCTTTCCGATGGTGCATGGCCAGTGCGCCTCCGAGCCGCTGATCTGGTCACGATTTCCTGCGCGACCGATGATTCACTCGCGGCAATACTGCGCGGGTGGATAGCAA
>JACMME010000123.1 GCA_014379205.1 Gemmatimonadaceae bacterium
GGGTGTAGTGGTCCGCGCGCTTCGCTTCCTTGCGGTCCATGTAGGTGCCGGCATCAAAATTCTTGACCTCCGCGGCGAACCGGACCGCGAACCCCTCGGCGTTGAATTTTGTGATAGGCCCCGCCCCCGACTTGCCTTCCAGAAGGGCACGCCAGGTCGTAGCTACGTCGTTGCCGACGGGCGACACCGTGCCCATCCCGGTGACTACAACCCGCCTGCGGGTCACGCGCTCGTCTTCTCCCGCAAATAAGACAATGCGTCACCAACAGTACGCATTTTTTCCGCATCCTCGTCGGGAATGTCGATGTTGAACTCCTTCTCGAACTCCATCACCAACTCAACCGTATCCAGGCTGTCCGCCCCTAGATCCTCCATGAAGCTCGCCTCATTAGTGAGCTTCTCCATTTCCACGCCCAGCTCCTTGGCGATGATGTTCTTGACCTTCTCTTCGAGTTCAGCCATGGACTTGGTCCTCAAACGGGTTGATTGTTGCAAAAGCGCAGGCTGCGCCGCTCCTAAAGCTACATCACCATGCCACCATCCACCACGAACACTTGTCCTGTGATATAGCCCGCGTACTCCGATGCAAGGAACGCCGTCAGGCCGGCAATGTCCGCGGGGGTTCCCAGTCGCTCGAGCGGAATCTGTGCGGACAAGGTTTGCCTCGCCTCGGCGCTCAGGTCGGCGGTCATATCCGTATCAATAAATCCCGGCGCGATAGCGTTGCAGAGGATGTTCCGCGAGGCCAGCTCCTTCGCGGCAGACTTGGTGAGCCCGATAAGGCCGGCTTTGCTGGCCGCATAGTTGGCTTGACCCTTGTTGCCTGTCATACCCACCACGCTCGTGATATTGATTATTCGCCCCCAGCGTCGCTTCATCATACTTCGCGTTGCCGCCCGCATCGCGGCGAACGCGCCTTTGAGGTTGGCATCCAGAACAGCGTCCCAGTCATCGTCCTTGATCCGTAACATGAGATTGTCACGCGTGATTCCCGCATTGTTTACAAGAATGTCGATTGCGCCGAAAGCGCTAGCGACATCCTCGACAAGGCGCGCGACCGCGCTCGAGTCCGCTATGTCGGCGGCGAATGCTCGCGCGGAATTTCCAATGGAAGCCGCTGCCTCGTCAGCGCGCGCCTGATCGCGTCCCGTGACGGCGACGCGCGCACCGCAGCCGGCCAGCGTTGCCGCGATCTCGCGGCCGATACCGCGAGTACTACCGGTGACCAGAGCGGAACGCCCGGATAGATCTATGGAGATCACGCTAGGCGCGAGAGCAGGAGGTTGACATCTGCGACCGTGCCGCATGTCGCCGTTTGCGTTCCCGGAATAATACGTTTGACAAGATTGGTCAGCACATTACCCGGACCCATTTCGACGTACAGGGATCCAGGGTAGTCGAGGGCCAAATTCTGGACGAGTGATGTCCAGCGCACGGGCGCGCTGAGCTGCTCGAGCAGCAGGCGGGATGCGTCCCCCGCTCCCTTCGCCGGTAGAGCACTGACATTTGTGTAGACCGGGAAAGTAGCTTCGCGCATTGCGACGTTCTCGAGCGCCGTCCGCAGCCCGTCGCTTGCGCCCTTCATGAGAGGCGAATGGAAGGCGCCGCTCACCTTGAGACGCAGCGCGCGTTTTGCACCAGCCGCTTTTGCCACAACCATGGCTCGCTCGACCGCGGCTACCTCGCCGGAAATAACCAGCTGATCCGGTGAGTTGTAGTTGGCAGGTACAACAATACCGTCCTCCTGTGACGCTTGCTCGCAGGCGGCTTCTACTTCGGCCTCGCCCAGCCCGATGATCGCTGCCATCGCACCGGGTCGCTGAACCCCGCTCTCGTACATGAGCTCGCCGCGCTTCCGCACAAGCCTGGCTGCGTCCCCCAGCGCGAGGGCGTTGGCCGCATGGTACGCGGTAAACTCGCCGAGCGAATGTCCCGCCGCGGCGCGGACGTGCGGTGCGAGCTGATCGCGCACGACCTCCCATACAGCCGCGCCATGAGCCAGCAGGGCGGGTTGAGCGTTTTGCGTGGATGTAAGCACTTCCTCGGGACCGGAAAAGCACAGCGTGCTGATTTCTACAGATAATTCGCGGTCGACTGAATCAAAGACCTCGCGAGCGGCCGAATACTCCGCCGCTACATCCGCGCCCATCCCGGGCTTTTGGGATCCCTGCCCGGGGAATAGAAGAATCACGTCCACGAATACGGCTGACTCAGAAGCGAACCACCATCGACGCCCATGTGAAGCCGGCACCGAAAGTCACCATTAGCACTGTTGCCCCTGGTCCTATCTGTCCACGCTCCAGGGCTTCATCGAGCGCTATTGGAATGGATGCGGATGAGGTGTTGCCGTAGCGGTCCACGTTCACGTAGACCTTGTCCATTGGGATGCCGGCGTGCTTCGCGGTGGCCTCGATGATGCGTACATTCGCCTGGTGCGGTATCATCATGTCGATGTCGTTGCCAGTGAGCTTCGCGCCATCCAGCGCGCGGTCGGCCGCATCGGACATCGATCGCACCGCGGCCTTGAACACTTCGCGCCCCGCCATCTTGACGAGATGGCCTCGATCTGTCAGTACGGCCTCGGACATAGGTAGCGTGGCGCCGCCCGCCGGCCGATAAAGCAGCTCGGCCAGTGTTCCGTCGCTGCGCATGAAGCTCGAGAGAATACCGCGGCCATGCTTGGATTTCTGAAGAATCGCCGCGCCCGCGCCGTCGCCGAAAAGAACACAGGTGGACCGGTCGGTCCAGTCAACGATTGCGCTCATTTTTTCGGCGGCAATGACGAGCACCGTTTCCGCGGTTCCATTCAGGATCAGTCCTTCGCCAACGGCGAGGCCGTATAGCCAGCCGGAGCAGGCAGCGGAAAGATCGAAGGCGGATGCTCGCGTGGCTCCCAATTGCGCCTGAATGTCTACCGCTGTCGAGGGTAGGAGGCGATCCGGCGTTGCTGTACTCAGAATGATCACGTCGATCTCGCCGGCGTTCACATTCGCACGTTCCATCGCCACGCGCGCGGCGGCGGACGCCATACCACAGGTCGTTTCCCCGTCGCCGGCGACGTGGCGCTCCGCTATTCCTGTTCGCTCGAATATCCATTCGTGCGAAGTCTCCAGTCCCATCTTCGAAAAGTCGTGATTGGTAAGGACCTTGGAGGGAACCGATCGCCCCGTGGCGACGAACTGGGCGTACGGGCGCTTCACGTCCGGACTCCGCTGCTTTGTGCCAGACGCTTTCCAATGTGGTCGTTCATCTGCGTCTCCACTGCCCGCAGTGCCACGCCGATCGCGTTCTTGATCGCCCTTGGCGAAGAGGCGCCATGGCAGATGACGCTGACACCTTTCACCCCGAGTAGCGGCGCGCCTCCCACCTCTGAAGGATCGAATTGCCGAAGGCCCGGCTCGATCTTTCGCCAGTCTATGCCCGCCTTCTTCTTCAGAATGGCGAGCATGAGAGGGGCTACAGATTCATAGAACTTGAGCAGCACGTTTCCGACGAACCCGTCGCATACTACCACGTCTACGACCCCGCGACGATTCTCCCCCTGGAGAACATCGCGGCCTTCGACATTGCCCGCGAAGTTGAGTTCCGCCTTCTTGAGGAGTTTATGAGCCTCCTTCACCGCCGCATTTCCCTTCTCCGGTTCCTCGCCGATGCTGAGCAATCCCACAGCGGGGTTGGATCTTCCGAGAATATCTTCCGCGTACACCGTGCCGAGCCGCGCGAACTGCACTAGCTCGTCCGGCGAGCAGTCCACGTTTGCTCCAGCATCGAGCATGACGACCGGATTTCGCGCGGTGGGAAGTATGGTCCCGATTGCGGGCCGCGTGAGACCCGCGTGAAGCTTGAAAAGAACCGTCGACGCCGCCATTTGCGCCCCGGTGCTTCCTGCCGACACGAACGCGTCGGATTTGCCCGTGGTCTGTAGTGTCAGCCCGACCATCATCGAGCTCTTGGGCTTCCCACGAATGACGACCGCCGGCTTGTCGGCCATCGTGATGACGTCCGGCGCCTCTATGATCTCGAGACGTTCATGAGCGTTTACCAGACCGGCGAAATCGCCCGCCAGCTCATCGTCAAGCTGCTTGCGAATGACCTCGCTGCGCCCGACGAGTTGAATGGTGTGTGCCTGGCCTAGCTCGCTGAGGGCTGAGAGGGCGCCCGCGATCGTCGCATGGGGGGCATGGTCCCCCCCCATGGCGTCCAAGGCGATGCGGGCCAAGCTAGCCCTCCCTGGCTGCTACCCGCTGCTCCCCGGCGTAATATCCGCACTCAGCGCACACACGGTGCGGGCGCTTCATGCTCTGGCAGCGGGGGCACCGCTGAATGGCGATAGCGGGAGCCCTTTTGTGCGTGTTTCGGGCGCGCTTCTTCCGCTTTGATGTACGGCGTTTAGGGACTGCCATTGAATAATCGTAAATTAGAAAGGTGAAACTTCTAGTTCTCGTCGGAGCGCACGCTTCGTAACGCATCCAGCCGGCTGTCATTTTCGGGCGGGCAATCGCACGCCCCGGTGTTTACATCTGCTCCGCAGCGCGGACAGATCCCTGCGCAATCATCCCGGCAGACTGCGTAGGTTGGCACACCAAGTAGCCATTGCTCACGCACCGCTGGCCGGAGGTCGAGCTCACGAGCTCGTGGCCCGATCTGAAACACGTCCGGATCATCCTCGTCGTCCGGCAACGACTCCGAGAAAATCAAGTTAACACTCTCCGCCACCGACGCGGTGAGTGGCGCAAGGCAGCGTCGGCAAAGTATACCGGCGCGTCCCTCAATTCTCCCACTCCAGTAAAATCGATCGGTGCCGGCGCGGGACAGTCGGCCCGTTACATGAACGGGCTCGGCCGGCACGTCGTCACCATCCTGCCAGATGGCGTCATCTGGCGATAGCCAGCCGTCCACGGCAGCGGCTCTAGCTCCCAACTCCCTTATGTCAAAGGACAGCATAGCCACGAAACTTATCGCTCGCTGAGAACTCGGTCAAGTCAAAAACTGCCAGAGAGTTAGGTGAGATCGGCCCCGGTAGTTAGTACGGCCAGCGAGCGAGCATCTGCCTGAGCTCGTCACGATGGTTGGTTTCGTCAGAGATGATATTGTCGAATTCCGACGCCAACCCGTGCTCATTTGCGTCCTCCGCCTGCTTGCGGCGCTTGACGTACCGAGCGAGCGTCGCAATCTCGGCTTCCAGAGCGGCTTCCAACATCTCCTTGGCCTCCATGACGACCTTTACTGGAGCCGCGGAGCCAGCGGGCGTTCCTCCCAAGGCGGAAATCTTGTCCGCCAGAATCTGAGCATGGGCGAGCTCCTCGGGAATCTCGTTGGCGAAAAAAGTACGGAGCTCCTGTCTGTAAGGCCCTTGTACCATGCTGGCGTACAGCCGGTACATGATCACAGCCTGGAACTCCCCTCGGAGATCTTCGTTCAGACCGTCTATCAGCGCTTTAGTGTCGTTGTCTGGCATGGGTTATTACAGAGCGAAATTTGGTTGGCGAAAATCACGAATCCATGGCCGACAACAAATCCACATCACTGAAGAAAAAGCGGATTTCCCGTTCCGCGTTATCATCGGAGTCCGAAGCATGAATGGCATTGCGCTCCTTGGACTCCGCGTACAGCTTGCGAACCGTCCCGTCCCTGGCCTCCTTCGGATCGGTGGCCCCAATCGCGTCGCGCAGCGCAAGCACCGCATTGTCCTTCTCGAGCAGGAGCGGCATGCATGCGCCGGACGTCATGAAGGCCGTGAGCGGCGCGAAGAACGGTCGCTCCTTATGCACTTCGTAGAAGGCGCCGGCTTGCGGCTGCGCGAGGCGCAACATGCGGCATGCCCTGACCTTGAACCCATTGGATTCGAGGAGCGCGATGATCTTTCCCGCTTTGCCGCTTCCCACGGCGTCCGGTTTGATGATTGCTAGTGTACGTGTACCTGGCATTGTGTTCAGGTCCCTATGAGTTTGCGGATGATGTCGCCACGTGTGAGGAAGCCGACGACACGGCCATCGCGCACGACAGGAACTCCCTCGACATCCTTGTTGGTCATTATCGACGCGACCTCTGCCAATGGCTGTTCCGGCGCTACGCAGAGCACCTGACGCGTCATCGCTTCGCGCACGGAACGGCGCGCATTCGTGATGCCTGGCGCAGCGCGCGGCGAATGCCCGCCCTGAAGGTAGCTGCCGAGCAGATGGCGCATCAGCTCGCGCTCGCTGAGCATCCCGACAAGCAGACCATCTTCTTCCACAACCGGAAGCGCGTTTATTCCAGCTCGGGCGATCTCGTTAGCAGCTTCGCGGAGCGGTGTGTCAGGAGTCGTGGTGCGCGCGCCCTCCGTCATTATGTCGCGAACCGTCAATTGCTCCGGAAGCGAATACTCTGACAGGAGTGGAATGCGCACCAGCTCCTCGGCGCTGTTCGCCGAGAGCAGGGCTTCAACGACCTCGGGATTGGACAGTGCGCGGGCAAAGGCACTCAATACCTGGAGATAGCGCGCCGCGAGTCTGGGTGGGGCGACAATGACAAGCACAATACGCGCTGCCATTGATTCGCCACCACCCATGTCGCGCTTGACAGGAAGGGGCGCGGTTCCGAGCGCCACAACGAGGTCGATTACGGCGTCGGTTCTGTAATGCATCAGCAGAGCCCGATCGCCCATCGCCACAATGTCTTCGCCCCGTTCCTCGGCGACGCGGCTGCGGAGCTTTCCAGGATCCTGCACCACGTCCGTCGCCTCGAGCCGCGCGACCAGCGCCTCGGCCGCGCCTGCTGCGGTCACCGATTCGAGAGGAACGATTACGCGCTCCAACGCGATAAGCTCGGAGAGCTTCACATCCGCTCTTTGACGAGATCGATGAAATCCTTGGGGCGCTGGGCGACACCCATGCCCGCATCCTTGAACGCCTGGATCTTTTCAGCGGCGGTGCCAGCTGAACCGCTGATGATCGCACCTGCGTGACCCATTCGCCGCCCCGGAGGCGCGGTCTGACCCGCGATGAACCCAACTACTCGCTTCGTCATGTGATCGCGCACAAACTCAGCGGCTTCCTGCTCGTCCGTTCCACCAATCTCGCCCATCATGCACACGACCTTCGTCTTCGGATCCTTCTCGAAAGCATCCAGGCAGTCAATGAAACTGGTACCGTTAATTGGGTCTCCCCCGATGCCCACGCAGGTCGACTGTCCCAGGCCGGCACGGGTAAGCTGGTATACAATTTCGTAAGTGAGTGTGCCTGACCTGCTCACCACTCCAACGGGACCCGGAGTACAGATTCGACCCGGTATGATTCCGACCTTCGACTCCCCGGGTGTTATAAGTCCCGGACAATTCGGTCCGATGAGCCGCGCGCCCTTCTCTTTTACATACGGATAGACGCGGGTCATATCGAGCACGGGAACGCCTTCGGTGATACAAACGACAAGCCGAATGCCAGCCGAGGCCGCCTCCATCATGGCGTCTGCCGCAAAGGGCGGCGGGACGTAGATGACGCTGGTATTTGCGCCCGTTTTTTCGACAGCGTCGGCAACGGTATCGAAGATTGGAACGTTTCCCTCAAAGCGTTGGCCACCCTTTCCCGGCGTAACGCCAGCAACCACCCGGGTGCCATACTCCAACATTTGCTTTGCGTGAAACGAGCCATCCCGGCCGGTGATTCCCTGCACCAGAAGCGTCGTGCCGCTATCGATAAAAATGCTCACGCCGCTTTTCCTCCCGTAGCCAGCTGTACGGCCTTCTGTACGGCTTCATCCATATCCGTCAATGCGGTAAATCCGTTTTCCTCGAGGATTTTTACCGCGATCTCCTCGTTGGTCCCGGTCAGTCTGATTACAATCGGCACGCGCAGCGGATTCTGCCGGGTCGCCGTCACAATACCGTTTGCAACGTCATCGGTACGCGTGATGCCGCCAAATATATTGAAGAGAATTGCCTTCACATTCGGGTCGGATGTGATGATTCGGAGCGCATGAACGACTTTTTCGGGATTGGAAGAACCGCCGATATCGAGAAAATTTGCGGGCTCACCGCCGTAGTATTTCACGAGATCCATGGTTGCCATCGCGAGGCCGGCGCCGTTCACGATGCAGCCGACATTTCCATCCAGCTTGATGAACGTGAGGTTTGCCTTGCGTGCATCCACTTCGCTCGGCGCCTCGGCGCTTTCATCGCGCAACGCGTCGATTTCTGCTCTGCGGCCGAGCTCGTTGTCATCGACCACCATCTTCGCGTCAAGAGCGACGACCTCGCCCGCGGGCGTCGTGACCAGAGGATTGATCTCGGCGAGCGACGCTCCGCTTTCCTGGAAGGCCTGATACAACTGCGTCAGGATCTTCGCGGCGGCTCGCGCCTGCTTGACATCGTCGTACAGGAAGAAGCCCATTCGCATCGCCTCGAACGGCTGGACTCCATACCGCGGGTCGACTGGCAGCTTCATGATCTTGTCGGGCGTGGACGCGGCTACTTCCTCGATGTCAATGCCGCCGGCAGGACTTACCATGAAAACCGCGCGTTTGGAGGCGCGGTCAACGATGATGCCCGCATAAGCCTCAGTTGCTATGTCGGCTGCGGGAGTCACCAGCACTTTCAGTACGGGCAAGTCCTTGATTCGCATGCCCAGGATCTTGGAGGCTATCTCGCGAGCCTCGGCCGGTGTTTTCGCCAATTTTACACCGCCTGCCTTGCCGCGGCCGCCGGAATGCACTTGCGCCTTGACCACTACGGTGCCGCCGAATTTCCGGGCGATTTGTTCCGCCTCTTCAGCTGTGGAAGCGACCTCGCCTGGAGGGATCGGGATGCCCACACTTCGAAAAATTTCTTTCGCCTGATATTCGTGGATGTTCACAAGAGCTCCGCTATGGGGTAATCGTCGTTCCCGCTTCACCGCGAACTGCCTCGCGCCCGAGCCGAAGCTCGGTAATTATAGCGCGGCCCTGGGTATGACGCACAAAATCCGTCGCGGCACGCACCTTTGGCGCCATACTCCCTTCTCCGAACGCGCCTTCACTGTCCATGCGTTCCGCCTCGGCTGCTGTCAGAGTGCGCAACGCGCGCTGTGTCGGATGTCCGTAATCGGCATACACCGCGTCGACATCCGTGAGAATGACCAGCAATGAGGCACCCAGATCTCGCGCGAGAACGGCGGCCGCGAGGTCCTTGTCGACCACCGCGTCGACACCCTCCAAACCGAGCGCGGAATCTGCGTACACTGGCGCGCCTCCTCCGCCACAGGCAATAACCACTGTGCCGGCACTCACAAGCCGGCGCACGACTTCAATCTCGTGAATCGCCAGCGGCTTCGGACTTCCGACTACGCGCCTCCAACGCCCACGAGCATCCTGCTTCACAGCCATTCCCTCCCTCTCCAATTCGAGCGCACGTGCCTCCGGCATTTCATGCCCTATGAACTTCGTTGGGGCAGACAGCGCTGCATCGTCAGGCGCGACGTGCACCTGGGTTATGACCGTTGCGACCTCGTGATTGCTGCCTGCCCGGCGAAGCGCATTTTCCAGTGATTGCTGAACCATGTATCCGATCCAGCCGGCAGTCGCGGCGACGAGCACGCCAAGTGGAAGAGGTGATACTTCCGCCCGCGCGAATTCGTTTCGTATGAGCTCATCGCCTACCTGCGGACCGTTGCCGTGTACGATGCAAATGTTCCAGCCATCGAGGGCCAGATCCACTATAGGCCCGAGACTCATTCGCGTGTGGCGGAACTGGTCGGTAATGGTCGACCTGGCGCCCGACGGCGACAGAGCGTTACCCCCGAGCGCAATGACCGCAGTCCTGGCGCTGTCTGACGAATTCTGAGTCATTTGTGTGTCGCGCATGCGGGTCAGGGACTAACCTGGGGTGCAGGCGGTGCCGCGGGAGTGCGAGCGAGAAGGTCGCCGAGTGCGCGATACGCCTTGCCGAAGCCTTCCAGGTCTCCGCGCGCCAGCGTTGAGCGCATCTGCATATACAAGGCTCGGACTCGCTCCTCGAATGTTTCGCGTGTCGCGGGGCCCGAGCTATCGGCTTCAACACGCATGAATCCAGCGGCTTGGGCGACGCTGCTCCCGTGTCGAATTGAGCCGTCGGGCAACCTCAGAGTCACACGACGCATTAGAGGTGGTGAGTCGAGCCGCCATGTATACGTCGTCTGAACAAACAGAGGGCCGATCCTGGTTGGAATGCCACGAACCGGTCCCAGAACTGTTCCTCTCGTAATTTCCGCGAGGGAATCGGGAGGGCGTTGCATAGCCTCGACCAGACTATGCCAGGTTACTCCAGTCGAATCATAAGGGAACCACTGTGTTGCAGGTTGATCTCCGCCCAGCGCTATTATGAGACCAAGAAGCCCGTCACCGCTATCGAGGATAGGCGTGCTCCAGGCGAGCGCAGACGGTGTGGTAGCGGAAGCGAAGAGTGTCCGATCACCGCTTGCCAGCGCGCTGTCAGAGCCGTCCGCACGCGGTACGAAGCCTGCGCGCGGTCCGGAGTTCCTGGTCCCCACGCTGGCGAAAGTCGCTGCCTGAATCAACGCGTGCTCCCGGTGTGGCGGAAGCGCTTCAGCTATGGATGGCCGCAGAGCTTCCCGGCTCACGAACATGTCCGGAAATGCGCGAGTCCATGTCTCCGTCAGGCGGTCTTGCGCCGCCGCGCTCGCGAGGGTGACTCGCCCAGTGCGCGAGTTGACGATAGCGGTTGCGGCGTGGTGCACATAGCTCACGTCCGTCTCACCCAACGCCATCCGTTGGCTCAATGGGTAGCTTGGGCTAGCGGCGTACAGTTCGACAATCCAGAAAAGGGTGTCACCCTCGACAAGCGGAGCAACCGAATCACCCTGCCGAAAAAATGGAAAGAGCCGTGTGAGGCGAGTCCGCAAATCTCTCCAGGTGACTATTCGCGGATCGGGATGTGGCAGGTCACCGGCAAGCAATCTGTGATTCTGGAGAGTCCAGGCAAAAGCGAGCCGTGCGGCCAGCGTGTTGAGAGTCGGCGCTGCCACGCTTCCACTGGAATCGGCAATCAGCGCATATCCAACTGCGGAATCGAAAACGACCGGCGTGGCAAGGCTTTCTTCGCCGTCAGGGAGCGAAGAGGGGAGCGAGACTGGCTCACCGCGGCTTGATACCGACGCCGCGGAATATCGATCCAGTCTCCAATACGAAGAATTGCCGGCATCACCTACAGGTCCGTAAGGCGCAATGACCGACAGGCCAGACCGCCCCATCTCCCAGCCAAGAACGCGAGAACTTGCGCGAGCCTTAGCGGGAGGAGCTACCGCTCCGCCAATCGCGGCGAGGTCCCAGACCGAAGCGGCAGTCGCAAGCAACTCATTGCCGAGCGGAACCATCGAGTCACCTCGGGAAATGCGATCCACGGCATATGCGCGACGCGTGTAGGCATCGCGTGCTGCCAGATACGGCCTTTCCCGGGCTATGGGATCCAGAGTGCGAGCCCATCGTCTCGCGAGAAACGGCGCTCCGTTTCGAAGTGACAGAGACAGTAAAAGCAGAATCCCCACGGCGGTCAATGCTATTCGGACCTGGCCCGTCCAACCGGCCCAGGCAACCAGAGCTGCCGCCGCGGCGGCAACGAGAGACAGCGCAAGGCGAACCGCAAGATTTGCCCTGTGGTCTGCGTAAGTGAATGCTCCGCCAACTCCGCTTCCGTCGATCAGCAGGCTATATGCGTCGAGACGATAGCTCCACGCCAGAACGAGAATCAGAAGCGCAACAAGCGCAAAAAGGTGACGCCGCACGTAATTGGAGACGTACAGTGTCCCCTGTTTCCGTTCCAGGCTCGGAGTAAGAGCGTACAATCCAATGACTGTGGCGGCGGCAACCAGAATCGCCAGCAGTGCGCGATCGCGGAGCGACCGCTCGAATGGTAGCCGGTACACGAAAAACCCGAGATCCGCGCCGAGATATGGGTCGCTCTCCCCGAACGGAATGCCCAGGAAGGGCAAAGCGATGCGACTCCATTCCGGGAACGGAAAGGCGAGAAAGGCGCCCAGTATGAGCGACAGTGCCAGCGCTGCCGCATCGAGGTAGCGGCCGGATACCTCTTCCGGGATCTCGAGGTTGCCTATCTGTCTTGGAATTCGAAGTGAGGCAACGGATCGCCGCACAGCGTAGACGTTCGCAAAGACGAAGGCACTGAGCAGAAGCCAGTAAACGAAGCGGCCGAGAGTTCCCACCAGCGCTCGGGTTCGCCAGAGCGACTGCGCGTCCAACGCGGCGAACCAGAGATAGTCGGCGTATACGGTTGCGAGGGCTCGCCCTGTCAGCAGGATTGCGGCCGTGACTGCGACAGCGATGATAGCCCAGCGCCTGCTAATCACCGACCGATCGCGACTCCCTGCGCCTGGAGCCACGCCTCGAACTCGCCTCGAATCTCGCGCAACCTCGACTCGGATCGCGCCTCGAATCGCAAGACCAGAACAGGCTGCGTGTTTGAAGCGCGAATCAGTCCCCACCCGTCACCGAAAAGTACGCGCACGCCGTCGACGTCGATAACTTCGCGGCCCTCGCTGAAGTGACGAACAGCATCTGCGACGATTGCGAACTTTCTGGCCTCGGGCACTTCGACTCGAATCTCCGGCGTGGAGACAAACTTGGGCACATCAGCGAGCAGCTCAGAGACACTCTTTCCGGAATCGGCCACTATTCGGAGCAGACGCGCGGCCCCGTACAACGCGTCGTCGTGTCCGTAGAAACCTTCTTCGAAAAACATGTGGCCAGACATCTCCCCGGCGAGCGGAGCGTGAAGCTCCTTCATCTTGTCCTTGATGAGCGAATGCCCGGTCTTCCACATAACCGGAGTGCCACCCGCAGCCACGATAGCGTCCGGGAGCGCCTGCGAGCATTTCACATCGAAGATGATCGGCTGGTTCACCCCGGTGCGGGCAAGCACGTCGCGCGCGTAGATGATCAGCACATGATCACCCCAGATAATTTCACCCTTCTCATCTATGACGCCTATGCGATCTGCATCGCCGTCGAACGCGACACCAACGTCGGCGCTCTCCTCCCTTACCGCCCGAATGATATCGTGAAGGTTCTCGACGACGGTGGGATCAGGGTGATGATTGGGAAAGCTTCCATCGCTCTCGCAAAAAAGCGGAGTGACGTGCGCGCCGAGGCGCTCCAGCAACCGAGGGCCTACTAGCGCACCCACACCGTTGCCGCAGTCCGCAACGACCCGAAGTGGCCGCGAAAGCTGACCAACACGACTTACCACGTCCTCGATATACCGACCGATAACCTCCTCGCGCCGAATCTGGCCACGTCCCGTAAGGAAGGCCTGCCGTCCAATGATGTCGTAGAGAGTCTGTATCTCTTCACCATGAAGAGAGCTCGTGCCGACACACATCTTGAACCCGTTGTACTCCGGTGGATTGTGCGAACCGGTGATCATGATGCCACCGCTGACGCCTGCGTGGTGCAGCGACCAGTACAGTAGCGGCGTCGGAACGATGCCGATGTCCACGACATCCGCTCCAGACTCGACCAGGCCGCCAACCAGCTCGTTGCGCAGCTCTTCACCGCTGGGGCGATTGTCACGGCCGACGGCGACCGGACCCAACCCTCGTTGCTCGCCTAGAAAGGCCGCATATGCACGACCGATGGCGCGCGCTACCTCGGGAGTCAACTCGCGGCCCACGATGCCACGAATGTCATACTGTCGAAAGATCTCTCTGGAAATCCTCATCTCATCTCGCAAGAGCGTAACCGGTGCGGTGCGGCCGGCGCCTCAATGGCTATTCGCAGCCGGAACGAGCGCTCCAGCCCTCGGACTTGCGGCTGCACTCGGCGGTGCGATAGTAATTGTGTTGTCCCTGGCGAATCGCAAAACCGGACTTGGAAAGATTCCAAAAACAAGGAGAACGACAGCCGTCGCGGCGATCACGATGCCTGTGGCTCGTGGAACTCGCGAAGGTAGAGGGGCGCCTTCTGCTCGCGGGCGCATGAACATCACCATTACAACAGACAGGTAATATCCGGCGGACACGACGCTGGTAAGCACGAGGTAAACGGACAGGTAGAACTGACTCCTGTCCAGCGCTGCCTGCAGAATATACCACTTGGCGAAAAAGCCCATTCCGCCAGCGATCGGGAAGCCAAGAAGCGCGAGCATGAAGACGGCCATTGCTATCGCCAGCCAGGGGCGCACGCGCCACAAGCCGGCATAGTCCTGCACATTCTGATTTCGCTCACCCACCTCTTCCAGCGCTATCACAACCGCGAACGCGCCCATCGTAGCCAGCGTATATGCTACAAGGTAAAACAGAAATGCAGATGCGCCGAGCGGTGTTGCAACCAGCACACCGACGAGGATGTACCCCGCATGCGCGATGCTGGAGTATGCAAGCAGACGCTTGACGTTTTTCTGCGCGAGAGCGACCACATTTCCGATTACCATTGTCGCGACTGCTAGCCACCAGAGCACTTTGTATGGCGGTCCGAACTCGATCGTCCCGGGGAATGCTTCGAGCCAGACGCGGATGAATGCAGCAAAGGCTGCTGCCTTCACGCCAGCGGCCATATAGGCGGTATACGGCGTGGGCGCGCCCTCGTAAACGTCGGGGGTCCACATATGAAATGGAGCAGCTCCGATCTTGAACGCAAATCCAACCACGAGCAGAGCGAGGCCTATCTGCAGCATTGGAAGCGCGCCGAATCCGCGTTCAGATACGACGCGACCTATGTCGGTGAAATTGGTCGAGCCCGCCGCTCCATAAACGAGCGCGATACCGTAGAGAAGAAAGCCGGTCGAGAACGCTCCAAGGAGAAAGTACTTGAGGGCGGCCTCGGAAGCTCGTGCGCTGCGTCGATATAGGCCAGCCAGCACGTACACGGATATCGACATGAGCTCAATACCGAGAAACAGAATTATCAGGTCGCGTGCGGCCGCCAGCAACATCATTCCGGACGTTGCCAGGAGGATCAGCACGTGTGATTCAGCCGTGGTTATTCCCTCGCGTTTGCTAAAGTCGGATGAAAGTGCGATCGCGATCAGAGTCGCAAGCAGAAAGAGGAGATCAGAGGCCCATCGGAAACGGTCGACGGCGATCACCCCTGGTCCGCTCGAAGCGTCCGACACCATGTAATAGACCACAGCGGCCGCAGCGAGAAGCGTTACGCCAGCGGCTCCGATGGCGACATTGCGTTGGTGTACATCGCTTTCCGGGCGCCACACCGCCCAGAGGAGCAGCAGCATCGCCCCGCTAACAACAATGATTTCAGGTACGAGCGCGGCCATGAGCCCGCTCGGCAAGGCCAGATCGTAGTGCATGGACTAACGGCCTTCCAGCGAGACGGCGCGCGGCGCCGGCCGAACGCTCGCGCCTCGCTCCACCGTCTCCACAAACTTGTTGGCGGAGGTCTCCATTCGTCTGAGGACGGGTGCGGGATAAACGCCGAGCCACACTATCAGCACAGTCAGCACCCCCATGATCAATAGCTCGCGCCGGTTGAGATCGGGCAGCCGCTTGTTTTCGGGATTATCGAGCGGATTGAAGAGGATGCGCTGAATCGCCCACAAAAGGTATGCTGCGGCGAATATGACGCCGGTAGCCGCAATGATGGTGAGGTATGGCGACGACGGAAATGACCCAATCAGGACGAGAAACTCGCCAATAAATCCGTTGGTGCCCGGTAACCCGATGCTGCTCAGCGATACAACCGTCAGAAAAACAGCGAACATCGGCATGACGCGAGCAATTCCGCCATAGGAGTCGATCATGCGCGTATGCCGGCGCTCGTACACCATTCCAACGAGCAGAAAGAGCGCGCCAGTCGAAATTCCGTGGTTGATCATCACCATGAGAGAGCCCTGCACGCTTTGAACTGTCAGCGCGAAGATGCCGAGCATTACGAATCCAAGGTGGCTGACCGAGGAGTACGCAATCAGCTTCTTGAAGTCAGGCTGAACCATGGCGACGAGGGCTCCATACACGATTCCGATCACGGCCAGAACGAGGATGGTTGTACGAACCCACGGCGTCATGGCCGCATCCGGAAAGAGGGGCATGGCAAACCGCAAAAATCCGTAGGTTCCCATTTTTAGCATGATCGCCGCCAGGATGACCGAGCCGGCGGTGGGTGCCTCCACATGGGCGTCCGGAAGCCACGTGTGGAATGGAAACATCGGCACCTTCACGGCGAAAGCGAGGAAAAAGGCGCCAAAAAGCAGCAGTGAGGCCGGGAGGAACGTCCCGAGAACAGTGATACCTCTGTCACCCAGGGATGCTGCAGCGAGGATCTGGTCGTAGTTGAAAGTCGAGGATCCAGTTGCCGTCCACAGGTACAGGATCGCCACCAGCATGAGCAGCGACCCAACCATCGTATAAATGAAGAACTTGAGACTGGCGTAGATTCGTCTCTCGCCTCCCCATATTCCGATGATGAAATACATCGGCACGAGCATGACCTCCCACATCACATAGAAAAGGAGAAGGTCGAGCGCAACGAATACGCCAATCATTCCAGTCGTCAGAACCAGAAGCAACGCGTAATATCCGCGAACCTTGGTGCGGATGCTCGTCCAGCCTCCGAGCACCGAGAGAGGCATTATCAGGGTGGTCAACAAAACCATGAACAGGGAGATGCCGTCGATCCCAACCGTGAACCGAGCTCCCCATTCACTGATCCAACCCCTGTCGACAACCGCTTGCCAACCTGCGCTTCCGGACTCGAACGACCACCACAAGCCCAGGGACAGCACGAACTCCGCTACGAAGGTGACGAGAGTTATCCAGCGCGCCGTGCCGTGCCCTGCGAAGTCGTCCAGTGTGGCAGCGCCGGCATGCCTTGGCGCCGGCACGAGATAGATGGCCGCCACACCAACCAGCGGCAGGATGAGAAGGGCGGGCAGAATCCAGTTATTGTACGACAGCGATGCCAGGAACTCGCGCATGATCAACCGACCGTGAAAGCGCCAAGCACCGCGAGCACGCCGACGACTATGGCCCACGCATACGTGCCAACCTGACCCGATTGCGCCCATGACCCGGCTAGTCCGAGACCACGTGCAAGCCACGCGCTTCCATTAACGAACAGCCCGTCTATCAATCCCACGTCCACGCCTCGCCAGAGGAGCTTTCGCGAGATCTGAACAGTAGGATTCACGATCGCGGCATCATACGCCTCATCGACGTAATACTTGTTGGCCAGAATTCGCTCGATGCCTGTCTCGGACGCACGAGATTGCGCTGGTGTTCTGGTTCCAAGCAACGACGGTTTAAGCCTTGCAAAAGCGATGAGGATACCTGTTACAGCCACAGCTACCGCCACCCCCACGAGAAGGTACTCTGTACTGGCGGAAAGATGCGCCGAACTTCCGTGGGTGATGCGAAGCGCCGACTCGCCAACCACCGGCTCCAGCCAGTGGTCCAGCGATGCCGTTTTGCCAACTGGAAGCACGTCCGTAAAAAATGCGGGAAGATTCAGCCAACCACCGAAGGCGCTCAGGATGGCCAGCACGACAAGCGGTCCTGTCATCACCCACGGCGCTTCACCCAGGTGACTGCGCTCTGCTTCACCGGTTCGGTTTTCTCCGTGGAACGTGTACAGCATCATGCGCGTCATGTATATCGCCGTCAGAAGCGCGGCAATAAGTCCCATGGCGTAAACTGCGTATAGCACAGCGCTGCCAGGCACTCCGAGCAAGCTTGCGTCTGCAAGGGTGGATTCATGCGCACGCGCGAAGGCCGCGCCGAGTATTTCATCCTTCGAGAAAAAGCCCGCGAAAATTGGAATGCCCGCGATGGCGAGAGTTGCGATCCACATGAGGACAAAGGTCACCGGCATGAAGCGCCGCAGCCCGCCCATGTTCCGCATGTCCTGAGCATCATCGTGCTTGTGCGTATGGTGATACGCTTGATGCATAACGTAAATCACCGATCCGCTGCCGAGAAACAGCAGCGCCTTGAAAAAAGCATGTGTAGCGAGGTGAAAGATGCCGGCGACGTAAGCGCCCACACCGACGGCAATGAACATGTAGCCCAGCTGCGAGACGGTAGAATAGGCCAGCACCTTCTTGATGTCCCACTGCTTGAGCCCGATCGTCGCCGCGAATAAAGCGGTCATGCCGCCGATCAGTGCCACAGTCAACCCCGCGACGGGAGCGAGCGAGAACAGGAAGCTGCTGCGGGCGACGAGATACACTCCTGCGGTTACCATCGTTGCGGCGTGGATCAGCGCGGAGACCGGCGTCGGACCAGCCATGGCATCTGGCAGCCAGGTGTACAGCGGGATCTGCGCGCTCTTGCCGGTGCACCCCAGGAATAGAAATAGGCAGATCGCGGTGACCAGCGATCCACCCGCGGTCAGCTGAACTGATCGCTCCGCCACACCAGCGAAGTCCAGTGCGCCAAGGTTGGCGTACATGAGAAATATTGCTACCAGAAAGCCGAAGTCACCGATGCGATTGACAATGAAAGCCTTCTTGCCTGCGTCTGCATTTGCCTTTGCGCTGAACCAGAAGCCGATGAGCAGATACGAGCACAGCCCAACACCTTCCCAGCCGATGAACATGACCGGATAGCTCGCTCCCAGCACCAGAACGAGCATGAAGCTGACGAAAAGGTTCAGGTACGCGAAGTAGCGCGGATATCCTGGATCTTCCCGCATGTAGCCGATGCTGAAAATGTGGATCAGCGTCCCCACCCCGGTGATGATCAGCACCATGACGACGGAAAGCTGGTCGAGCTGATATGCCCATTCGATGTTGAGATCCCCCGCGGGCATCCAGCTGAAGTAGCGCTGAATAAATGGCGTATGAATTTCGCCGGCGCCCAGCATGGTGGCGAAGATCGAAGCGGCTAACGCGAAAGACAGCACCAGCACCAAAGGTCCAACGATGCTCACAATGCTGGCGAAGCGGTGCCGAACTGGCGCGTGGTCAGCCTCCGCGTGCTCACCCTCCTCATGATGGCTGGCACCGGTGGCTTGGAAGTGATCGGCGCCAGGGGATGCGGACGGATCGGCCGGTCCGGCATGGTAAGCCGGGGTCAACGACAGCAGGCCGTTGACGATGAAGCCCAGCAGCGGCAGTACCGGCAACAGCCAAAGCAACTCGGCAGTGGACCCGCTGAGCGGGTGTGCGGCTCCAGCCGCGGCGTGCTGAAGGAGCATCACCCTTTCAGAAGATTGATGTTTTGCAGGTTTACTGTTTCGCGATGCCTGAAAATCGAGATGATAATGGCAAGCCCTACCGCAGCCTCCGCGGCCGCCACAGTCATGACGAAGATTACGAAAATCTGTCCGGCTGCGCCGTACAGCTTCGAAAACGCAACAAATGTGAGATTCACTGCATTGAGCATGAGCTCAACGCACATGAAAATGATGATCGCATTCCGGCGCGTCAGAACCCCTACCACCCCTATCGTGAACAGGACCGCGGAAAAGAACAGCGCTTCGTTGATCATGTCAGCCTCTCCGCTTTGCCAGCAGCACAGCTCCTACGATGGCTGCGAGCAGAAGAACGCTGGTGACCTCGAACGCCAGCAAATACTCGTTGAAGAGTGGTTGAGCTATGCCGGTGATGACGTTGCGCGGAGCTTCGACGTCGGGAACAATGCGGGGCAACCGCTGCCTCTGAATGACCAGAATCTGCGCCAGAAGCACGACTCCGATTCCCGCAGCTATAAGCTTCCCCCACGTTCCGCGCATGTCGGCGATGTCCGAAGGGTGGCCGAGGTTCAGCAACATGACCACGAACAGAAAGACGACCATTATCGCGCCAGCATACACCAAAACCTGAATGGCGCCGATAAACTGCGCGTCCATCATTATGTACAGAGCTGACAGGCAGAACATGGTGTTGACGAGCCAAAGCGCCGCAGCAACCGGGCTCTTCCTCGTGACAAATGCGAGCGCAGATGCGATTGCCAGGAGTCCGAAGATGTAGAAGTTGATCTGGTAGAAGTAGCCCACGATCTATTCGCCTTTCGGGTCGTCCGGGTCCCACATCTCGCACACCGGGTGCGTCTGCGCCGTGAGGCGCTCGAGATCATACACGAAGCCCGCGCGGCTGTACTCCGAATTCTCATAGTGCCGGCCAACGTGAATCGCTTCCTCGGGACACACCTCCTGGCAGTAGCCGCAGAAGATGCACCGAAACTCGTCGATCTCGTAGATCAGTGGGTAACGGTTCCCTTCCTCGTCCTCCCCAGGCACGAGCTTGATGCAGTTTGCCGGACAGATTTGCGGACACAGTCCACACGCCACGCATTTCGATTTGCCGGTTTCATCGGTGAGCATCCGGTGAGTCCCCCGCCACCGTGGCGAAATGGGCCACTTCTCCTCCGGATATTGAACCGTCACCTTGTGCGGATCGATCATGTGCTTGAACGTCAGCGCCATGCCGCTAAGCATGGCACGAACGTAGCTCACCTGCTCCGTCGGCCGGTCGAGCACCTTCACTCCGATTGCCATCTAGCTTCTCGTCTCGGGTCTAATGCACTGAATCCGGCGTAAGCGCCGGTCGTACTCCCATTGCGCGCAGCCTCGCCAGCCGGTCCGCCTGAGCTCTGCTGCTCGCCGGACTTATGAGCTTGCCGTGATCGAGCATGACGAAAAGGATTGCCGCCAGCATCACGTTCACGCCGCCCAGGATTGCGCCCCACATTGCCCCAGGCCGGATGCCCAGCCAATCCAGCCAGAGCAGCAGCGCGGCTATAACGATCACATACACGAGCGCGACGGGAAGCATGAACTTCCAGCCGAGCGACATGAGCTGGTCGTAGCGAAATCGCGGCAGCGTCCAGCGAACCCACATATAGAAGAAGAGGAAGAAGAGCACCTTCACACTGAACGCTGTGGCTGTGGCAAGCGTCTTCCAGATCGTCCACGGTGCCTGGTTATCCCACAAGGTGAATGGAATGTCCCATCCTCCGAAGAAGAGCGTGGCGATCAAGGCGCTCGCTGTCACCATGTTGGAATACTCGGCTATGAAGAACATCGAAAACTTCATGGCGCTGTATTCCGTGTGGTAACCGGCGATCAGCTCGGACTCTGCTTCGGGAAGATCAAAGGGCAGGCGGTTCGTCTCCGCGAACGCGGCCACGAGGAAAATGAAAAACGCTATTGTGAGTCCGAAGAAATTCCAGACCGTGGTAGCCTGCTGGAAGATGATCTCGTTGAGAGAAACGTTGCCGGCGACGAGAAGTACGGCGACGGTCGAAAGCCCCATGGAGATTTCGTACGAAACCATCTGCGCGCTGGAGCGGAGACCGCCGAGCAGCGAGTACTTGTTGTTCGACGACCAACCGGCGAGCACGATTCCGTAGACTCCAAGCGAGGTGAGCGCCAGGATGTAGAGAAAGCCGATTGGCAGATCGGCGACCACCATGTCGATTCGTCCCCACCTCGTCGAGATCGGAGAGGCGAACGGAATGACCGCGAATGTCAGAAGCGCTGGTATGAACGCGAGCATTGGCGCCAGGATGAAAATCGGCTTGTATGCGGCGTCCGGATAGGTCTCTTCCTTCATGATGTTCTTGAGACCATCCGCCGCCGGCTGAAGCAAGCCGCCAGGCCCCACGCGATTTGGTCCGTGCCGGTCCTGAATCCACGCCGAGATTTTTCTTTCTGCCAGCGTGAGCAGAGCCACGCCCACGAGCGTCACGGTAAAGACGGTGATCATCTTGATCACCGTGAAAATCATGAACGGCACCAGATTCGGAAGCCGAAGCGGGTCGGTGACCTGAAGCGCCAGCAATGCAAGCTCCGTCACCCTGTTGTCTCCGCCGGCTGCCTGCTTCCCTGGAGCCGGGCGCCCTTGAGACCGAGAGATTCGTAGCTCATCCCCGCGAATTCCGGACTGGCTCCCGCGAGAGCGGTGAACACCTCACTAGCGAGGAAATAACCGGCAGCGTCGCCCATGGCCTCGAGTAAGTCGCCGAGGGCCCACCAGGCGGGCCGAGCCATACCGGGCGCGGCCCGCGCCTGAAGGTATCGCTGCACTCGGCCATGAACGTTGGTGAAGGTGCCCTCCTCTTCTGTCACGTTGGTGACCGGGAGTACTACCGTCGCGCTCCGAGCGTCTTCGGGCAGTGTCGTCCCGATGACGATAGAAGCCGAGGCCCTCGCCAGCGCTGATGGATCGATCTCGAGCGGCATCCCACCTACGTCGGCGATCACCAGAACATCGCCCGACTGTATTCCGTCAAGCGGCGAGCTGGACCTTTCAAAGCCGAACATTTCCGCGCCTCGAACGTTGGCCGCGCGTTCAGCTCGAAGCGCCAGATCGGGTACGCCCAGCAGCGGAGCTTCCGGTCCCGTTTCGACAGTGAACAAGCCAAGACCACCAGTCTTGCGGATCAACTTCGAAAGCATCCAGAGTGACTCATTCGACAACATGGGTGAGGCGAGTACGACAGCTCGCTTGCCGTTCAGAAGCTTTGCGGCATGATCCACCGCGGTGCTCCAGTCGGCTGCAACGAGTCTTTCCCCCTGGCGAACGAGTGGCGCCTCCAGGCGATTCTGCTCGTTCATCCAGCGATAGTTCAGCCGTCCGTGATCGCACATGTAATATTTGTTCACTTCATCGTTCGGTCGCGCGCGAGTTCGAACGACGAAATTGTCACGCGTTTCAACGATGGAGTTGCACCCCTGAGTGCAATTCGGGCAGATGGACGGAGTTCGATCCAACTCCCAGGCGCGCGCCTTGTTGAGAAAATCCTTGGACACCAGCGCGCCAACCGGACACAAGTCGATCACGTTTCCGGCCCACGCGTGAGTGAGGTCCGCTCCTTCGAACTTGCCGATGATTGCTCGGTCCCCACGCTCGCTGACGTTCAGAACCGGCTCTCCAGCAACGTCGTCCATGAAACGCACACAGCGCGTGCAGAGAATGCAGCGATTCGTGACGTACAGAACGTCACCACCAAAATCCTCCATGGGGTTGAAGCGCTTTGGCTCCTGCAAACGACCCTCGGAGCGCCCCTCGCGATACGTGTAATCCTGCAGCTCGCACTCGCCCGCCTGATCGCAGATGGGACAATCGAGCGGATGATTGATAAGCAGAAACTCCAAAACGCCCTTGCGCGCTTCCAGAGCCTTCTCGCTGTGAACGTGCACCACCTGTCCTTCGGCTACCGCACTAGCGCACGCGGGTGCCAGCTTGGGCGCCTTTTCCACCTCAACCAGGCACATCCGGCAAACGCCGGCCACCGGCAGGCCCGGATGGTAGCAGTAGTGCGGGACCAATACTCCAGCGGCCTTGGCCGCCTCCAGTATTGACGTCCCTGAGGCGACGGAAACTTTCCGCCCCTCGATCGTAAGCGTGACCATTTGAGTTTCACCCATCTACGCCACCGATCTCGACCGCAGCGGGCATCGCTTTCCTGTTATGTGAGCCTCGAATTCGTGGCGGAACTTTTTTATTCCGGAAACGATCGGAGCCGCGCATGAATCGCTCAGAACGCATATTGTCTTGCCAGTCATGTTCTCGCTCAACTCCAGGAGCGTATCGAGATCCTGCATCGTGCCACCGCCCGCCTCGATTCGCTCCAGAATCTTGGTTACCCAGGCCGTACCCTCGCGGCACTGGGTGCACTGCGCACAGCTTTCGTGCGCGAAGAAGCGCGCAAAACGTCCGATCAACTTTACCATGCATTGGGAGTCGTCGAAAACGATCACACCACCCGAACCCAGCATGGAGCCCTGAGCCACGAAGCCTTCATAGTCCATGAGAGTGGCTTCCGCTTCCTCGGGTGTTTGAATTGGAACCGAGGCCCCACCCGGTACGATCGCCTTGAACTTCCTTCCGGGAAGGGGTCCACCGCACATCTCGTACAGAAAATCCTTGAACGGAAAGCCAAGAACGACTTCGTAGTTGCCGGGCTTCGCGATGTTGCCGCAGACCGAGAACAGCTTCGTTCCCGTGCTTTTTGGATTGGACAGGCAGAACTTCTTGTACCACTCGGCGCCGTTGACGAGAATCTGAGGAACTGCAGCGAGAGTCTCTACATTGTTGATTGTGGTAGGCTGACCGAAGAGTCCGGCGACTGCGGGGAACGGCGGCTTGATTCTGGGGTTGCCGCGGCGACCCTCGATTGAATTCATGAGCGCCGTTTCCTCGCCGCAGATGTACGCGCCGGCACCCTTGTGTATGTAGATGTTCACAGTCTTGCCGGTGCCCATCGCGTTTGCGCCCAGCACACCGGCGTCGTATGCCTCGCCAAGCGCGTTGCCTACCGCACGCAGAGGCTCCGAGAATTCGCCGCGAATGTAGATGAAACACGTCTCCGCCCCGATCGCGTAAGACCCGATGGCGCAACCTTCAATGAGCGCGTGCGGGGTCCACCTCATGATCTCCCGATCCTTGAAAGTTCCGGGCTCGGATTCGTCGGCGTTGCAGCATAGGTAGTGTGGCTTTCCGTCGCCGGGCTTCATGAAAGACCATTTGAGTCCGGTGGGAAAGCCCGCGCCGCCGCGCCCCCGCAGTCCCGACTCCTTCAGGACGTTGACGATGGCGGCGGGCTCCATGCCGAGCGCCATCTCCAGCGCCTTGTATCCGCCGCGCTGTTTCCAGCCGTCCAGGGAAAGGGCGTTCGAATCACCGAAGTGGCGTGACAGAACCGCTTCCTCGCGTGCGTGAATCGCGTGCGGAAAACCCATCAGCGCAGCTGTGCGAGAATGGTGGATACCTTGTCAGGAGTCACTGATTCCACGAACTCCTCGTTGATCATTATCGGCGTCGCGAATCCGCATGCGCCAAGACATTCCACTTCTATGACGGTGAACTTTCCATCGGGTGAAGTCGATCCCAGCTCGCCGCAGCCGGTGTGACGCAGCAAGGCGGCTACCGTGTCCTCGGCTCCGCAAGCCATGCATGGCGACGTAGTGCAAACCTGAACGAAATAGCGGCCCACCGGGTGTTGGTGGTACATCGTGTAGAACGTGACCACACCCTTTACGTACGCAGGAGTCAGCTCGAGCGCCTGCGCCACTTCGGCCATCGAGTGCTCGCTCACCCAACCTCTTGCGTCCTGAACCAGCCAGAGCGCCGGAAGGAGCGCGGCCATTTTCGTTGGATAGCGCTCGAGAATGCGATTCAATTCGTCGCGAACACCGCCCAGGAGAACTGGCTGATAGCTTTCCTCGTTCGAATGTCCCGCGGCTCCGTGTGGGGCGTGCGCGGGAGAGTGCACGCTTCCGGTTTCACCGCCCGGCGGCGTCACCTGTCGATCTCTCCCATTACGATATCTATGCTCGCGTTGATAGCGATTACATCTGACAGAAGGTGCCCTTCCACCATTTTGGAGATCGCCGACAGGTTGACGAAAGAAGGCGGACGGATCCTCCACCGGACCGGTTTGCCTGTGCCGTCGGAAACCATGTAGTAGCCCTTTTCCCCCTTGGGGCTTTCGACGGCGACGTACGATTCACCGAGAGGGGGGCGCGCTCCCTCCATAACCTGCTTGAAGTGGTGAATCATGGATTCCATATCGCTCATCGCTTTCGACTTGGGAGGCAGAATCACACGATGATCGTCGATGTTCACGGGGCCGTCCGGAAGCCGTTTCGCCGCCTGCTCCAGAATCCTGACCGACTGCCGCAACTCCTCGACCCTGACGAGGTACCGATCGTACACGTCTCCATGTGAGCCCACGGGCACGTCGAAGTCATACGTCTCGTAATCCAGATACGGGAAGTCGCGCCGCACATCGAAGGCAACGCCGCTTGCACGCACCATCGGACCCGAGAGCCCGTAGTTCACAGCCTCCTCTCCCGTCATCGCCCCAATCCCCACGGTGCGTCCTACCCAGATCGCGTTGCGTGTCAGCATGCGATCGACTTCATCAATCGTCTTCGGGAAGTTACGGATGAAGAAATTCAGATTCTCCATCCAACCGTTGGGGATATCCGCTGCCATGCCGCCAACGCGTGTCGCGCTGGTCGTAAGACGCGCGCCAACCCAATCCTCGAGGAGCTTGTACACATTCTCCCGCTGCTCGAAGCTCCAGAGAAATGGTGTGAAGGCGCCTATGTCAATGCATGTGGTGCCGAGCCAGACAAGGTGCGAAATGATACGCGACAGCTCCATCGCTATCACTCGCAGCACCACGCACCGGGGAGTTACGTCAATGCCGAAGAGCCGTTCGGCGCCAAGCGCAAAGGCGACGTTATTACCGATCGAGTTGAGGTAATCCTCGCGATCCGTCCAGGGTATGATCTGATTGTACTGCCGGTATTCTCCGATCTTCTCGAACCCACAGTGCAGGTAGCCGACGTGCGGAATGCACCGGACGACCGTTTCGCCATCGAGCTCGAGCACGAGTCTCAATACGCCGTGCGTGGCAGGATGCTGCGGCCCGATGTTGATGAGCATATGCTCGCCCTCGAGCTGCGGCTCGATGGGTGGTGGTGGCTCGAGGGTTGAAACCCCCCCATTCTCCGTAACTGTCAGTGGTGAGCGGACTGCACGACCGCTCCGGTCAATTCCGGACGTGCCGAGCGCGACTTCCACCGTTCGTTTTAGAGTTGCCATACCTACTCCCCCGTCCTTTCGCCGCCGCGCAGCCGGTTACGCATGTCCTCCGGTAGATCCTCGAACGCCTCAGCGATGCTCAGCTCTTCCATGGAATACCGCGCTTCTGGATTTGCCGAAAGCGCCTGCCGAAGCTGTTCGGCTCGGCTGAAGCGACCGCGAAGCGGGAAGTCCTTTCGCAAGGGATAGCCTTCGCGGTACTGCTCCCACATCAGAATGCGCCGAAGATCGGGATGTCCCTTGAACTTGATCCCGAACATGTCATAGCACTCGCGCTCGAGCCAATCAGCGCCCTTGTAGATGCTCCACACGCTGTCGACCTCCAAAGGCCGATCCTTCCGCAGTTCCGCCTTAATGCGCAGGAAGCGGCGATATGGGAGGGAGCGCACATGCCAAACTACTTCAAGCAGCCGCTCGAGATCGCGGTATTCGACGGCCGTTACGTCGGACAGGTAGTCGTACCGCTGGGCAGGATCATCATGCAGCCACTGTATGATCTCTTTCACGGCGGCAGGATCGACATAAACGATTGTCTCTCCCCAGATGACATCTACGCGTTTGATGGCGGAGCCAAAACGGTTCTGCAGATCCGCAGCGGAAGGATTGGCCGGACCGCCACGGTTCGGAACGTTCCTCTGCGTGACTGGGGCCGCGGCGTCAGGTGCCGCGCTCCCGGGAATTACCGCGGAGAAGCGTGACTTCACAGACCTGATCGCGTTTGGTGTACCGAATTTCCGAATGGCTCCGATAGCTCATCTATTGCCGCAGCCGGGATGTAGAGACCACTTCCGGAGTTCGGCTCCATCTCATCGCGAATCAGCTTATCCGCCATCCTCTCGTTCGTGATTTTTTCCTGCAGCATGCGGATGCCGTAAATCAATCCCTCCGGCCGCGGGGGGCACCCCGGCACATAAACGTCCACGGGAATGATTGTATCGATGCCCTGCACCACAGCGTAATTGTCGAACATGCCGCCAGACGATGCACACGCTCCCATGGAAATACACCACTTCGGCTGCGGCATCTGCTGCCAGATCATTCGTATTACGGGCGCCAACTTGAACGGAACTCTTCCAGCACAGATGAGAACGTCGGCCTGCCTGGGAGAAAAGCTCATGCGCTCCATTCCGAAGCGGGCGAGGTCGAATCGGCTCGCGGCAGTAGCCATGAACTCGATAGCGCAACATGCCGTACCGAATGGCATTGGCCAGAGGGAGTTTTTGCGCGACCAGTTTACCAGCGTATCGAGCGTGGTCGTGAGCCAGCTCTCATGCGACTCGGGATCATGTGTAACGATCCGGGTATCGGAGCGCGCGGTCAATCCCATTGCAGCGCCCCCTTTTTCCATACGTACGCGAGGCCCACGAAGAGAATCAACATGAACACCAGCATCTCGCCCAGTCCAAAAAACGACGTGTTGCCCGCGGGGCACAATCCATTCGAAAGCGGAACCGCGCAAGACAGCTGCCTGTAGTGGCTCGCCCACGGAATCATGAATACGGTCTCGATATCGAAGATGATGAACAGCATCGCAACGAGATAAAACTTCACCGAGAACCGCTCGCGCGCGTCGCCCAGAGGCGGAATTCCCGATTCATACGCACTTTGCTTAACAGCCGTGGGGCGCGAGCGCATTGTGAGATGCGAAAGCCCAAGCATCATCACCGCGTTCATGATGACGAAGCCCATTAGCAATAACAGCGGCAGATATGCTCGAATTTCCATCGCGTTTCCGCCCATGTGAAAAATTTCACGTACTCTTGGCAGGAGAAAAACTAACCTTATCGACGCGCCCTGTGCAACCGCGCCCGCTACTGATACATTTGCGCCCCTTGCGGATCAACTCCGGCGAACCCGGCACTGCGCCAGGATCAGGCATCCGCGACCCACCCCGCTCCGCAACACCAAAAAAAGGATATGTCAGTCAAAAGCGACCGATGGATTCGCCGTATGGCACTCGAGCACGCGATGATCGAGCCCTTCGAAGACCGTCAGGTACGAAATGGTGTCATTTCATACGGAGTTAGCTCGTACGGCTATGACATGCGGGTCGCGCGAGAGTTTCGCATTTTTACGAACGTTCTCAATTCTATCGTCGACCCCAAAAACTTCGACCCGAAATCCTTTGTGGAGTTTGACGGCGACGTGTGCATTGTGCCGCCAAACTCCTTCGCATTGGGGCGGTCCGTGGAATACTTTCGCATCCCGCGCAATGTGATCACTGTAACTGTTGGGAAGTCCACCTACGCGCGGTGCGGGATTATCACGAACGTGACCCCGTTCGAGCCGGAGTGGGAAGGCTTCGTGACGCTCGAGATCTCGAACACAACACCTCTACCGGCGAAGATCTACGCCAACGAGGGCATCGCGCAGGTGCTTTTTTTCGAGGGAGACGAAGAGCCGGAGGTGTCCTACAAGGACAAGGCCGGAAAATATCAAGGGCAGAAAGGCGTAACGCTTCCCCGGCTGTAGCCATTGGACGATCTGCTTACCGCCGTTCGTTCGAAGATCCAAAGCGTTTTGCGGTCCGCCATGCTTGCAGCCAATAAGCGGCTTGTGGCCTGCGCGCTATGCGAGGGTGAGTAGCGCCGAGGGTGACAACGCCATGTGGCTATCGGAAAAACGCGAACCCGAAGAATGCGGCGAGAGCAATCACGATTGCGGTGATAACAATACCACCGATTCCGAAGCCACCCCCCGAGCCTACGCTGGCTGTCACTCCCTTCTTGCCTGCCTCTTCGGGTTGCCTTCCCTCCGGCTCGGTGCCGCCTCCACTGCCGTAGCCTGTCTTGCCGGCAGCGTCGGCTCCGCCAAGATTGGCCTCTTCATTCCTGAAGCCGCCGGGTCCGGTACTGGGAGTGGTCATGTTGTTTCGGCTTTCGAAGTGTTGTATGCCTGCTGGTGATGAAGCGCGGCCGGTGTGACTGACAATCTGCCGACCGCTGCAGGCATTTCGCAAATCCAGACTTACCGATCTTCGGGACTCGGCGGCGGATGAACAGGGACTGAGATTCGCTCCCATACTTCTGGCGTTCGTCGGTACCCAATCACCGCGCCAACCGTGGCACCGCCTGTCGCCCCGAACAGGGCTCCCGCTGCTTTGGAACGGCCCAATTCCAGTCTATTACAATCGGGGCAGCCTCGCCGGTAACCACTGTTGCCGATCAAAAAGCCGACTGTTGCTCCAGCGAGGAGCCCTCCGGCCGCCCACCGCCGCATACGTTTTCCCGGCGCCGGTCGTCCGCGATGGATCTCGAGCGAAGCTATGTTATCGAGCGAGTATCCCACGGGTGCAACGTCATGCAGATTCGTAAAAAGAGGCTATCACTAGTCACGCGCAAGAGGCGACCGTTGACAGGGCGCGAGCTGCGCGTGGTGTCTGCCAGGCGTATTCGAGCCCCCGGGCCGAAACCGGGCGGGTTGTACTGGGCGGTAACCGGGGAGGACAGGACGCCGACCAGCAGAATGACTGCGGCAAGCGCAACCGAACGCGTCCTCACAGCCGTGCCGATGTTCCACTCCGCACTGGCGATGTCCCCGCTCAGAGGCACTGGAGCCCCGCCTGATTTACGCTGTGGTTGAATCGGGCTCAGCCTTCGCGATCATTACGGCCTTGAGATAGTCTCGATTCATACGGGCAATGGTATCAATGCTGATTTCCTTTGGGCATGCATCCTGACACTCGCCAAACAGGGTGCAACCTCCGAAGCTCTCGAGATCCATCCGTGTCACCATGCGCAAGGCCCGGCGATAGCGCTCCGGCTGGCCCTGAGGGAGAAGCCCGAGATGGGTGATCTTTGCCGCGGTAAACAGGGATGCTGAAGCATTGGGGCAGGCCGCCACACACGCCCCGCAACCGATGCATGCTGCCGCATCCATTGCTGTGTCGACGTTTTCCTTCGGGATGAGAATCTCATTGGCGTCGCGCGCACCTCCTGTATTTGCCGACACGTATCCGCCAGCGGCGATAATGCGGTCGAACGCGCTCCTGTCTACGCAGAGATCCTTTATCACAGGGAAAGCCCTGGCCCGCCATGGCTCTACCGTGATAGTGTCGCCGTCCGTGAAGCTTCGCATGTGGAGCTGGCAGGTCGCTGTGCCTCTCATTGGCCCATGCGCGGCGCCGTTGATCATCACGCCGCACGAGCCGCAAATTCCTTCCCGGCAATCATGGTCGAAAGCAATCGGTATCTCACCTCGCTCGGTGAGTCGCTCGTTCACGACATCGAGCATCTCCAAAAAGGACATGTCCGGGCTGATGTCGTTGGCCTCATAGTTGACGATACTTCCTCGGGCATCAGGTGCCGACTGGCGCCAGACACGGAGTGTGAGGTTCATCGTGAAGGGCGGATTGCGTATTCCGGATTGCGGATAGAACCGATTGACTCGCGTTTCCGATTAATGCCGCAGTCCGCAATCCGGAAGCCGCAATCCGAAATGCGCCGATGTCGCACGGCCAGCTGCAATTTCCTTTCTGCCCTCATTTGTAGCTCCGCTGCGAGAGCTTTACGTTCTCGAAGATCAGCCGCTCCTTGTTGAGAATCGGCTCACTCTCGGGGCCAGCATACTCCCAGGCAGCCACGTACGTGAAATGCTCGTCGTCTCTCAGCGCTTCTCCGTCAGGCGTCTGACTTTCCTCGCGAAAATGTCCGCCGCACGACTCCGTCCGATGCAGAGCGTCAAGACACATCAGTTCGCCGAGCTCCAGGAAGTCGGCCACGCGTCCAGCATGCTCGAGCGACTGGTTCAACTCGGCGCTGGCGCCCGGAACGTTGACGTTTTCCCAGAACTCCTCGCGAAGCGCCGGGATCTCCTTCAGCGCACGCTTGAGTCCCTGCTCGTTGCGCGCCATTCCGCAGTTGTCCCACATGATTTTTCCCAGCTCGCGATGAAAAGACGCCGCCGTCCGCTTACCCTTAATCGCGAGCAACCTTTTGGTTCGCTCGGTTACATCTGCTTCCGTTGAACGCACCACTGGATGATCCGTGGTGACCGGCGCAAGCTTTGCCGAAGCGATATAGTCACCAATAGTGTATGGTAAAACGAAGTAGCCATCAGCCAGCCCCTGCATCAGAGCGCTCGCTCCAAGCCTGTTCGCTCCGTGATCCGAGAAATTCGCCTCGCCAATGACGTGCAGGCCCGGGATGGTGCTCATGAGGTTGTAGTCCACCCAAAGCCCGCCCATGGTGTAATGCACTGCCGGATAGATTCGCATCGGGATCTTGTAGGGATCCTCGTCCGTGATGCGCTGATACATCTCGAAGAGATTACCGTAGCGCTCGCGAATGCTGGCCTCGCCAAGCCGCTTTATGGCGTCTGCGAAATCCAGGTAGACCCCCAGCGCAGTCTCGCCTACGCCGCGTCCCTCATCGCAAACCTCCTTCGCGCTCCGCGACGAGATGTCGCGCGGTGCAAGATTGCCGAAGCTCGGATACTTTCGCTCGAGATAGTAGTCGCGCTCCGCCTCCGGAATCTCGTGCGGAGGCCGCTTGTCACCTTGTTTTTTCGGCACCCAGACGCGACCATCGTTCCGCAACGACTCACTCATGAGGGTGAGCTTCGACTGATAGTCTCCGCTTACTGGAATGCAGGTGGGATGGATCTGCGTATAGCACGGATTCCCGAAGGCGGCGCCGCGCTTGTACGACCGCCAGATCGCAGTCGTATTGGTTCCCTTGGCGTTGGTGGAAAGGTAAAAAACGTTTCCGTAGCCTCCGGTGCCGAGCACCACAGCGTCGCCAAGGTGGGATTCGATCTTCCCGGTCAGTTCGTTTCGAATGACAATCCCGCGCGCCCGGCCATCCACAACGATAAGATCGAGCATCTCGGTGCGCGGATACATTGTCACCCCGCCGTTGGCGATCTCCTTTTCCAGAGCCTGGTATGCGCCAAGCAGCAGCTGCTGCCCTGTTTGACCACGAGCGTAGAAAGTCCGGGAAACTTGAGCTCCGCCAAAGGACCGATTTGAAAGCAGCCCTCCATACTCGCGCGCGAAGGGAACACCCTGCGCCACGCACTGGTCGATTATGGTGACGCTGATTTGCGCGAGACGGTACACGTTCGCTTCGCGCGCGCGAAAGTCTCCCCCCTTCACGGTATCGTAAAAGAGCCGGTATATACTATCGCCGTCATTCTGGTAGTTCTTCGCCGCGTTTATTCCTCCCTGCGCGGCTATGCTGTGCGCGCGCCTCGGCGAATCCTGGAAGCAATAGCATTTGACGTTGTAGCCCAGCTCGCTGAGTGTTGCTGCGGCAGAAGCTCCGGCCAATCCCGATCCAACCACCAGGATTGTGTATTTCCGCTTGTTGGCAGGGTTCACCAGCTTCATCTCGAATTTGTGGCGTTCCCACTTTCCTTCGAGCGGTCCGGTAGGAACACGCGATCGTAGTTCCATGTCTTTCCTAGCTGGGGAACCCGGCGAGAATAGCCACCGGGATGATCGTAAATCCGAGCCAGACGACAGCGGCCAGCAGAGCGGCGGCGCGACGCTTGAGGGGGTCGCGGGACGCGCGATTCATCCCCAGAGTTCTAACGGAGCTCCACATTCCGTGGTACAAGTGCAATCCCAGCGCGGCCATGGCAACTACGTAAAGCGCCGCAATCCATGGGACGCGAAAAGCCGATATCATGTTGGCGTATACGTCGGTGTGGTTGAAGGTGGGGTGCAGCGTCCCAGTAGTGAAATGCAGGATATGCAGGATCACGAAAAAGAAGATCAGCAACCCACCCCAGCGGATGGTCCGGGCGGCCAGTGTTGAGACCTGCGGCTCCTGCCGGTCGTAGCCAATGGGGCGTGCTTTCCGTTGCAGCCGGGTCAATTGAACAGCAGCCACGACGTGCATGATGACGGATGCGAGGAGAACCAGGCGCGCCAACCACAAAGCACCGCCCGTCCCTCGCAGGAACGCCGCATACGAGTTCAGCTTCTCCGGTCCGCGAAAGACGAGCAGGTTTCCCAGCACGTGACCGACCACGAAGCCGATCATGATAATGCCGGTAACGGCCATCACCATTTTTTTCCCGATTGTCGAGCCCCAGAATCTTGCTGCTGGATTCACCGCGCCCGCGTGCGCCACAGCTACTAAAGCTTGACGATGTTGATCAGCTCGCGGACGGCGTCGGCGCTCTTGCCCAGGTCTACTCGCTCCTTACTGGTCAGCTCCACTTCAATGATCTTCTCGAGACCGCCGCGCCCGAGCTTGCACGGCACACCCAGGAAAATGTCCGACATTCCGTACTCGCCGGTCAGCCACGCGGCGCACGGCAGAATGCGCTTCTTGTCCTTCACGATTGCCTCACACATCTGGACCGCCGCCGATGAGGGCGCGTAGTATGCCGACCCTGTCTTGAGATACTTCACGATTTCGGCTCCGCCGTTTCGGGCGCGGTCAACGATGGCGTCCAGGGTCTTGCGATCCAGGAGCTGAGTGATGGGGATGCCGCTGACAGAGGTGTAGGAGATCAGGGGCACCATCGTGTCGCCATGCCCTCCGAGCACCATCGCCTGAATGTCGCCCACGGAGACGTCCAGCGCTTCGGCGATGAAGGATCTGTAGCGGGCCGTATCGAGCACACCAGCCATACCAAGAACTCGTTCGCGCGGGAAGCCCGTCACCTTCATGGCGACGTATGACATCGCATCGAGCGGGTTGGACACCATCACGATTATGGCATTCGGTGACGATCGCCTGATGTTCTCCGATACCTGCTTGACGATGCCCGCATTCGTGTTCAGAAGATCGTCGCGCGACATTCCTGGTTTGCGCGCGATTCCGGCAGTCACGACTACAATGTCCGATTCACTGGTCTCATCGTATCCGTTCGTGCCAATCACACGCGTGTCGAACCCTTCAATCGGTGCCGACTCCCATTGGTCGAGCCCCTTCCCCTGTGGAACGCCATCAACCACGTCCACCATCACCACCTGGCGGGCAAGCTCCTTCTCGGCGAGGCGTTGCGCGGTGGTTGCGCCAACGTTGCCGGCGCCGACGACGGTTATTTTGTTGACCATTTTGCGGAGTGGGCGATGGGGATCGGGAGTTGGAAGCCTGCTATAGCTTGGCAGGCGGGAAGTTTATCGCCCAGGTGTACGGGCGGCAACGCTGTGGCCGCGTGTTAGGCGTGACTTCAGAGCGGGTTGAGTTCGTGCCGGGCAAGCCGATTTAAACTATCCGCCAACCTGAGAAAGGGCGCGCAGCCCGCCCACCTGCATCTGCAGCAGATTGTGCTCCCTTGGCTTCTCTGAAAGCGCGCGCACATAGAGTGGAATGAGGTCCTCGCCCGCCCGAAGCGAGTCGCGCAGATTTACCTCGTGATCCCCGAAGAGGCAGGTCCTCAGCCGTCCATCAGCAGTGAGTCGAACGCGGTTGCAGGAACCACAGTAAGTGTGCGACATGGGCGTGATGACGCCGATGGTTCCAGCTGCTCCCGGAAACGCATAGTACTTCGCTGGGCCGTTGCCGCGTGCCGGACCGCCGGCGGCCAGCAGCGGTGCGATGCCGGAAAGCCGGTCGAGTAGCTCGTCGCTGGGTACAACGTGATCCCACGTCAAAGCCCGCATCTCTCCCACAGGCATGAGCTCGATAAATCTGACGTGCCAAGGGTGATCCAGAGTGAGTCTCGCGAAGTCACCAGCTTCGTCATCGTTGATGCCACGCATTACGACTACGTTGATCTTGATTGGATCGAGACCGGCGTTTTGGGCGGCGAGTGCGGACCGTACTGGATCGAATGGGAGACGCCGGCGCGCGATACTCTCGATGCGGTCGGGACGAAGGCTATCCGCGCTGATGTTGACACGGTCCAGACCAGCCTGGCGAAGGCTGCCGGCCATTTCGGGTAGACGGACTCCGTTGGTGGATAGAGCTATGTCCTCTATTCCGTTCACACCGCGAAGCATAGCGATGAGTCGCGCCAAATCCGGCCGAATCGTGGGCTCGCCGCCCGTAATTCTGAGTCGGCGCAGTCCCAAGGGCGCAAGCTGTGCGACGATTTCGGTGATTTCCTCGTACGTCAGAATGTCGCTTTTGGGGAGCCACTCGAGTCCTTCCA